>CAZDDB010000069.1:0-6703 GCA_964504105.1 uncultured Acidobacteriota bacterium
CCGCGCATTGCGGATTTACGAAGGAGCAACCGAAGTGCTGAAATCAATCATCGCCACACATTATCTGAAGGAAGAACCACGGAGGCACGGAGACACGGAGAAATAACTATTTTAGCTCTGTGCCTCTGTGCCTCCGTGGTTAGCCTATGTTATTTGAACCGTTCAATATCAACGGGATGGTGCTGCCGAACCGTCTTGTTCTGACCGCCATGGTGACGCGGTTATCGGGCGAAGACGGATTTGTCAACAAAGATATCCACGACCGCTATCTTCGTTTTGCGCGCGGAGAAGCCGGACTCATTGTGCTGGAAGCGATGGGAGTGCATAGCGCCCGGAGCGGTCCCTTGCTGCGGCTCAGCGGCGATGAATATATTCCGGGGTTGGCGGACCTGGCCAGGGAGATTCATGATATCAGCCCTTCCAAAGTCGTACCGCAGATCATCCATTTTCTGAAGATCGCAAGAAGCGGCTGGCGTCAAAAGATCAAGGACCTCACGCACGAAGAGATCGCGTTTATTATAGAAGCATATGCAGCCGCAGCAGGACGCGCGAGACAGGCAGGCTTTGACGGGGTGGAATTGCACATGGCACATGCCTATACACTTTCGTCATTTCTTTCGCTGCGGAACGCGCGGAACGACGAATACGGCAGATCGCTGGAAAACCGGATGCGACTGATGACCGAGGTCATTTTGCGAGTCAGGGAAGTAGTTGGCCGCGATTTTCCGCTCGGGATCCGGTTTGACGGCGAAGAGTGCATCAAGAATGGGTACACCGTAAACGACTCGCGGCAGATGGCCTTGCGAATGGCCCAGCTTGGCGTGGATTGGATCAGCGTATCGGCCGGCGGCAAGTTTGAAGATGCGATCCACAAACCCGGCACACCACTGTATCCATACACGGGCTACTCCGGCGATCGTTGCATGCCGAGCGTCGCGTATCCCGATCTCGCCAATGTTCCCGTCAGCGCAGAAATCAAACACTACTTGAACGCGCACGGGCACTCCGTCCCCGTTGTCAGCACCGGTAAGATTCGCACCCCGGCACAGGCCGAAAGCATTCTGCAGGAAGGCCGGGCCGATCTGATCGGGATGGCGCGGGCGCTTCTGGCCGATCCCGATCTGCCGAAAAAGGCGCGGGAGGGACGGGAACATCAAATCATCCGGTGCACGTACGGAAACGTCTGCAAGAATTTGGATGAAACATTTCACAAAGTCACCTGCGTCCTGTGGCCGAAAGGAAGTTTGCAAGCGCCGGAGAGTTCCGACACCGTTCCTCCTGCATGGCCGGCAGAAGGGGCGCGTCTGAACGCGGTCTGCGAAAAGGGACAAATCTTTCTTACCTGGAACCCGGCCACCGATGATGAGTTTCTCTATGGATACGAAATCCACCGCGCGGTGAATGGCGAAGAGTTCACACACAACGGTTCGGTGAAACGCACGACGCATTACGATCTTGATGTTGCAGGAGGCAATACTTACAGATATTATCTGATAGCTTACGATCTCGCGGGCAACCATTCCGCGCCTTCGAATACAGTAGAAGTACAGGCGCCCTTTCCCGCGCTTCTGGAGACCCGATGACGGACGATTTGCTTTCCTACCGGCCCGAATTCCCGATCCTGGAGAACACTACCTACATGATCAGTCATTCGCTGGGAGCGATGCCGCGCGGGGTCTACGACAAACTGCGTTCGTATGCGGACCTGTGGGCCACACGTGGGATCCGGGCATGGGCCGAAGGGTGGTGGAACATGCCGGTCACCACCGGAAATCTGATTGCCTCCTTGATCGGAGCCGCCACCGGCGAAGTAGTGATGCACCAGAATGTTTCGGTGGCCGTTTCCATATTGCTCTCCGCGCTGGATTACAAATCACCGCGCAACAGGATCCTTTACTGCGATGCCGATTTCCCAACGGTAATCTACGTACTGGAATCACAACGCAAGAGAGGCGCAGATGTGATGTGCATCCCTTCCGGTAATGGACTCGATGTTCCTCTGGATGCGCTAGTAGATGCAATCGATGAAAGGACACTGGTTGTTTCCCTTTCGTATGTATTTTTCAAGAACTCGGAAAAGATCGATATCGAACGGGTAGTCCGCAAAGCGCACGCTGCCGGCGCGCTGGTGCTTCTGGATGTCTATCAAGCCACCGGCGTCGTTCCGGTAGACGTAAAGAAATGGGACATCGACTTTCTGGTTGGCGGATCGGTCAAATGGCTCTGTGGAGGACCGGGCGCCGGCTATCTCTACGTCAAACCATCCCTCTACCAGAAACTGGAGCCTTCGGTTACCGGATGGATGGCGCACGAACATCCGTTTGCATTTGAAACCGGTCCCATCAAGTTTGCCGGGGACAGCACACGTTTTCTACATGGCTCACCCCAAATTCCGGCGCTGTACGCTGCGGAAGCGGGGCATGAAATCATCAATCAGATTGGAGTAGAAAAGATCCGTAAAAAATCGCTGCAGCAAACAGAACTGATCTTCCGGCTTTGCGATCAAAGCGACTACAGAACCCGGACCCCCCGCGAACCGGAACGTAGAGGCGGCACAGTTGTGGTGGACATTCCGCAAGGGGATGCAGTCGTCAAGGAGCTCACCTCGCGGAACGTACTGACAGACTACCGCCCAGGCGCGGGAATCCGGATCTCCCCTCATTTCTACACACTCGATTCGGAAATCGAAGCAACATTTGATGCCATTCGTAACATTCTAGAAACAAAAGCGCATGAGAAACACTTGCAGCAACGGGGCAGCCTGTATTGATCCATGACAGACTACGGCGATTCCAAACTCACGTATAACGAATACCTGAAAGTACCGGAGCTGACCCGGCTGCAGCGCCTTCTGAGCGATCCACCATCCCATGACGAGCTCCAGTTCATCGTCATCCACCAGACCTATGAGTTGTGGTTCAAACTCATGCTGTTTGAGATTGATTCGATCATAGGAATCATGGATGCGCGAAACATACGATATGCCACGTGGCTGTTTCATCGCGTGATCTCCATTGCCAAAGTGCTGTACCAGCAGATCCACATTCTCGAAACCATGAGTCCGGTCGATTTTCTCCGCTTCCGGGACAACCTCAAACCCGCGAGCGGATTTCAGTCCGTCCAGTTCCGCGAGCTTGAATTTGTCTCCAATCTGAAAGACCCCGCGATCCTGGAACATCTGCGTTCCGATGACGAAAGCATGGCCAAATTGAGAAAACGGCTTGCAGAACCTACGCTGTGGGACGCCTTTCTGGAACTCTTACAAAAAGAAGGATTCGATACGCGCCCTGAGTCGATCAAACGGGTGCTTGCCCGAATCCACGAGGAACAGGCAAACTATTACGATCTGTTTCTGCTGTCCGAAGCGATGATTGAATACGATGAATTTTTCGGTCTCTGGCGGATTCACCATATCCGGATGGTGGAACGAATGATCGGGAACAAAACTGGAACAGGCGGAAGCGAAGGTGTCCGCTATCTGGCAGGCACTCTGATGAAGAAATGTTTCCCGGACCTGTGGGACATGCGTACATACCTGGGGAACAATTCAAAATGAAAAGTGCAAAATGCAAAATGGGTACGTCGCATTTTGCACTTTTCATTTTTCATTTTGCATTTTGCATTTCCGATTCTCATGTCGCTTTACTGGAACGAACATACCTGGACTGATTTGCAGCAAAAGCTGCCCGAAGTAGTCCTGTTGCCCATCGGGTCGGTGGAAGCGCACGGACCGCATCTCCCCCTGTCCACCGATTCCATCATCTCAGAAACACTGGCAGTACTAGCTGCAGAGGAACTGCAGAAAAAGAAGATCCATGCGCTGATCCTGCCCCCCATTCATTATGTGGTTACTGATTTCAGCAAGGACTTTCCGGGAACGATCAGCGTTTCACGGGAGAGTTTTCAGAACTTGCTTTGCGATATTGGGGACTCGCTGGCCGCTCAGGGGATTCACACCCTCTGTATTGTCAACTCGCACCTGGAACCGAACCACATCGCTGCCATCCATGAATTTTGCCAGGAGTGCGTTTCAATGAAAGTCTTGTTTCCCGACAAGACGAAAAAGCCCTGGGCCTCCTTGCTGTCAAACGAATTCAAACAGGGCGCCTGTCACGCTGGTTCGTATGAGACCTCGCTGGTTCTTGCGAGCCGGAAAGAGCTTGTGCGGGAAGAGCATTTAAAGCTTCCCCCAAACCCCGTCAATCTCGCAACATTGATGAAACAGGGAGTCAATAGCTTTCGCGAAGCGGGGGCTCCGCAAGCATATTTCGGCGATCCTGCCGTTGCCACAAAAGAGGAAGGGGACCGAACATTCGCGATTCTCACCCGCATGATTGTCGAAACCGTGCTCCAGCAACTCCGCGCCTGCGAATAAGACAACCACTTAGGATCTAGTCCCGAAAGGGGTGGGGGTTCGACTCCCCCCTTTCGCACCAACACTGTGGATGAAGGTTTAGGGGATTCCGACGTTATCGATCAACCACTGAAGGGCAGCTTCCGCCTGCACCAGGCCAAAACCGTACGATCGATCGCGACCTTTTTTGCCCAGATCCATCGCTGATTTTTGCATGGCCTTTCGGATCTCGACGTTTGTCCAGTTAGGATTGTAGCTCCAGATCAGCGCCGCAACACCGGCAACATGGGGTGTCGCAGCAGAAGTGCCGTCAAACATTGCGTAGCCGCTTGCGGGTTGCTTGAACTTGCTTACCACGGTTGCCGGTAAGCCTAAGGCGCTTGTTAGGAGTGATTGTCCCGTTTGCTGATCCAAACTGATTGCCGGAATTGTGCTGGAATTGCCGTCTCCAAGTGTGCCAAAAAAATTTCCGGACTCGTTGTTGTAAATCACCGCTGCAATTCCACCGCCATCCTGCACATTGGTCACTTTTTCGTTGAACGTAATGCTTCCGCGTTTGCACAACACAACTTTTTCATTCCAGAGGTTCTTGGATGCATCGCACAGGCCACCATCGACAAGATTTCCTGAAACTGAACTGGGTCGTTTGGCGTTTTCAATCCAGTTTCCATCATGAACCTTGCCATCTATTTTCAACTTGTTCGTCTCTTTATAGGGAACGGTTGATAGAACACCAACGCCGGGAGCGGCCAGTTCTACGCGTTTGTTCTTTTGCGAGAAGCCGGCTACTTTCTGGTTACTGTCAATCGCTGCAACCGAGATCACTACGTCGTAGGAGGCCGGATAGATGAGATCATGCGTTCCGTCGTTACCGGCGGCGGCCACAAGAAGCGTTCCGGCTGCATAGGCATCTTCCATGGCCTGCCGTTCGATTGTGTTTGCAGAAGGGGCGCCGAGGCTCATGTTCACGACGTTTGCGCCGGCCTGCACGCAGTCTTGCACTGCTGCGATAATGTCCGATGCGAAAGTGGTCTCACAACTATCATCAAACACTCTTACGATATGCAAGTTTACTTCGCCGCTTCCCAGTACACCCACAACACCACGCGAATTGTTTAGCGCGGCAATTACGCCGGTTACATGACTTCCATGGGCGCATGCGTCTTTCAGCGGGTCGCCTATGTCGCTCGTGCCGCCGGTTACTCCCCCATCCTGTAGATCTCGATGGCGCTTAAAATATCCTGAATCGATCACGCAGACTTTCCGGTTGGCAGCGTCTGCATCGCTCAAGAGATCTGCCTGCACCATCGGGATTCCATAGGGCACAGTTTGCGAGAGCGGATGACGTTCGGGATCCGGCTCTACACTCTTTACGCCGGGTGTCTTGCGTAAGGCCTCAGCAGATTCCGGCGACAAATACGCGGCGACAGCGTGATAACGTTCCAGGCGATGTACGATCTTGCCGCCCCTGGAACGGATCTTCTCCTCGGCTGCCGAGTTCGCTCTTTCAAAAGCCACAATATATCGGCCGGCCGCTATGGCCGGTAAGGTTACAAACAGCAAACAGATTTGGATAAACAAAAACGTGCGTTTCATATGTGTAATTATGTGTAATATTAGCAACGAACGGCTTCTGAGGCCAGCCTAGCGTTTGCTCTTTAGCCAGGGTTGGCTGGATTGTCGAAACCGTGCTCCAGCACCTCCGCGCCTGCGAATAAGACAACCACTCCAAAAATAAACTAATTCCCCGTTTCCATCGTATCTAATAAGATGAATGGGGTTCAAAAAGATAACACCTGTATCAAAAAATTGGACACATTTCGACCTGGACGAAATTGGATGAATGGGGACGGTCTCGACGGAGATGGAAGGTTTACAACTTTTGGTATCAAGTTTGCATCTAATTAGAGATGAAGGAGGTTGTTATGAAGGCACAAAAGAAACGAAGACGCTTATTTCTCGGTGATTTGATCGTTGCGCTTTTTGAGGAAACCAGAAAAGTTTCGAAAAGTAAACTGGAACAGCGCGTCCTGGTTTACGCCGCGCTGAAGGACCTGTTGCGGAAAGAGGTCCATAGCAACCACCAGATTGCATTGATTCGGGCCTAATTCAAAGAAGACACAGGATGCGTGCCTGCGTCTACTCATATCATAAAGCCGCCTACGAAAAGGGACGTCTCTCCCCCAGACGTCCCTGCCTTTTTTGGCCGTTCCGGAACCGTTCTGTAGCGCCGGCGAGACTGTCCCAAAGCGGTTTGTAGCGCCGGCGAGATGTCCAAAAACGCAAGAAAAGCCTGCTTCTTAGCTGGAGCGGGCATCTTGCCCGCCGGGTCTCGAGAACAGCTCGAAA
>CAZDDB010000069.1:6713-14281 GCA_964504105.1 uncultured Acidobacteriota bacterium
CCGTTCTGTAGCGCCGGCGAGACTGTCCCAAAACGGAAGAAGAAGGCATGTTTGCGATTTGTAACGCCAGCGTCTCGCTGGCACCGCCGGCGGGACGCCGGCGCTACAGAACGTTTCCCGCCATTCTCCATCTTTAATCTTCTATCCTCGCCCTTGGTTGCGGCCCCTCAGGGCCGCGTCGTGTCTTCGTGACTTGGTAGGTAATCCCGATTTTGCTTTTTGATCCTCTCAGTTTATATTCATTGGTGTCATGAGCGCCTATTACTGCACGACACCCATTTATTACATCAATGGATTGCCGCACATCGGACATGTTTTCACGACGGTTTTAACAGATGTAATTTCCCGGTACCACCGTCTTCTCGGTGACGATGTTTTCTTTCTTACGGGAACCGACGAGCATGGTCAGAAAGCAGAAAGGGCGGCGCGAGAGTTGGGAATTTCCCCTCGCGAAATGGCAGACAGGATTGCGGCTCCGTTTCAGGAACTGTGGCGCCGTCTGAATATCGCAAACAACGACTTTATTCGCACGACAGAACGCAGGCATATCGACGGGGTTCAAGAGATGTTCCGGCGAGCCCAGGCCAACGGCGACATTTATTTGGGCGATTACGAGGGGTGGTATTGTACGTTTGATGAAGCTTTCCTGACGGAAGGACAATTGGACAACGGAAAGTGCCCCGACTGTCACCGGCCGGTGGACCGAATCAAAGAGGACAGCTACTTCTTCCGCTTGTCCCGCTATCAAGCACCGCTCCTGGAGCATTACCGCCAGAATCCGGATGCAATCGTACCACGATCCAGGTACAACGAAGTCATTTCTTTCCTGGAAAGCGGACTGCGCGATCTGAGTATCAGCAGAGTGAAGCTGACCTGGGGAATTCCTGTGCCCGGCGACCCGACGCATGTGATCTATGTCTGGTTTGATGCACTGGTAAACTACATCACCGGAATCGGGTTTCCCACAAACCCTGAATTTTTCGCTCGCTACTGGCCCGCAAACCTGCACGTAATCGGAAAGGACATCCTGCGATTTCACGCGGTCTACTGGCCTGCATTCTTGCTTTCCGCGGGACTTGCTCTTCCACGCAAGTTTCTGGTCCACGGGTGGTGGCTCAAGGAAGAAGAAAAGATCTCCAAATCACGGGACAATGTGGTTGAGCCAAACCAGCTGGTTGAAAAGTTTGGCGTCGATGGGCTGCGTTATTTTCTCATCCGTGAGGCCCCGATGGAATCAGACAGCAATTATTCCCATGAGACGGTCCTCAAACGAGTCAACAGCGATCTCGCCAATGATCTGGGGAATCTGGTGAACCGTTCACTCACGATGGTTCAACGCTATGCAAGCGGTATCATTCCGGAACCGGAACCGGACAACCCGCCGCCATTTCGGGAGCCGATTGAAAGCATCGTTGCTTCTTTGCACAGTTCCATCAGTGAATTTGCCTTCCCGCGATTGCTCACCAATCTGTGGCAATGCGTGAACGCAATCAATCGTTATATTGTCGATCAGCAGCCCTGGATGTTGGCCAAGGATCCGGCGCAAAAGACAAAACTCGATAACGTTCTGTACAACAATTGCGAAGCCTTGAGGTGTATCGCGGCGGTGGTGGCGCCCGTAATACCCGATTCGGCTGATCAGATCTGGAAACAGCTGGGGGTTTCCGGATCCGCATCAACAGCCCAGACGGAAGACTTGCAATGGGGAGGACTCAAACCCGGAACGCATATCGGAACCGTCGCTCCGATCTTTCCCAGAATCGAAGAAAAGGAGCCGGAATCGGTATCGCCAGTGGGTAAACCAGCAACGGAAGAACTTGCTGCCCATGTGAGCCTTGAGGATTTCCAGAAAGTGGGGTTGAAGGTCGCCGAAGTCAAATCGGCCGAAAAGATCCAGGGCTCAAGGAAACTCCTCAAGTTGAGCGTTGATCTCGGATCCGAAGTACGAACCGTTGTCGCGGGAATTGCCGAAATTTATTCCCCGGAGGAACTGATCGGCAAACAGGTCATCGTTGTCACCAATCTGAAACCAAGCCGTTTGATGGGCGTAGAATCGAACGGCATGATTCTCGCAGCTTCTATGGGCGGAAAGCCGGTTCTGGCCAGTGTGACTTCCATTGTACCCAACGGAACTCCCGTCAAGTAAACTGTAGCAAGGTGGGTTGCCTAAAAACATGATCGAATTCCTGGAATCACTTTCCTCTTCGGGAATTCTCTATTTCTTTCTTGCTCCAATTCTCATCATCATCCTGATCGCCCTGCGGATGAACCGGATCCGCATCAAGAAGCTGACCGTCTCACAGAAGCAAACAGAACAAAATTTCCGTGAACTGAATAAAAAACTTGCGGAAGAAAGGGTTAAGGTAGACAGGATTGTCTCGGTAGAAAAGACGAAAATCGAACGGCTGCTGATCGAAGAAAAGGCCCGCTGCGAAAAGGCCCTCCTGGAAGGCGAGAAGCAGAAGGAGATTGCAAGGATTGCCGCTTCGATCAGCAATGAACAGGCAAACAAGCTGATGCTTTTTGCAAACATCGCTGAGGAATTCAGAACGCCACTGACGCTCATCACGGTACCGATTGAAAACGCATTGAACGGCCGATACGGAAAAATCCCCGCGTCGCTTCGGGAACATCTGGAAGCCGCAGTGGGAAATGTGCGCCACTTATCCAGACTGGTCAGCCAGTTCCATGACATCTCCCGGTTGCAGGCAGGCAGAATGGAATTGAAGCCGGAACGCAGAAACCTGGTCTCGTTTATGAGGGAAATTGTCGGCGCCTTTCAACCGTACGCCTCAAAAAGACAAATTGATCTACTCTTCCAAACCACGTCGGAATCGCTGGACACTTATTTTGATGCCGATAAAATGGAGGAAGTTTTCTATCATCTCCTCTCCAATGCCTTCCGTTTCACTCCAAATAAGGGGACGGTCTCTGTAACTGTCGCAGAACAGCCGAATGAAAATGACACAGAAGACCCTTTTGTGGAAATCTGTGTCCGCGATTCAGGCAAAGGCATTCCGAAAGCAGAACTGCCTCACCTGTTTGATATGCTGCGCAAACCCGATGAGGAGCTGGAGGCGGGTGAGACACGCATTGCCATCGGACTTTCTCTGGTACGGGAGCTGATTTCACTGCATGGAGGCCGGATCCGGGTGAAAAGTGAAACCGGATCAGGGACGGAGTTCCAGATTGTACTCCCCAGCGGGAGAAGCCAATTTCCAGAGCAATCGGCTGATGATACACAAGACCCGCGGCGGGTGGCGTATCCTCCCGGACTGGAAATGCCCGTCTCCCAAAGGCGGAAAGATGATTCCTCGCACAGAGCAGGACACAGAGACCGGCATATTCTGGTAGTCGATGATAATCCGCAGATTCGCGAGCTTCTCAAGGAATGTCTGCGGGACTACTATCGCGTTTCCGAAGCGGAAGACGGGAAGAGCGCATTGGACCGGGTCAAGGAGACGGTTCCTGACCTGATCATCAGTGATGTCATCATGCCGGGAATGGACGGCTTCGATTTGTGCCGCGCGCTGAAATCGGATGAAACTTACAGGAACATTCCCGTTATCCTGCTGACGGCAAAGACATCTGAACTGATGCGAGTCGAAGGCATGGATGCCGGTGCGGATGACTATATCCCGAAACCGTTCAGTCCTGACGATTTGCTCGAAAAAATAAAAAAGCTGTCTTCCCTTCAAAAAGCGGAATAACATGCCAAAGATGAGTGTTCGCGTACCGCATCAACTCACTCAGGAGGAAGCGGCTGCGCGAATCAAGAACTTGATTGGCGAACTCAAACAGAAATTTGAAAACAGGATCCAGAACCTCCAGGAAGCGTGGAACGGGAACCGGGGCGATTTTAGTTTTGAAACAATGGGATTTACGCTGTCAGGAACCTTCAAGGTTCAGGCCTCGGAGATTCAAATGGACGGAACTTTGCCCATCGCTGCTCTGCCATTCAGAGGAAGGATCGAATCTGCCATCCTGGAAAAAGCAAAAGAACTGCTGTCATGAAGACAGCAACGACTTACACGCTGGTTGTTTCAGATCTTCATTTTGGCGATACCCGTTGCACGCTTCATTCAATGCGTACGGCAGAAGCGCTTGTTGCAAGGCTTTCTGCTTTTTCTCCTTTGAAGGAAGTGGTTTTGCTGGGTGATATTCTGGACCTTCAGCTGGCCAACTGGGCGCAAGCGGTGGAAGGGATGATCCTGGCGGGTCCCTCAAAACGCACAGCGGGGTTCCGGTTCTTTATCAACTTCCTGCTTCGCGAAACTGGCGCGCGCAGTGTCTTTTACGTTCCGGGAAACCATGATTATCGCATCTTTGATTATCATTCGGTGGAGCGGTATCTTCTTCATCCGCTGCGAAATGGGAAAAAGCTTTCAGGAAAAGTTGCCTTTTTCCGCACGTTTCCGGAAAGCTTTCTGCAGGGGCTGCTCACAGTCCCGGATGCAAAGATCCAGGTCGTATATCCGCATCACACTATTCGGGTCAACGGCGAGCGAATCATTTTGACACATGGTCACTTCTTTGACCCGACGCAGGCGTTCAATCACGAAATCGGAAAGATCTTTGCCAGGTCCCTTTCTCTTTCGAGGGAACAAATTGTGAAACTGCGTCACAATTATTTCCGGCGCGTTTCACTCTACCAAAATCTGGTGAGCGGCATCTCGATGCGCAGGGACCTGCGCGATTGGTTCAGTTCATTGTATCAACCTGTTACCGCATGGAAACAGAAGTTCCAACACCGGTCGCGAAAACAGTTCCTGACCGGCGAGATGAAACGAAGTATCGAGAACTATGTCAAATTTTGCTGCAGACCGGGACGCGTACAGGGTGTGATTTTTGGTCATACCCACCGCCCCGGATTCGCAACTCTGCAAAACGGCCCCGTACAGCATGTCTGGAATTGCGGGAGCTTTCTCCGGGAATCGGACCACTCTCCGCTGGGCAGCTTCATCACGATCCGTAACGGCGAAAAAATGCCAATCACCGAAGCGATCCAGGTTCATCAATTGTAAGAATCGAGAAAGAAATCCTTCCGGATCGGAACTAACCATCTTGATACCAGGAGGTATTTTTCATGTCCAGCTTTGTTTTCTTATTTGCCGTAATCTTCTTTAGCCTTTCCGCCTTTGGCGCGCCCCAGACTGCCCCCGGAAAACTCGAGAGAGCAACTTTTGCGGGAGGCTGTTTCTGGTGCATGGAACCGCCCTTTGATAAGCTTGAAGGAGTATTTTCCACCACATCCGGATACACAGGAGGTCAGACCAGGAATCCAACGTACGAGCAAGTGTCCGCGGGAATTACGGGACATGCCGAATCGGTGGAGGTGCTGTACGACCCCTCAAGAATCAGCTACACCAAACTGCTCGAAGTATTCTGGCACAATATCGATCCGACCACTCCAAACAGGCAATTCTGCGATGCAGGTTCCCAGTACCGTACCGCAGTTTTTTATCACAACGATGCGCAAAAACGCCTTGCCGAAGAAAGCAAGAAGGCTATTGAAAAGTCCAGCCGCTTTCCAGCCGTCGTGACTCAAATTGCACCCGCGACCGAATTCTACGCCGCCGAGCAATATCACCAGGATTTCTATAAGAAAAATCCGGTTCGTTACCATAGCTATCGTCTTGGATGCGGCCGCGACCAGCGATTAGAAGAGATCTGGAAGTGAGAGCGCGCTACGCATCGTGGTTCTCCCGCCATCAGTTATAATAGATACTGATGGGTTACACCGAACAACTGCTCGGGGCAAACGAAAAGATCCTGAACAGCACCAAAAGACACGCCTTCACTCTTTTCTTGGAAATGTTCAAGGAATTGGTGATTCTCGCCGTGCTGACCGCCGGATGGATCGCGGTAAGGGAATGGCCGGAATCGCCGGGCTTCTTCCCCTATATTTTTGGAGGAATGGCGGCACTTGCACTTCTCTCCATGGCGGCCGATATCGTGCGATGGCACAACGAGACATTTCTTGTTACCAGTAATCGCGTCCTTCATGTCAGCGGTGTTTTTAGCAAGAGGGTCCTCGACTCCTCTCTTGTTAAGATTAACGATGTGGTCCTGCAACAAAGTTGGCTTGGACGCATTTTCGGCTACGGAACAATCAAGATCCTCACCGCTTCAGATGAAGTGATCAACACGCTGGACCGGATCTCCGGCCCGATTGCATTCAAAAAAGCCATGCTGAACGCAAAGGCGGATCTGGAACCTTCTGCGGGAATACAGGCATCCTCGACTCAACTGCTGGAGGAACTTGCGCAGCTGAAATCACGGAATATGATTACAGAAGAAGAATACCAGGAGAAACGAAAAGAGATTCTGAAGAGGATGTAACCGTCATGTTTGCCCGAACTCTGATCCTGCTTTTGCTCTCCGGTACGATCGCATTTTCATATACCATCGTCCGCAAGGACGGCAAGCAATTTTCGGGAGAGTTGATCCGGCTGAATCCGCGCGAGACGTTTCTAAAAGACAAAAACGGAACGATCTTGAAATTCAAAGCGGACCAGATCGATTGGGAAATGACAACGGAGGCCGTCCGTTCCGAAGAACAAACACGAACGGATCACTCTGGAAAAAGTCTGGACTTCGCCCCCCCACGTCAGGGGACCGCGGGACAAAAGTGGACCGGCGAACCGCTGACCTTCGATTTTAAAGACATCGACATCCGCGATTTCTTCCGCTTTCTCGCCGATTTCACCGGCATGAACATGATCCTGGATCCCGCTGTGAAAGGGACACTGACAATGAAACTGACAGAAGTGCCCTGGGATCAGGCCCTTGATCTCGTGTGCCGCACTCGCGGCCTCGGTTACACGGTGGAAGGAAACGTGCTAAGAGCTACTCTGCGATCTCCGCGGGGATCCTATCTTGGCGTTTTGCCGAGGACGTTCAGCTCCTCTTCGTAATAGCGGCGGTACAGGATCTGCCATTCCTGTCCACCTTCCGGAATCTTTCTGCGGAAGGAAGCGATGCGTTCCCGGACTTTCACGTCCAGCAGCTCATCAATCTTGAGACGGCTGTTGATGAGTTTCATGACTTCCAGACGGATTTCGTTCAGGTCGGTTTTCAGGATGACAGCCGGATCGACGCGAAGAGCTTCCGCGATCTGATGCGAGATCCGGGTGATTTTTTCCCTGCTTAAGCGCAACATTAGAAAATCAGGTTCCTTTCGCGCTGGAGTTTGGCTTTTACTTTCTTGAACATCTCATGATACTGAACGTTGGCAGCCTCGATCTCGTTCGTGTGTTCGCTCAGGATCTGGCGGACTTCCTCGTCGACCTTATCCTCGACCATCAACTCCTCGACCAGTACGTTTGAGACAAGCTGCAAAAGACGGTCTTTTTCCGGATGATCGATAAAATTGCGGGCAAGCAGATCCTGGACGATCTGCGCAGCCATATCGTCGGCCATCTTTTTCGGCACCCGCATTCCGCAACTCCATAAATACCAGGGAAAATAAACGTTTATTGTATCAGAAGAGTACCGATGGATCAATATTTTTTGAATTCCTGATCAAAGAATCAGCCATTCTTTCACAATGGCGTGAATCTGATCAG
>CAZDDB010000070.1:0-14229 GCA_964504105.1 uncultured Acidobacteriota bacterium
GGCAGAGCTCGAGCTGGAATCTCTGTTTTGGCCGGCGAGACGCCGGCGTTACAAAGAAGAAACTCAACGTTAGTAACACAAGGTTCTAAAGTGTGGATTACTCTCTTACGTCATATTCTAGCAATCCTGGTGCTGTTTTTTGCCTGGAAGCAGTTAGGTCAATGGTATTTGTACCGTACCCCGGCCGATTTCATCCGGTACTTTGCGCTCCTTGGCGCGGGTCTGTTGATCGCCTCCGCGCAATACTTATATTCACATTGGAGACATCTGCCGTACCTGAGGATTCTTCTCGTTCTTCCCTGGCTCGGCGTGATCGTGATTCCGTGGGGAGAGCTGCTTCGTCTGAATTATCCGAATACAAGGGAAGACTGGTCCCGGCAAGTATTTTTTGATTGCATCTTCATCTACGGATGTCTCCTCATTTTTCCGCTCGTGTCTTCTTACCAGATAACCGTGCAGGCCGGAGTCCGAAGAATGCTGAACCGAATTCCGGAGAGACGTCCGGTTTTGTTGATCCCGGCTGCATTGCTCTGCATCCTCTCGGCCGCCATTTGCTTCTCGGTCTACAGGCGGACTGCAGCTGTAAATGACACGTCAGCTTATCTGTTTCAGGCAAAGATTTTTGCAGCAGGGAAACTGTTTGCGCCGGTTCCCGCGCACCCCGGCTTTTTTGGCTACGAATACGACATGCTGGTGATGAAAGACGACCGATGGTTCAGCATGTATCCTCCCGGGTTTCCGCTTTTGCTGGCTTTTGCCATGCGTCTGAAGGCCGAATGGCTCCTGGTTCCTTTTCTGGGCGCACTCACACTTGCGATCTGGATCGAATACGCAAGAAGATGGCATAGCAAACAGGTCGCGGTCCTCTTTGGAGTCCTCTGCCTTTTTTCTCCTTTCGTGTTTCAAATGTTTTCTACCCCGGTCGTTCATGCTCCCGAGTTGTTTTTGGCTTCCTCAGCGATTTACATTTGCCGCAGAGAAACCGAGCAACCGGCGCGAGGCAGGAAGATTCTGCTGCTGTTGATCCTCCTCCTGTCCACGCTGATACGCCCGTTTTCACTCCTCATTTTTCTTAGTCCTGTTTTGCTCTACACAGCCTGGGACTCGTTGAACCGGCGTTCTCCCTCCTTTCTGATTGCTGCCGGCGCCGGGGTTCTTGCAGGAATCGTCTTGACGTCGTTGTACCAATGGAAAACCACAGGGAATCCGATGTTGGCCCCCTACTTGCTTGAATATCCTGATTTGAAATACGGTTTTGGAAAAAACTTTGCAGGTCTCGTTCATTCACCGGCGCGGGCTGTTGAACAACTATCGAACTCCTTGCTGGGGATGAACAAGTGGTTGAACGGATGGTATTCCGGCTCGTTGTTCTATATCGTCGCCTTTTTTCTCACTGTTCGAAGACTGCGGAAGTGGGACACACTTCTGCTCTTGAGTTGTTTGTCGCTGTTATGCTTCTACTTTTTCTACATCGCGCAGGACTTAATTTTCGGTCCTAGATTTATCTTTCTCTGCGCGCCGATTCTGTTGCTTCTCGTTTCGAGATGTTGTGACATCGGATCAGAGCCCGAATGCGGTCCAGGCTCGTCAAGACTTTGTGCGCTGTTGGCAGTTTCATTTCTCAGCTTCTTCCCGGCCAATCTATCAAGATTCATTTGGATCTACGATCCGGCGAATGATCCCCCGGAATACTTCAAAATAAGATTGAAAGAGATTCAGCCGGAAGAAAAGATTGTCTTTCTTGATCCGCAAATTCGTCAGGATTACATCAACTGGAACGATCCGTTCCTTCGCGAGCCCGTCCTGTTTTGCCGTGACCTGGGATCACGCAATCAGGAAATGCTCGCAGCGTTTCCCCAACACAGTGCCCTTTATTTCCGCCCATCGAGTGTATCGCTCGGCACAATCGATCCGAAGGGAATGTACGGTTTTTTCAACGAGAGGGATACTTCGGATCATTCCCGGATTAGTTTTTTTCATCTCGGGGCATCTTTACAATCGACAGGGGATCATGGGGACCGGGATAGCTTTGACGTGACTTATCCGCAGCTGTTTTACACTCATGATGCCGCTCCCCAATTGGCATTTCTAGAAGGCGAATTGATTCGAACGCCCGAAACGACCAGGAATGCTCTCCTGAAACTGGCTCTAATTCATACGTCCCGAATGCTTCTTCTTCCCAGATTGGCATATGAGAAGGGAGGGTTCGCTGATTGGAGCAGCCACATGGATTTTCAAGCATTTCGGCACGAAATGGATCAGGCCGGAACGTTCTTCCTCCGCACGGGGGAAATTGGAAAGTCTTTGCACTTCGAGATTGACAAGGTGCGCAAACGAATCGATTTGGATCGTAACGGGAATCTATCCGATGCCGAGTGTTCGCGCTTTCTTTCAGAGAAGATTCTGCTCTTTGCCAGATTCGTGTGAACGATGGACACCAGGAGAATCGCAGGCTTTCAGTCATCGATGTCGTTGCTGAAGCTATTCCGGTAGGATTCTTACAGCCAAAAAGCTGACGAGCAGGGCGGTAAGCACACGCATATGCACTCCTTCAATTTCGTACACGAGAAACACTTCGCAGCTCAGGATAAAAGCAGCGAACAGAGCGATGGCAAAGCCAAAAGCCTTGTATACGGAATTGGTGGACCGGTCTGCGTCCTTCCCGAAGACCAGCCAGGCGTGCAAAAAGAAGGCCGAACAGATGGCCTCCCAGAGAACGATTGTGTTGAAGAAAAAATCAATCACCCAGACAGGCAGATGGTAGATGGAGGTTGCTTTCTGAACGAGCAAGTAATGATCCGAAACCGCAGGCCAATGAGGACCGAGAAGTCCCCAGATTCGAAAAAGATCGAAGAGGTTCGTCAGGAACACAATCAAAAACCAGAGCCCCCAAAACAGGAGGAGTCCCCGTTTTAATTGAACTGAGGGTGGCTTCTTGCTCATGGCTTCGGTCTATTTTAGTCCACTGTTCCAAAACTTCGGTGACATATTTTCTCAACGCGTAGAGTAACAGAAAAAATATTCCGCTGAGCGAAGGTACTTCACGTTTCCTTTTGACAGCGCTGAAAATTGTTCATGTGAACTTGTCATCGGTTGCCGATCGTGTATATATTAACAAAGTTACGAACCTTACGAATACACAAGTCCTACAAAGATGAAGAAGGAGGAAACATCAATGGCCGTTAAGCCCATTCCTGAAGGATATCGTTCCGTTACACCATACTTGATTGCCAAAGGCGCTGCTAAAGTGCTCGATTTCGTGAAAGAAACTTTCGATGCGAAGGAAGTTATGCGAATGCCGGGACCGGATGGAACGATCGGACATGCAGAATTTAGAATCGGTGACTCGACTCTGATGATCAGTGACGGCGGCGAAATGTCTCCGCCGATGCCGTGCTCGCTTTATGTTTATGTGGAAGACGTGGACGCAACCTATAAGCGCGCGCTGAAGGCCGGCGGTACGTCGGTGAAAGAGCCGGCAAACCAATTTTACGGTGATCGCAGCGCCAGCGTGAAGGATTCTTGCGGAAATCTTTGGGGGATCGGAACCCACATAGAGGATGTGCCGCCTGAAGAACTGGAACGCCGCGCGAAGGCTGCCGCAAAATAGAGGAGTGGTCGACTTGATTTCCGATGTCACGATTCCAACGGATTGAAATCGCTATCCGCTTCCAGGTTCTGCATACAATTCTGTTTGTTCTCGCGGTTGGTGTATCAAACACAACCTCTGAAGACGCTTCAAAGCCGGCGGCTTCATCCGTCAAACAAATCCTGCGCGATCGTTGCTTCGCTGCCATTGAAGCGAGCGAAGTGCCGGCAAAACGCAACACTCTGAAGGAATCGAGCCTTGAACTCGGAGAAGGACGCTACATGTTTGAATTCCATAAGCCGGACGGTGGAAGTTTCTTTTGTCAGATCTGCGATGAAACGAATCGCAGCCTCGACTGTGGAACCCTGGGACTCAGACTCACTCATCGGCCTGCGGGAGGTGAAAGCAAGGACCTGCCGGCGGAACTTGACCGGAAGTGTGCTTATTTTCTGCAGAAAGAGATTACGAGTCCACGCCGTGAGATCGACCATGAACTCGTCCAACGCATCCGCATCACGCCGGATCACACCGATACACGATGGGTTTACCAGATGAGTTTGGATGGCGGCGAATTTCGCTGTGTAATCCGCAAGAGCGACGGCAGCTTCCGGGTCGAACGACAGGAAGGCGACGATTGGCGCCCGATGGCTGCAGGCACTATGTTCTAAAAACATGTAAGGAACTCACCAAGGAGAAATCACTATGCTGATGGAAATCTTTCTTTCCGTAGCGTTCGCTGCCGCGGCATCACAGAAAGAGCGATGCGCCCCGGCGGAACATGATCGTTCATCGGATATGATTTGTGTCAACCGCAACGGGCATTGCGCAACGGTAACTATCGATGGCCAGACGACGGTTGCGTTGACGGATGAGGCAATCGCTGCTCGTGTGCACGCAATCAAACACGGTGAAGATGTGTGCTGGCAGCTGGCTCAGCCGGTATCCCCAAAATTTCGGGCAAACTTTAAAGCCGGTGGCCTGAATCCGAAGTTCCTCGGAAGCGCGGAGGAGATCAAGGTCAATGTGTATGAACTGGACGACTACGATCCAAAAGTGGATAGTCGCCTTGATTCATTAAGTGGCATTGGTATGCAACCAGATGGGAACCCGAACGGCACATGGCAACTGCATTCTGAACGTCCCCTTCCGGCCGGAGAATACGTCGTTGTGTTCCGCCTTTACGGAACTGGGAACTGGGACAGGCAGGCTGTTCTTCTCAAACTCGATCCCAAAATCGCGCCCGGCCCGGCCGACAAAGGCACACCGGCCGGCAGCAGCGAAAAGTAATTTGTCATGCAAGCATCATTCAATCTTCCCACTTCTTGAAGCATAATTTTGCCGCGTCTCGCCTTTCCAAATGAATTGTGGGTTGACAGAAGCACTGCATATGGTTTACTGAGACAGCGTTCGATTTTGAATGCATTCCGACTTTCTGCCGATACAGGCTTTGGGGCAGAAGAGTCTCACCGCAAACCGTTCAACTAGTCAAAAGGAGGATTAGATGAAGAGAAACTACTTTGCCAAGGCAGGCATGATTGTACTTGCGGCGGTATTTGTCGCCGCGTTCGCTGTATCCGACGCGCACGCCGGGAAAATGAAAATCACAGGAAAAAACACAAGCGATCAGGTTACCTCGCAGTCGACGGCGGCTCCCGGCGATAAAGCCGGCCACATGTTGACTCAAACTGTGACCATGTCTACCACGACCAGTTCCAACGAGGATTGGAACAACATAAAAATGTTCGATGTTCAGCAGACGGATCATCAGGGGGACAGCGGAACTCACACGGGATACGGATACCATATCAACAAAAATGGAGACAAAACCTTCTTTAAGTACTGGGGCACGCAGAAGGCCATGAAAGACATGATGTCCCTGGAAGGCAAGTTTGAATGGACCGGAGGGACTGGAAAATTCCAGAATATCAAAGGCGGGGGCACCTATACTTGCAAGGGGGGCACGACAAGCAACGTATGCGATTGGCAAGGCGAGGTCGAATACTGACATTCGCCAAATCGATTAGGAGTTTGTGAGCCGGCAGGGTGCGCCTTGAGCGCCCCCGCCTAAACACCGAGATGAGGCGGAAGTACACTTTTGGGTTGACCGTCACTGGGCGCCGGGCTCGCGCTACGTGGGTGTGGGTGGCTAGGCTCGCTGCGCTATTCGCCCCAAAATTGAGCATGGAGGAGCCAGCTTGCTCGGAAGTTGACCGGCGTAATCCCAGGTCAATTCTTCTATAAGATAGATTATGTAAACTAAAATATGGAGTGGGGAGTGTGGCATTTTAAAATGACTACCTATCCAACTGGGCTTTTTCCTCAGGGCTCAAGAGTTCGGTTGCAAAAATCGCGGGCAAGTGCCTGTGATTGATTCCCGGCAAAAAAGTGAGGTTTGCCTCCCCTGTTCCATTCTCTATACAGTAGATCCAGTGGACAAAATGTTTCGCTCCTGCGTCGCGGTTCCATCTTTGCGCGTCAGATTCGAGTTGGGTCAGATAGCTGTTCCCGATGAAATGGCGGGCTTTTCCAAGACTTACCGGAAGAAACCAGCACACGCTAAAATAGTCTTGTGTTTCAAACGAAAACTCCAGCTTGCCTGTGGAATTCGAAATACTGGAAGCATTCTGACGAAGAAACTCGAGAACCTTGCCAAGCAAATCATCAGAAACCAACCCATTGATGGCCTGTACTGCTTCAGGTTGATGCTCAAACGAATTACACATCCGTTCGATGTGATCGATGAGTTGTCCCGCGAGCGGTTCCGGATTCTGATCCCAAACCGTGTAAGAGGATTTTGTGCAGAAAGGACAGATAATTCGTAGCCGGAATGCTCCCGGCTCTTCGGCGGTTCGTTCCTTTGTCTGGCAGTAAAACGGGATCCAGTCTCCTTTTTCCGGCCAGAATGAGGCTACGTTTCTTTTCCCGCAATAAGCGCATCGAAGCGAACCCCGCATTTCAGAAACTCGCATAGCGCTTCTGAGAGAAGACATCACTTCCGGCTCATCGGCACTCTGGTGAACAGGCCACGCTTCCTTTTCCCCTTCATGGAGGATCATATCAAGCTCAAACTCACGGATACCAAACTTCTGAAGCACTCTGTTTCGTGCTACAGAATGGGAATCTCCAGCCGCGTCCCGGAAGTGTGCAAAAGGATCCTTGGCATCTTTGATGCCACTCATTTTCCCGAGCAGTTGAACGTCCTTGCTCGCCACAAACATCCCGTAGATCTGCTTTCTCCTGTCTTCCGGAATGTCCGGACAAAGCTCCTTTCCTTGTTGTATACGCGCCTGCTTCCACACTCTTCTTCCTTCTTCCGACTGCGATTCTTGCTGCAGGATCCTGACGGCTGCCTTCTCCCCATCCACGGAACGACCTGCGTCTACGTAGGACCACGCAAGCCCGACTAGAAGTTCTGAATCATCCGGAACGCGCTTCAGCCCCAATTCAAACATGCGGATCGCGTCTGTATGTCTTCCAGACGTTCGGTAGATTAAGCCTGCTCCGATACAAGCTTTCTTATAATCGGAATCCGATAGACCGCCGTGAGTTTCCGCCAGAAGCACTGCCTTTTCAAATTCAGCACAGACATCCAGCATGTAGTTCTTGAGTCTTTCCTCTCCGGAATCCATCGGAGCGGATTTCGAAAGTGAGATCGCCAATGACTGATGGATCAAGGCCGATTCCGGATCGAGATCAGCCGCACGCCGGAAACGTGAAGCCGCCTCTTGCCACTGCTCGCGCTGAGCGTAGGCAAGAGCTTCGTTATACGCTTCTTCCGAGCGCTTCTTCCGTGAAGAAAACCAGGACAATTTCTGCCCGCCTCCCCAGATAGGCTACAACTGGCCCGTGCTTGTTGCAGGCATCATCATGGGTTGTTTTCTTCGCGTTGTGAACACAGTCACGACACTTATCAGGATCAGCAACGCAACCACGATCGCGATGATGAGACCGTAGCTCGTTTTCTTTGCCGGAGCAGCAGCAAACATTTCCGTGGAACGAGCGGCAGGAGCCTGCGAGATAGCGCTAACCCGCTCCGTTGCTTCCATCCGGACCGCTGAGAGAGGCGCTGCGCCTGTACCGGGAGGCTCAAAAGTTTTTCGGCTCTCCCACCATTGCCTTGCGTAGCTCCGAACCTGTGAAACATCCACACCAAATAACGCAACACACTTCTCGCAGACCAGCCATGGGGTTCGCTGGCCTGCGATAGCGGCAGTAACTCCGTTTCGCAACACAGTGTTTCCGCAGAATTCACTGTAGGATGAGACGGCGCCGGTCATTTCAGATCTGTGAATTTCATAGTAGCGTTGCCAGTACGCCGGAGTGCCGACGACTTCCTTTGTCGTAAGCAGATGGCCTTCCGGCCGGTTGACCCGATTTCCGCAAACGTCGCAGACACCCGATTCAACGACGGCTTCATCGTGTTTTTTCTCCGAAGCTGAGGATCGCTCCTCAACAAGAGTCCAGCCGGTTGCGGGACCGCAATTGGAACACTCTGTAAATTTTTTCCCGTGTTCAAAAAACCGCACACTCTTTTGAACGGCGAGACCGCGCAAGTTCATGGAGTCGAGTCCTGCCTTGCCCATGTACTTCCCCATCATATCGGCAAGGCCGCCTTCGCCGCAGAACTCGCATTTGTAGTTGCCGCTCTTCGGAACTTTAGTGCCGGGAGACAAATTTACATGGTCACTCATAGTTCCCCTCCTCCGTAGAAATCAGATCCAAGAACATTGCATCCAGTATATTCCTACTTTTTGCTTCGCCGCAAATCGGCAGTTGATTTCTACGAAGGCTGAGGTGTAAGCTGCAGGACAGCGGAAGAAAAGCGGCGCATTGGACTGCAATAACTTCAGGCAAAACTGAGCTCCCAATCCAGTTCCCACAGGCAGATCGATCCCGCCTCATCACCGGAAACAACATGGCGGAGGTCGGGAGTGACGTCACCGCAGAGCACTCTGGATTGATGTCCGGCAAGCGAGGCCACGATGGCTCCGCTAAAACTTTCACGTACACTTACAATTTCATCTTGCGGAACAACTCGATAGTCGATGCTGTGTGAGAGACTTACTTCTGAAGTATGCATGGTTGCGAGATCCAACAAAAGCCCGTGACCGTCTTTAAGCGCCACCCGAAGTTGATTGTTCTCCAGAGCAATCAGACGCTCCGCTTCATGCGGAAGTTCGATCACTCGATCCATCTCTTCCAGCTTCAAATCCCAGATGAATAGTTTTTGCTTACCGTCCGTAGAGAACGCCCTGCTTCCATCGGAAGAAACGGTTAACAACTCAAAGACTGTTTCGTTGCTGGAATAATTGAAGTAGGCTGTGCATTTGTTTATCGGAATGTTCCACACGCGCAGATGATTCTTCCGGTCAAGCGTCACCATTCCATTGCCCGATTCAAACGGGAGGATGGTTGCGATCGCATCTCTATGTACGTTTAGCGAGCCGAGATTGGAGCCACTCTTCCAGTTCCAAAATTCCAGTGCGCCGCTTGCCGCGCCTGAAACCAGACGCTCTGAATCCAGAAACCGGACTGCTGTAACAGGAGCTTTGCCTGCGCTCCAGACAACTGTTGTATTCCAGTATCCGGAAACAGTATTTCTCCTTCCCAGCGTGTGGAGAGACCTCAGGATTTCGAGCAGTCTTGGATCAAAACGGTGTTCCGGAAACTTGCGTGATACTGAGCGAGCAATCTCGTATGCTTCTGCAAAACGACCTTGTTTCAGCACTGAATTCGCATCGTCAATGAGATGATCGATCTTTCGCGCAGCGGATAGCACTGCAACAGTAGGACGCGGCTTGCACACTTCAAATCCAGCCTGCAGC
Source organism: uncultured Acidobacteriota bacterium (assembly GCA_964504105.1). Taxonomy (GTDB): domain Bacteria; phylum Acidobacteriota; class HRBIN11; order JAKEFK01; family JAKEFK01; genus CAZDDB01. The sequence goes on from CAZDDB010000070.1 coordinate 9,415, forward strand.
CGGTCGCGGGGAATCTGCCATATCCGCATGCCCATTTCATTCGAAGCAGCAATCAGCAGACGATCATCCACACTGAAACCAAGACATCTCTCGTAACCTTTAACAATGCCGGCAAAACTACGGATGCACCTGCCGGAACCGATCTCCCAGATCCGCAGCGGTCCAATTTCCGTGCTCTGCTTCTCATCGGACCACGTTGCATTCCAGGAAACGAGAAGCGACCCGGATCCGTTCATTGCGGCAGCAACAGGAAAATCAGGGTGCGAAGAAAACTCTTGAACTTTTGATCCGTTCATATCCCAAACCGCTACGGTACCTTCTCTGCAACAAGAGATCATCCGGTCATAACCTGGAGAAAATACAGCGTGCGCAACTCCAAACCGTTTGCTTACTTCAACTGTGAGATGATCCCATCCGCCATCCATTCCCCAGAGCTTCATCTTTCCATCGTTGCCGGCGGTGAGCAGTAATCCGCGGTTCGGATTCAGATCGAGCGACCGGATATCCCGTTGATGTCCGACGCAAAGAGGAACGAATGTTTCGGAACCGGGCGGCGAAACGTAGACTGTTTCCGAAGCAATTACAAAAATAGCGCCGTCACTGTTTACAAGACCATCGAACAGCATTTTCTTTTTCAGGGATTCGGGTAGCGGCGCACACCGGATACGGTCACCGGTTTCAATGTTGAACACAGACATGGTTTCCCAGCCGGCCGCCAGAACCAGTTTTGCCGAAGCATCGATTGAAACATGACGGGTGAAATCCACTTTGCCATGTTCCATTCGGAGATCTTTTTCAAGAAGAACGAGCAGTGGGGCCGGATCAAAAAGTTTGTGCACTGCGATTCCATCTGATGTTTTGATCGCGACAATCTGTTTCCGGAAGTTCAATGCAAGAATGGTTTCCCCGGTGAAGCCGTGAATCTCCCTCTCTTCGTATTGGAACTCCCCTTCTTCACCCCGTTCGATTTGCAGTCTGGTACGGAGGTCTTGAAAACGCGGAAGGTTGTGAGCCGGAACTTCTAATGAATCGAGACGTGAAAGCGCGTCCAGGTCGGTAATCTGCGCGGAATGCCATTGCAACAATGCAAGGTTAAATGCAGTTTCCAGGTGATGAGGATCTGTTTTCAAGGCCTCTTGCAACAGAGCTTGAGCGTCCGTTTCCCTGCCGATATCAAGCAGGCTGATTGCGCGGTTGCTGATTCCGTCCGCCAGCAACGATGCGGCGCGCGGTTGCTCGCGCGAATACTTTGATCCGGCTAGATGCTCATAAATTTCCGCTACCTCAAGTGCAATTTCCTGCATGCTTGCTGGACGTTTCTCCGGATCCTCAGCAAAACACCGTTCCAGCAAGAGCAACAACCGGACCGGCATGCGCGGAATTGATGGGTCTTCCGTTCCCGCCCGCAAGTATTCCTGCAGGACCACGCCCGCAGTTCGTCCATATTGGCAAGGCGGCCGGCCAACATACATCTCCATCACCATAATTCCCCAGGACCACATGTCCGTCCTGCGCGTCACGGGCTGTCCACTGGCCTGTTCCGGAGAGCAATATGCCGGTGTCATTCCACCGGAGCTGACAAGCACGCTGGTATTGAGCGGCGATGAGTTTGCTTCACCTGCCACCATCCTGGCTCTGGACAAGCCGAAGTCGGTGACCTTTGCCGTGCCGTCTTCCTCGACCAGAATATTTGCCGGTTTGATATCGCGATGAATCAAGCCCTGTTGATGCGCATACTCAAGTCCCCATGCAGATTGAATCGCAATGTCCAGGATTCTACTCTGGATTGAATCCGTGTCCCCCCGGTACAATCTTCGGCTCCTCACCCATTCGGCGAGACTTCCACCATCCACACACTCCGCAAAAACACGCGGGATGCCACCCAGAGTACGAACGTAATAACAGCTGACGATATGAGGATGAAGTCCAAGATTGACCCACACTTCCGCTTCGCGCACAAAACTCTGCTTGCCGCCTTCCAGCGAGAAAATTTCCGGACGCGGCGATTTTACGGCAAGGTCCACATTCCAGCCGCGATGATGCGCGCGGTACACTTTCCCCATTCCTCCTGCTCCCAACAATGCAGTGACCTCATAAAGATCCAGAATTACATCCCCAACCTTCCACTCGGCTGCAACCTGCTCTTCCAAAAGCGGGACGGCATCCCGCCGCTTCGCCTCTATCGTTTCTGCCGGCTGCGGATCAGGCTTGTCAATTGTCCCGCTGCCCGAATCGTCAATACTCATAGTTTCACAATATGAAACCAAGTTTCATAATTTGTACTTATTCGTTAGCTCTGCCGGAAATAACAATAACGGCCGGACACTTCTTACACTTGAATTTTGTTGTCCAGGTTCCAAAGGCGAATATTCCCGGGTCTTGTTCTCTTAATAGCCGGACGACTACCGAACGGTTGTAAACAGTTCCGCAAGAAGGGCACACCGGATCAGGGCCGTGTGAAACCTTTTCCACAACATAAGCTTGTGAAACCTTTTCCGGCACAACAACATAAGCTTTAGAAGTCAGGATCGAAAGGGCCTCGCTCGAGGCCTTGCCAATTTCCAGGTTTGTTGATGTGGCGAGTCGATTCAAGTAAGGGATTGCCTCTTTCGCGCGAAGCTCTTTCAAGATGTGAATGGCATCCACAGTGGCGTCGGCGTTTTCACCTTCCAGCACTCGTAGAAGATGTGGTATGGCCGTATTTCCAACTCGTTGCAATCTTTTTACCGCGGGATTCGGAATTAGATCTGCGCGCCCAAGTTCGGAAATCCAATTTGCGATTTCTTGATCCAAACGGCTGGTCCACCATTTGCGCCACAATGAAACATCCTTTCCAAAATTCTGTCGCGTAATCTTTTTCAGTGCATACGCCGCAGTTCTTTTCGGAAAGCCCTCCCATTTCTCCAGCGCTTGAATCAGTGGCCCGACCGAAGAAAGCTCTCCCAGTTCACCAAGGGCTGCTGCAGCAGATTCGCTAACAAATTTTTCACCATCGTTCACGTGAGAAATCAAAGGATCTATAGCTCTTGGATCTCTGATCTTTGCAAGAGCTCGCGCAGCAGTCGATGCAACTAGCCAGGGGACGTCGCCGGACCTCCGCTCCAGACCACGGATCAAAGCCGGGACAGCCTCAATGTCTCCTATTTTCCCGAGAGCCTCTGCTGCACCTTCACTTCGCTTCGAAAGAGCCACACAGAGCGGAGCGACTGCCGCCTTTGCTTTTAGCCTGCCAAGCGCATTCGCAGCACAATTCACGATTCCCTCGTCTTCTTTCCGTAAAGCTGTGATGAGACCTTCAATTGCTTTAGGATCCTGCACCTTTTCCAGGGCTTTGATCGCACGCAATACAACCCTTCTGTTCGGATCTTTGAGCGCCTCAATCATTGCATTCAAGGCTTCAGGGTCCGTTTTTCCCTTTAAGGCGCCAACTCTTCTGACATTTGCCGTTGGCCAAAAGTATGCGATCAGCAAAACGAAACCACCCATCGCGAAACCGGCGCCCACGGAGAGGAAAACCGACAGAAGCAGGCCGACTCCCGCTCCGTGCGACAATATTGGAACCAGATAGATGAGCGTACAAATGCCGGTTACCCATCCCAAAATCCTGGCAAATATCTGAACAGCGGGGGTTTTATTTTGATTGGAAAGCTGCCCCTCGTTCATCCTAAGTTTTCCCTCTTTTAAGATTATTGCACAGGACAGAAAGAACGGCCCTTTCTGTCGGCTGGGGAGCGGCAGGAAGCTCTCGTTGCCATCGCACGGGAAGAAGCCAGATCAAATTGTGATACTCGCGGGTTTGAAACGAGCGTTCAGAACCGAATCGTCCATATTCATAGTTTCACAATATGAAACCAAGTTTCATAATTTTGGAACTTATCTGGTTCACGGAAAACACTTTACAACCAGTATAATAGGAGGAGCACGAATACAGATGGCGAATCTACGGCAGCTTCGGGAAGGTTGGAACGAAATCGAGGAATTCGAAACGCAACTTTTTCGAAAGGTCACAACCCAGCAAAAGGTACACGATTTCCTCGCACTTCTCAACGAGTTTGGTCAATGGAACGATCGAACAGAAGCAGATTACGCTGCAGAGCGGGAAGAAGCTCTCGTTGCCTTGCAACGACGTCTCCAAAGTTTGGGTTCGCAACGTATGACTGATGAAACCAGAGATTGAACTCCTCACCACGAGTCTCATCCGGCTGCAAACAAAACTCCAGGAGCACGGCATTCGTTCCGCACTTATTGGCGGACTGGCTCTCGCCATTTGGGCAAGGCCCCGCGTAACCAAAGACGTCGATTTGAAGGTTCTCATCACTCGTGAAGAAGCGCCGAGTTTGCTCGAAGCGCTCGGCAACGAATATGAATCATTACATCCAGTGCCTCTAGAGGCGCTTCAGCGTCAGGGGCTGGTTTTTGTTCAAGATTCCAACGGGATTAGAATCGATCTCCTGCTGGCCGAAACGAGTTTTGACCGTGAGGCAATCGATCGAGCAAAAACGATCGAACTGCAGCCGGGGCTAAAGGCAAAGGTGGTTACAGCAGAAGACTTGATCATTTACAAAATGATATCTACACGTAAACAGGATGAGGTTGACGTCGAACAGGTGATCCGAATCCAGGGGAACAAGCTGAATGATCCATATGTCATCGGCTGGTTAGAGCAGTTTGAAAAGGCATTGGATGATTCAACACTTGTGTTGAGTTACCGGCAAATGCGTCAAAGATACTCAACTTGATTTTGGGAGTGACCGATTGTTCAGATTCTGACTCGCTCGGCCGTTTGAAACGAGCGGTGCCCCGCTAGGTTTCTAT
>CAZDDB010000071.1:0-14212 GCA_964504105.1 uncultured Acidobacteriota bacterium
CAGATGCTCAGACTTTCTTCATCGGGATGATTGTGACATCTCTCCGCCATGATCCCTCCGCTTCAGTAATAATAACCATTAAATCATGTTGTAAAACACATAGCATCCTGCACGGTCCGCCGGAGGCGGGAGACTGTCCCAAAAACGGTTTGTACCGCTGGCGTCTCGCCGGCAAAAACAGAGATTCCAGTTCGAGCTCTGCCAGCGAGACGCTGGCGTTACAAACCGCTTATCCAGCGATCTTTGCCGGTGCTATAGTAGGCGTGTGGGTATTCAGATTGGCTCTCGCATCGGACCATATGAGATTCAAAGCCTTCTTGGTTCCGGAGGAATGGGTGAAGTCTACCGGGCGCGAGATACACGTCTATTGCGCGATGTGGCTCTGAAGACTCTTCTCCCTTCATTTTCCCAGGATCCTGAGCGGCTCAGACGTTTCGAGCAGGAAGCTCGGACCGCGGGCAGTCTCAATCATCCGAACATCCTTGCTGTTCATGATTTCGGAATGTTGAATGATTTGCCGTATCTTGTCGTGGAATTGTTGGAAGGTGAAACCCTGCGTAGTGTGATCGATCATCAGGCTCTTTCCACTTCCAGCGCGATTCACTACGCAGTTCAGATCGCCTCAGGACTTTCAGCAGCTCATGAGCGGGGAACGATTCATCGCGATCTGAAACCGGAGAATATTTTCATAACTCAAGATGGTGTCGTAAAAATACTTGATTTTGGACTTGCAAAACTTGTGGAATCAGGCGGCGATGAATCGACTTCCAGGTTTCCAACAGCCGGGAAGACCTCGCCCGGAGCGCTTCTGGGAACTCTTGCGTACATGTCCCCCGAACAGGCGCGAGGAAAAGAAGTGAGTGTCGCCTCGGACATCTTTTCCTTCGGCGTTGTCCTGTACGAAATGTTGAGCGGAAACCGTCCATTTCAAGCAGAGGCTGCCGCCGATGTAGTCAGCTCCATCCTCAGAGATCAGCCGGACTGGACAGAAATATCCAGAAAGGCTCCTCCTGAGTTAGTCCGAATGTTGATTCATTGTCTGGAAAAAAATCCTCAGGACCGTTTTCAATCGGCCCGCGATTTGAGCTTCGCATTGCGAATGGTGGAAGCCAATCTTTTTGCTCAGAGCGGCAAACAAGAACCCTGGTCGAGAACCGATCCGGCAGGAAAATCGATTGCCGTACTTCCTTTCACCGACATGAGCCCCCAGAAGGATCAAGAATATTTCTGTGATGGGATTGCGGAAGAGCTGATCACCGCGCTTACAAAGATTCCAGGTCTGCGGATTGCCTCGCGCACGTCTGCCTTTCAATACAAGAATCAGAGGGGTGACATCAGACAGATCGGGCAGCATCTGAATGTTGGCACGATTCTGGATGGAAGTGTTCGCAAAGCGGCCAATCGAGTTCGAATTACCGCGGAGCTGGTGGATGCTTCCAACGGATACCATTTGTGGTCCGAGAAATACGACCGGGATCTGGAAGACATTTTTGTGATTCAGGATGAAATTGCCCGAACGATCGTGGAAACGCTGAAAATTCAGCTTACCGGCTCTCCGGATCAAAACCTGGTTCAGCGCTACACAGAAAACATGGATGCATACAATCTTTATCTTCAGGGACGTCATCACTGGAAGACAAGGACATATGCGGGGATACGCAAAGCGATCGAGTGTTTTCAAGCAGCCATTTCGAGGGACCCAGACTATGCGCTTGCATATGCAGGACTGGCTGATTGTTATTCCATTTACGGATTCTATGCGTTTGAGCCTCCGGAAGAAGTTTATCCAAAAGCCATGGAGGCTGCGAGGAAGTCGCTTGAGATCGATCCATTGTTGCCCGAAGGACATCTTTCATTGGGGGCCGCCGTGGTTTACTTCGATTACGACTGGGAGCGCGGAGAGGCTGCGATGCGTCGCGCATTTGAGATTAATCCGCAATTCGGACTTGCGCATTGCTGGTACAGCGGCTTTCTGACTCTCGCAGGCCGAAATGAAGAGGGCGCTGCTGCGATCAAGAAAGCGTTGCAAATCGACCTGCTTTCTCCATTTTTTTCCTCCTTTTCCGCGCTGAATTCTTATGTGGGGCGCCGCTACGATCAGGCGCTTCAAGAATTGAACAAGGCTCTGGAGATTGATCCGCAGTTTCTTCTGGCGCTCTGGTATGCCGGACTTAGCTATCTAAAAAAGTCGGCCTATGAGCAAGCCATCGATTTCATGACGCGTTGTGTGAGTGTTTCTCAAGGCAGCACCTTTTTCATGAGTTATCTTGCCATGACATATGGCATGGCCGGTGATGCGGCCAAGGCAATAGAGTTACTGGATCAGATGGTGGAGCGATCAAGAACAGAATATGTTGCGCCACTTCATTTAGCGCGTTGTTATCTGGGGTTGAATCAAGTCGATCGTTTCTTTGTTGAGCTCGATCGTGCGTACAGGGAAAGAAATGTACTGATCTATCTTCCTTGTATGCCTGAGTTCGATTCCGTTCGGTCCGACCCTAGATTTGCAGATCTGATGACACGCCTAAAACGAACCTCAAATTACGAATAGAGTAGAGGCTCCCTATGATCCGGCAGCTCCTGCGTTTGAGCGAAGTTCACTTTAAAGTGATAAGCCACACATCCGCTTCACTGGTATCGACCGAAACAAAGAGTAGACGGTTATCTTTGGAGACTCCAAAGGCGCCAAAGCGTTCCGGGGTAACCGAAATAACCTCGTGGTATTTTTTGGACTGAGTATCCACTAAAAATATTTTTCCATCGGAGAAGAAGAGCAAATTTTTACTATCGTTAAGCCAGATTGGCCATTCTCCAAAATCGGTAAGCCATTCTATTTTTTTCGATTGAAAAGAATAGAAGCCAACACCCACGTGCGCGCCGTTCGCCAGATGGCGAATGCCGGCCAGTTTGTTTCCATCGCCAGACCAGGACCAGGCCTCAAACGTTTGGGTTGTATCAGGAAGGGAAGGCAATTCAAATTCCTTGTTTCCAGGCTCTCCTATGCGGAAAACGAAATTACCGTTTGGAGAATGATGGGAATAGGCCATACGTTTGCCATCGGGGGACCAAACAGGATAGTGTGCCCCCGGGTTACTGGACAGTTGCCGAAGGTCACTGCCGTCCGGATTGAGGCCCCAGATTTCATACTTTCCGCTTCGATTCGAGAAAAAAGCAATGGTTTTTCCATCCGGTGACCATCTCGGGGCCCGGTCTTCATGAGGATCATCGGTAAGCTGGCGAAGTCCCGATCCGTCTGCCTTGATCAGGAAGATATCAGGTTGCTTTCCTTCTGAACTATATGCAAGCCACTGACCGTCAGGAGAAGGTTCAGGAAATGAAACCATGCGCGAGCCCTGTGTCAGCCAGCTCGGCTGACCCTGAACGCTCCCGGAAGAAGGATCGAACTGAATCCTTTCAAGGTTCTTGGTTTCAAAAAAACGCGCAACATAGGCAATCAGCTTTCCATCTTGTGAAACACTGAGGTGCTGACTACTGGCCGCTGCTCCGGTTGTTACCTGCTGAGGCTCGCCAACGACTCTTCCGGTTGTTTCATCGATGGAGGCTCTCCATATGTTCATGCTTCCCGTGCGGTCACTGCAAAAATACAGATACTTTCCATCGGGAGACCATACCGGATTCCAGTCCTGGGCAGCGTCGTTTGTAACCGCGACGGGCGGACCGCCACCGGCAGGCAGGGTCCAGATATCGTCTTTGCCTGTGACGGGAGTGCGTCCCCAATAAGCAATTCTGTATGCATGCGGAGAATAACTCGGCTGCAGTCCGTCTTCTTTGCTGACGAGCCGTTTGCTGCCGTCTGCGACATTGACTGTCCACACTTGACTTACGGTTGGTCCCCTGAGGGGCTGTGTGATACGTTCGGTTGCAAAAACAACATCCTTGCTGTTGGAGGACCATGCCGGGTTGTAGCCAAAATCGGTCAAACGGAGTACGGATTCGCCAGTCGAACCCATCGCAAAGATTCCGCCTCCGCCGCGCTCCGAACGAAAAACAATATGTTCACCATCCGGCGAGAAGGAGGCTTGCGTATCATCCGCTTTCGAATCCTGTGTCAAGTTGTTCGGATTCTTTCCTCCCACGCGTTGCAAATAGATGTCCCAGTTGCCGTCAACATGACTCTCGTAGATAACCAACTTTCCATCAGGCGAAAGGCTGGGAAATAACTCTTGGCCGGGCGCCGTCGTAATCTGCGCAATGTTTTGGACAACCGGAGCTTTTTCAGAAACTGGTTTGTTGCGAAGCAAAACGTAGGCGGTTATCCCCGCAGCCGCCAGGAACGTGAACATGATTGCAAATGCCAAACGGCTCTTTCGCGATACTCCACGCACGGTTGCTTCAATCCTTGTAGCCGTCAGTATGCCGGAACTTATTTCCTCCGATAATTCTTCCAGTTCATTGCGAATGTCTAAAGCGGATTGATGCCGCCGTGTAAGATCTTTAGCCAGGCAACGCCGGATGATCTTTCCGACTTGATGTGGCAAGGCCGGATTCAGTTCCAGAACGGGACGGGGAGTATCTCTAAGTATGGCCGAAATCATGGAAGCGGCCGAATCCCCCTGAAACGGCAGGTTGCCGGTTAACATCTGATAGAAAATGACGCCCAGAGAAAAAATATCCGAACGCTGATCCAGCGGCTTTCCTTCAGCCTGTTCGGGTGACATGTAGGCAACGGTTCCTACGATCACACCCTCTCGCGTTGACAGGTTCATCGGCGAAATGGAACCCGTTTCCGCGTGTTCACTCAGTTCAACAGCATCCTGGATGAGTTTGGCAAGACCGAAATCGAGTATTTTCACTCGACCGTCATCGGCCAGCATAATGTTGTCCGGCTTCAAATCGCGATGGATAATACCCTTCTGATGAGCCGCACCGAGAGCCTCGGCTATAGGAACAGCCAACTGCAGAAATCTGCCGAGATCCATGCCTTTCGGCGGAATCAATCGGGATAAATTGCCGCCCTGGACCCATTCCATTGTAATGAAGTGGATTCCATCCGCGTTTTCAACTGAAAAAACTGTGACAATATTGGGATGATTGAGGGCGGCAACCGCTTTTGCTTCTTGTTCAAATCTCCGGCGGCGATCTGGTTGCTCCGCAAGCTGTGAGGGCAAGACTTTTAACGCAATCTTTCTGCCAAGTTTCGTATCTTCTGCAAGATAAACTTCTCCCATTCCACCGCTGCCAATTTTTTTCAGTATGCGATAGTGTCCTAATTCTTTTCCGATGATCGAATGGTCTTTGTCGAGCATAACTAGTCTATGAAACAGGTTAGTTGAAAGCAGGCTTTGTTTTCATTTTGGCTACCCAGTTTTCCGACTGTCAATCCCTATAATGGTCTGATTCATAATAAAAACTTTCAATTCGTTGTGAAACTTTGTGACTTTGTGTCATCGTGGTTGAAAGAATCAGACAGAACTTTCTTATCTGGCGCGCGGTGCTCCTGTTTTTCTTGTTCACGGCTTGTATTGTTTCGGGCAATAAAACTCACTGTAGTATGTATTGTATCCTTTTTTCTGCCCGCGCAAAGAGATCCCATTCTGGAAGCATTTACGAGGAGACTTGATTCTTGAAGATCCTCGCTCCCGCGACTTTAAACTCAAAGGAGAGTATTCTTTGGAGCAGTTGTCCATCTATGGCTTCAAAAAGAATATTGGAGCTCCTGGTTTCGCTGTACGGAGAACCGGCTGCGAAACTCGCTCATTCGCGGATTGACGCTTTGATGGAAGGGTTTCGTCTTCAAAGCGCAGTTATTTCTCGAATGGCCGGCAGGAGCGTATCGCATGCGGACGCTTTTCTCATCACTTACGGAGATCAGCTACAAGAATCCGGTGTGCCTCCTCTCCAGTGTTTGGCAGACTTTTGCAGGGACCATCTCACAAACATCATTCCCGCCGTTCACATCCTGCCTTTCTATCCATATTCTTCGGATGACGGTTTTTCGGTGATTGACTATCGAAAAGTAGATCCGCTGCTTGGAAGCTGGGAAGACGTGGCCCGATTGGGATCCAATTTCAATCTCATGTTTGACGCGGTGTTGAACCACGTTTCGGTGCAGCAGGAATGGTTTCAGCATTTCCTGAACGATGAGCCGCGCTACATAGACTATTTCATAGTAGTCGATCCGGACAGCGATCTGTCACAGGTGGTGCGGCCCAGAACGCTTCCGCTTCTGACAGAATTTCCGGTCTGTACCGGTCCGAGGCGCGTCTGGACCACCTTTAGTGAGGATCAGGTCGACTTGAACTTTCGCAATACTGATGTGCTTCTTGAAATACTTGAGGTAATACTATTCTACGTTTCTCACGGAGCCGACTTTCTTCGTCTCGATGCGGTCGCTTACTTGTGGAAAGAAATCGGAACCCCGTGTATCCATCTTCCGCTGACACACGCAATCATCAAGCTCTTCCGATCTGTTCTGGATCAGGTAGCACCTCACGTTCTATTGATTACTGAAACCAATGTTCCGCATGCTGAAAATATTTCCTACTTCGGTGATGGAACAGACGAGGCGCAGATGGTTTATAACTTCGCCCTGCCTCCTCTTTTGCTTCACACTATCCACACGGGCAGCTCACGCGCGCTTACGCGATGGGCCGCCTCGTTGAAGCTTCCGTCCGATCGAGCCACGTTTTTCAATTTTCTTGCATCGCATGATGGGATCGGCATCAATCCCGTGCGAGGTATTCTTGGTGAAAGTGAGATCGAGGCAGTTGTGAGGCAATGTGTGCTGCACGGAAGCCTTGTTTCCAACAGGCGTAATCCTGATGGAACCGACAGCCCATATGAGTTGAACATCAACTACTTCGACGCGCTCTCAAATCCACAGAGCGCAGAGGCGCTGGATTTGCAGATTGACCGTTTCATAGCCGCACACGCTATCCTTCTGTCGTTGATCGGGGTGCCTGCCTTGTATTTTCACAGCCTTTTCGGTTCCCGAAGTTGGATTGATGGATCGGCACAGACCGGTAGAAACCGGACTATCAATCGGCAGAAACTAATCCGTGAGAATGTGGAGCAAGAGTTGGCGAATCCCGGATCCCTGCGGTTCAAAGTATTCACCCGTCTCTGCAAGCTTCTTCAGGTTCGTGGCCAGCATCCGGTGTTCGACCCGTACGGCGCCCAGGAAGTCCTGGAATTTGGAGAGTCAGTATTTGCGCTGATCCGCTCATCGCCTCTGGCTTCTGAGAGAATTCTCTACTTGCAGAACATCACTTCGGTCGTTCAGACTGTGGTTCTTTCAGAATCTCACCGGGGTGTTGACCTTCTGAGCCCGGCGAAGCGAATTTCTGCCGGTATGCTACAACTGGCTCCTTATGAAGGTCTGTGGGTACAGCTCGAGGCCTAGCCTAGTCCCCCAACAGAAGGTTGATTGCGGCGGCCAAAAGAGTCTCCAGGTTCGTATAGGAATAGTAGTGGCGGGCAACGTTATAATTGTGCTCCGCCATTTCTCGCGCCAGTGCCTTGTTTTCGAGCACCTCCTGCACCTTACGAATGATGTTCTGTGTAATGTAATCCTCAAACTCGATTACACGGAATCCTCTCGGTCGAATATCCACGCGATAGATCTCGTAGGCGCTCATCAGAATAGGCTTCCGGTAATAGACCGCTTCCAGAAACCCATTGCCGAATCCCTCAATTGAGGATGGATACGTAACCAGGTCAGCTGGGAAATGAGCATCGGCAAGCGAATACAACTTGGTGCCGTCGGGCTTTCGGCCTCGCACATCTCTGAATTGTTCTTCAGCGAAGACGACATGCACGCTCAACAGATCGATGTATTCGCGAAGGTAATCCATGTACCGGGAACCTTCATCACCGGACGCATGAGAGATTACCAGAGCGCAAGGCCGGGCCAGCCGGCTGGTAAGCTCGATGGCTCTTTCGATCCGTTTGCGCGGAACGACCCGGGTGGGCTGCAATAGGAAATATTCTTCAGGCAAGATCCCGAGAGTTTGCCTCAGATCGTCCGCATAGCCATCCGATTCGGGAGCAGGTGAGTCAAAGTCCATCACATTGGGGATGACGAATGAACTGGCGCCGGTGCGCAGGGCAAGCTGCCGCTGGGCGAAAGAATTAATTACGGAGTGACGAATAGAGTGTAACGTAGGTGGAAAGGCGGCCCTCAGATAGTCATCGGCCGCTCCTACAGTAAACCGCGATCGTTCCCAGAAGAAGTCATGGTGGTGTCCCAGCGTAAGCATCCCGGTTTCTGCAATCATTTCCGTTAGAGCAAGGCCGAAAGGAACATTCATCGGGATCGACAGCGCATTTTCAACGATCAGCAAGCGGATCTCAAAATCCCGCACAAACTTGTGCAGGTGCCCTTTCAGATAGTTTTTCAGTCTATCTACTTTTTTAGAAGTTTCCGGGTTGCGTTTGTACTTATCAAACAAATCGGATGTGAGTTCCAGGATTTCAGGAAACTCGAAATGCGCTTCCGGCACTACATAAGAACGTTCGGCAGGCCAGTCGCACTCTCCGGCAAAGAAAAAACAGGTATGTCCCATTCTCTCAAGAACATTCACCCACTTAACGACTTCAAGGGAAACACCATCCGTACCGGCCAGCCGTGTCGATACAATTCCAATCCGGCAGGAAGGCGCGGCCATCAGGCTCTCCTTCCGGTTCCGGATGAGTGATGCTGTAATTGATCCATCAAGATTGATTATATTCCAGCATAGTTTAGGATTGAACTTGATGAACATCGGACTGCTTCACTACTCAGTGCCGCCTGTGGTCGGGGGTGTGGAGGCGATATTGGCCAGACACGCTGTTCTGATGACGGAGGCCGGCCACAAAGTAGGTGTGATTGCAGGCCGGGGGAATCAATTTGATTCGCGCGTTGCTTTCCATCAGATCCCTCTTGTTGACTCCCTGCAGGACGATGTCCTTTTGGTAAAGAAGGAGCTCGATCGAGGTACGGTATCCGCCAAGTTTGATTCTCTTGTTGCGGAAATTACATCTAGATTGGATTCCGTGCTGAATGGGCTGGATTTACTGATCGCACATAACGTCTGTTCGCTTCATAAGAATCTTGCTCTAACTGCAGCTCTTCGGAAACGTGTGGAGAGTTCTCGGCGCCCGGCATTGATTCTCTGGCATCATGATCTTGCCTGGACCGCTCCGCGCTACAGACAGGAACTGCATGACGGCTATCCATGGGATCTGATCCGGCAAGACTGGCCCGGCGCGATACAGGTCGTTGTTTCCGAATTCAGACGCGGCGAGCTGGCAGCACTTCTTGGAAAACAACGCGATCAGATTCGCGTCATTCCTAACGGTGTTGCGGTCACGCAGTTGCTCGGGTTGAACACACAAACAGTGGAGCTGATCCGCCGCCTCGAGCTACTCACAGCTTCTCCATTGATCCTTTTGCCTGTGCGAATCACTCCACGAAAGAACATCGAACTTGCGCTCCATATTGTTGCGGAACTTAAAAAGTATTTTCCCGATGTGATGCTGGTGATCACAGGTCCTCCCGGTCCTCACAATGTTGCCAATCGGGAGTATTTCGCCCGGTTAAAAGGCTTGCGAGAACAACTTTCCTTGACCACACGTGCGCATTTCCTGACCGATGTTGTCGACGGCTATCTTCCGGAGGATGTGGTCTACGGACTTTTCAGGCTGGCCGATCTGTTATTGCTTCCGAGTCTCGAAGAAGGGTTTGGCTTGCCCCTGATTGAAGCAAGCCAGGTGAAGCTGCCGGTCTTTTGTTCAAACATCGATCCGCTTCGGGAACTGGCCGGCGATGGGGCTCACTATTTCTTGCCGGAATCGGATCCAAAGAACGTCGCATCCATGATACGGTCCCATGTGAACGCAAATAGCGTCCTTCAGATGCGAATGCGTTTGCGTACATATGACTGGGATCGCGTTTACAAAAGAGAAATCGAGCCATTGCTTTTGGAATCAGGAGTAGATCGATGAAAGGACCGCGAAGTTTCACGCCATTTTCGAAGATCCTTGTTCCGGTGATTCACGGTTGCGATCCTACTACTGCGTTGAACGCGGCGCGCTTGATGATCGGAGGAGGTAAGATCCTGTTGACCGGGCTTGTCAGAGTGCAGCAAAACAAGTCTTTGAGCACGGCGTCACAAACGGCGCGCCAGATTCGAGGGACCTTTCGAGCCGTGATCGAAACGCGAATTCAAAGCACATCTCCGGTTCACGTTTCGTACGATCCGTGGCGAGAGCTTGTTCGTGTCGTTGAGCAGGAGGAGCCGGATCTTCTTTTGCTGGAGTGGCCGCAGGGTTTGAAAGCGCTCGGTGTAACGGCCGAGAGGGTGTTAACGCGTCCTCCGTGTGATACGGCCCTGGTTCGAGGTCCGCTGCCCCAATCTTTTTCGCAGGTTCTCCTTCCAGCGCGCGGAGGACCATATGCGGAGTTGGCTCTGCGTGTTTCACTGGCGATCTCTCGCGCCGCAAGCGCCCACGTTACATCACTGCACCTTTTGCCTGCTGACTTTGCCGAAAATGACCATCGGGATGCTGCTTTTCAAGGCATAGCTCGCGTTCTTGCGCGACTTCCGGTCGGCCACCGCCAAATCAGGACCGACGATCCTGCCGGAACGATTCTTCGGGA
Source organism: uncultured Acidobacteriota bacterium (assembly GCA_964504105.1). Classification (GTDB taxonomy): domain Bacteria; phylum Acidobacteriota; class HRBIN11; order JAKEFK01; family JAKEFK01; genus CAZDDB01. Next base: position 10,601 of record CAZDDB010000071.1, read on the forward strand.
ATCAGTTCATTCGGACTTGATTGTGATGGGTTCCACTGCTCGTCCCAAGGAATCTTCTGTTTCTCTAGGACCCGTAGCTGAGCGGATTCTCCGCAAGAGCCCGGTGCCGGTCATTGCTGTGAAATCACAGCGATTGGATGAGTCGTCAATTCGGAATCCTAGTCTGACAGCGATCTCAATTCTAGTTGACAAGTGGTTTGCGGAGAATACGTTTCACGCAAACGAATTCAAAAATCTTGAAAAATTACTGTCACTGAAAAAAGAACAGAGGCTCTCCATCAGTGTTGCCATGCCGGCATTAAATGAGCAGGCCACCCTCGCGCGCGTGATCCGAACCATCAAGCGCTCCTTAATGGAACGCGTTCCGCTGATAGATGAAATCGTCCTGATTGATTCTCAGTCCGCGGATCGCACACGGGAGATTGCTGAAAACTGTGAAGTTCCGGTATTCATCCATCAGGAGATACTGCCACAATATGGTGCGCGTTCAGGAAAAGGAGAGGCTTTATGGAAAAGTCTTTATGTTACGCGAGGGGATCTTGTCGTATGGATCGATACCGATATTAAGAATATCCACCCGCGCTTTGTATATGGTCTGCTCGGGGTACTCCTTCATTCTCCAGGAATTCAGTTCGTTAAGGGATTCTACCGCCGGCCGCTTCGGATTGGCGACAAGATCCAGGCGGGCGGCGGAGGGCGCGTTACAGAACTTACGGCCCGGCCGCTACTGAATCTTTTTTATCCAGAGCTATCGGGTATTATCCAGCCGTTGTCAGGAGAATACGGTGGACGCCGTGCATTGCTGGAACGTCTGACTTTCTCATCCGGATATGGTGTTGAAGTGGGTCTGCTGATTGATGCATTTGAGAAGGCAGGCCTGGATTCGATCGCTCAGGTGGATCTCATGGAACGAATCCATCGGAACCAGTCCCTGGAACCTCTCAGCAAAATGTCGTTCGCCATTATTCAAACTGTAATCAGCAAACTTGAGAGGCGCATGGGACATGATTTGCTGGAAGATATCAACAAGACCATGAAACTGATTCGTTATGAGCGTCCGAGGTACTTTCTTGATGTGGAGGAGATTGCGGAAATGGCCAGGCCCCCCATGATTGAACTTCCGGAATATCGGAGGATTCATCATCGATGACGAGGTTCATCTTGATCCGTCATGGTGAAACGGACTGGAATGCAGAAGGACGCTACCAGGGACAGTCGGACGTTCCATTGAATGACCGCGGCCGCCGCCAGTCTGCCGAGCTGGCCGCGGAGTTGCGTGAAAACCAACCGGCGGCCATCTACTGCAGCGACTTAAAGCGCGCGAGTGAAAGCGCGGAAATCCTGGGCCGTGCTCTGGGTGTGCATGTTTATCAGGATCCCCGGCTCCGGGAAATCCACCTCGGCTCCTGGGAAGGAATGCTTTTCGAAGAGATTCAGACAATCTATTCGGAACTGCTGAAGCTCAGGAAGCTGGATCCGCGGACTGTCAGCGCGCCGGGAGGCGAGACGGTAGAACAGGTACGGATTCGGGTGGTTGCGGCTGTACGAGACATCGCGGAACGGCACACGAATGATACGATTGCCATTGTATCTCATGGGTTGGCACTCGCCATCCTGATTGCCCGTTATCAGGGTCGGCCTATCGAGGAAGTTTGGGACTTGATCCCGCAAAACGGCGAGCTCTTTTATATCTCCGGATGGAATTACGAAAGCGAGTGAGGCTAAGCCACACATAAAATTGACTCGTGATCGAAATTCCTCTGCGCTGGGTGAATTTCTTTGCCTCTTGCCCTTCTCCACAGATACGACTACGAACCGGCTGGGAACTCAATGCAACATAATGGGATGATTATCAGCTCGGAGTGAATGGATTCCGAAACCCCAATCGCTCCGCCAGATAACGGGACACCACAGCGCCATCCAATCGCGTTCCAGCAAGGCCGACATAACAGTCCGGTCGTAACAGATAGAAAGAGGGATTCGGAATGCCTGCGCGGGTGAGCTCCTGATCGTTGCTCTGATCGACCGTAATCTCGTGAGTACACAAGAGACCGTTAATTTCCGGAACTGTCGTAGGAAGCGAAGGTTGACCGATCACGATTAGATTGAAGCGCGTATCATCGAGCCGTGCGAACAGATCCTCCGCCGGCGCCTCGGGTGAGAACTTGAGCCGTAGCCAGGGAAAGCGATCGCCGGCTCGCGGCGCCTCATCGGGCCAACCGTTCAGCGTTTCCGAAACAGAGCTTGCGCGATAATGAATGCCGGTCTGGGAGATTGCGCGAAACGCCAACTTTCGTATTCGATCGAAACGCATCGCAGTTGCGGCCACTTTAGCAAGCACGCGCGTGCGCAGAATCCTGCTGATCGCACGATCGGAGACAACGAGAGAGAAGGCCCTGTCAGTCCTGCTCAGCAGCTGCATTGCTACAGGGAGGCGCTCTCCTTCGTAGGACTCAAGCAAACTTTCGCCGGCATGTCCTGCCGCAACGAGCGCAAGTTTCCACGCCAGATTGTACGCGTCCTGCAAACCGGTGTTCATGCCCTGGGCACCGACGGGACTGTGAATGTGCGCCGCGTCGCCCAGCAAGAAGCAGCGGCGATCGCGAAACCGTTTTGCATGGCGATGCTGGATCCGGTACGTTGAGAACCAGCGGCATTCGTCAAATTTGAGCGCAACACCCGCCTGTGCAGAGATCGATGGCGTCACATCGGCAAATTGCAGATCGTCGCGTGCACGCAGTTCCGGCGGGACGATTCCCACAACGCGCCAGTGATCGCGCCCTCGCATCGGAAAGAACAGATGGAATCCGTTACGCCACAAATAGACGTTGAGCTCGTCCGGCGCCATCGGTCCAGTCGCGGACGTATCTGCTACGAAGAACACATGTTCGTAAGGTGCGCCCGGGAAGTCGATCCCATTCAGATTGCGAACTGCGCTGCGGGCGCCATCACAGCCGCCAACCCAATGCGCGCGGATTTCGTGCGTTGAGCCGTCTGCCTGTTTGAGTGTCGCTGTTACATGATCGGCGCGCTGTTCCAGTCCGATCAGCTCGTTGTTCCATTGCACTTCAATGCCCCGTTTGCGTAAGAGTTCTCCCAGCAATCGTTCGTTATCGTCCTGCCCCAAAATCAAAAGAAACGGATACGGAGTCAAATCGCGACCGATATCGCCAAGCGGTATGCGCGCGCCGTGACGCCCTTCTGTCCAGAGATTAGCGCCCGTCGCCCGCTTCCCCAATTCAAGTGCTCGATCCGCGATACCGAGATGCGAGTAAATCTCCAGAGATCGCGCTTGCACTCCGAGCGCTCTGGTTTCGATCGTCGGCCCCGCGTGACGATCGATAATCACCGGCTGCACGCCACGTCGCACCAGTTGATTCGCAAGCATGAGTCCGGTCGGGCCGGCCCCAACAATGAGTACGTCAGTATCCGCAGGCGCTTTCATTGATACTTTCTTTTATCATGGTTACTGTAGATTTCAAATTTAGGCCAGGCGCAGTCAGATCTTTTACGTTCATCCGGATGTGGCCCAATTGCAAGCTTGTAGCAGCGTTCGCGACATGTAATGATGTACCTATCCTTCAATGGCCATGGAGGGTTTGTCAGCCATGT
>CAZDDB010000072.1:0-14015 GCA_964504105.1 uncultured Acidobacteriota bacterium
TCTACTATCTCGATTGGAAGAAAAATCATTTTGTAGCCGAGGCCTATTCAGCGGAAGTAAGAAGGAGAGCCGCCAGTAGGGTTTGGGTACTCCTTCTGGGTTCGCAGGATGAAACGCTTCCGATGAAATCAGCACTCCACGGTTTTCGTTTGGAGAGGGAGTTCTCCGCGTTACGTGCGCGCGCCCTGTTGTACGTACGAGCCCCGGCAACGACGCGATAGACGCAAACGCCCTTGTATTCATGGTGCTGGTATGGGATAATTTTCCCCTTATTTTATTGTAAATTAAGGGATTTATGCGGGTTCTTGTTATTGGCTACGGTGGGCGCGAGCATGCCCTCGTGTGGAAGTTGCGGCAATCGCCATCTGTAAATGAGATTTTTTGTGCGCCGGGGAATCCCGGGATTGCGGAGCTTGCAGATTGCGTGCCTATCGACGCGCCCAACACTGTTGAGCTTGCCGATTTTGCATTGAATGTGAATATCAATCTCACGGTAGTGGGGCCGGAGATTGCTCTGGATCTCGGGATCGTGGATGAATTCAACAAGCGCAATTTACCGATTTTTGGTCCCACGAAAGTTGCTGCTGAAATTGAAAGCAGCAAAGTCTTCGCCAAGGAATTCATGCAGAAGCACAACATTCCGACTGCTCGATTTGAAATTGCAAGCAGTTCGGATGAAGCGGAGCGCATCCTACACAAAGGTACATTCAAATATCCTGTGGTGTTGAAAGCGGACGGTTTGGCCGCAGGAAAAGGTGTAGCCATCTGCAAGAATGAGCAGGAAGTGGAACGAGCGATTGAAATCATGATGCGGGAAAGAAAATTCGGGATTGCGGGCGACCGGATCGTAATCGAAGAATTTCTGGAAGGGCCGGAGATATCATTTCAAGTCATTTCGGACGGCAAGCGCGTGTTGCCTCTTGCCACCAGCCAGGATCACAAGCGGCTGCTGGATGGGGATCAAGGTCCAAACACGGGCGGAATGGGAGCTTATTCGCCGGCTTTTTTTGTAAATAAGAAAATGCATCAGCAGATCATGAATGAAATCATCCTTCCTACTGTGTCCGCGATGGCGGAGGAAGGTCGTCCGTATGTGGGGGCATTGTACCCCGGTCTGATTCTTACTTCCGATGGTCCGAAGGTGTTGGAATTCAATTCGCGTTTTGGTGATCCCGAGACCCAGGCTCTTCTTCCACGCATGGAATGCGATCTCGCGGAAGTTCTGATGGCCGCAGTTCAGGGACGGCTCGATGAAGTGCGTGTCGATTGGAAAAAGGAAGCGTGCATTTGCGTTGTTCTGTGTTCAAAAGGGTATCCCCAAGATATCCATGCAGGACAGGAGATCCATGGTCTGGAACAGGTAAAGCAAATAGAGAATATCAACGTATTCCACGCAGGTACGAAAAGTGAGGACGGGAAGATCTACGCGAACGGGGGACGAGTCCTGGGAGTTACGGCTACACATCCGCATCTTTCGGGGGCAATTGAAGATGTTTATAAAGCCGTTTCCAAAATTAAATATGACGGGATGCACTATCGGAAAGATATTGCAAGGAAAGCACTGGACCACTTCAAGCATTAACCACTCATTTTTTACTGACCGGCTATGATTCAAGTTTCAATCTTCCTGGGGAGCAAATCGGATTTGGAAAGGCTTTCCGACTGTGTTTCTATCCTGAATGATTTTGGTATTTCGAACGAGGTGCACGTGTGTTCAGCGCACCGTTCTCCCGAACACTTGATGCGGACACTACGCCTTTTGGAGCAGCAAGGATTGCAAATTGTGATTGCTGCAGCAGGCGGCGCTGCTCATCTGGCAGGCGTTTGCGCGGCACACACAACGCTTCCTGTGATCGGCGTTCCTGTGGATGTCCCGCCGCTAAACGGATTGGATTCATTATTGTCCACAGTCCAGATGCCGGCCGGTATTCCTGTCGCCACCGTGAGTATCGGAAAAGCAGGCGCAACGAATGCAGCGCTTCTCGCGACGGCGATCCTTGCGTTGCAAGATCCTGTGCTTCGGGAAAAGCTTTCCCAGTACCGCTCAAGAATGGCTGCGGAAATCGAAAAACAGGATCGGGAACTGAATTCGAGATGATTTCCACCTACCGTATCCATTTCCTTGGTTGCAAAGCGAATCAAAGCGATGCTCTCAGCTATGCCGGCATGCTCCAGCGTGCCGGTTGGGCCGAGGCTGCCGAAACGGATGCTGCATCTCTGGCAATCGTGCAAACCTGCACCGTTACGATGTCGGCGGATGCGCAGGGAAGACAACTCGCCAGAAAGATCAAACGTGAAAATCCGAATACGAAAATCTTGCTCACCGGTTGTTATGCGCAACATGCAGAGCAGGAGTTACTCCAGTTGCCCGAAGTCGACTATGTGATCGGAAATCTTCATCCGGGGAAATTTGAAATGCTGTCGATGATTGCAGGAAAAGCGATCTCGGAAACGTTCCCCGATTTCCCGATCCCTGCCGAAACCCCTCGTACGCGTCCATATATCAAAATCCAGGACGGTTGCGATGCGCGATGTTCTTACTGCATCATTCCTTCCGTTCGTGGCAAAAGCCGCAGCCTGGCTCCGGAAGAAGTTTTGCGACGGATCGAATCGTATCGGGACTCTGGTTATCGTGAAATGATCCTGACGGGCATCAGTATGGGTGGTTATGGCAAGGATCTCACTCCGAAAACATCGCTCAGTCAGTTGATGAAACGGATCAACGGGTTGAAAGGACAATTTAAAATCCGGTTGAGCTCTTTGGAACCGGAGGAAATCGATGACGAATTTGTTCAAGTATTTTCTGCTGCGGGACGTTTTCAGCCGCATCTTCATCTGCCGTTGCAAAGCGCATCGGATCGCGTATTGAAGCGGATGCGAAGGCAGTATCTGTTTCACCGGTACGATTCCATCGTGAAACAAGTTGAAACGAAGATGCCCGACGTCAGTTTTGGGACCGATATTCTGGTGGGGTTTCCCGATGAAGACCGCGATGCATTTGAGGAAACGTGCAGGTATCTCAACAACGCGCCCTTTTCGTATGCTCATGTGTTCCCATTCTCTCCCCGGCCGGGAACTGCTGCCGTCGCGTACGAGCCTGCAGCCTCTCATCAGGAAATCACCGAAAGGGCGGCAAAGTTGCGTCGTCTGGCGGAAAAGAAGAATATTAGCTATCGTAAGAAATTTATTGGCCGCAATCTCGATGCATTGTGGCTTCATGGCACCCGGGAAGCCCTGACCGGTAATTACATCCGGGTGCAGCTGAACGCGTTCCAGGGGTCTGACTTCGAATCTATTCGAATTGATGGCGTAGAAAATAATCAGACCCGGGGGACGGTGGTTCAGTAAACGGCAAGGAGGTTTTCGGAATGCCCGCTTTTTTTAAGACAAAGAAATTCCTGGCGCTGCTTGCGCTTGTTGTCGCAGGTGTGGTTGGTCTCAATTTTTCTTTCTTTACTGCGCCAAAGATGCGTGACATGAAAGAGAAGGTGATCATTCTGGGTTTTGACGGAATGGATCCCAAGTTGCTCGAGAAGTATATGGCGGAAGGAGTCTTGCCGAGCTTTAAGAAGCTTGCGGAGCAAGGGACGTACCGCCCGCTGGGAACCACAAATCCGCCTGAATCACCCGTTGCCTGGGCTTCGTTCCAAACCGGTTTGAACCCCGGCGGTCATAATATTTACGATTTCTTGACACGCAGTACCGATACCTATCTTCCCAATCTCGGGATGGTGTCGCAGGAACCCCCGAAGTTTTTGTGGAAGCTGATCCCAATCAAGCCGCCCCATGTAGAGACGATTCGAAAAGGCATGCCTTTCTGGGTACAGTCGGGAAGAAATGGTGTCCGCACTACCGTTCTGACGGTTCCGCTTTCGTTTCCGCCGGATGAGATTCCGGGCGGCTTCATGCTTGCAGGTCTGCCTCTTCCGGATATTCGCGGCACCACAGGAACGTTTTCCTACTGGGCTTCGGATTTATCCGATTTCGAGCTTGGTGAAACTCATGAAATGGGCGGAAAGATTGGCCGTCTCGAGTTTAATGGGGACACGGCGAAAACAGTGGTCCTCGGTCCAAGCAGTCCGGTCCTGAAACAGGAACAGGAGGAGCTGAAGCAGATTCCAAAAGACCAGCGGACCATCGAGCAACAGGCCCGCTACGATGAACTCAACTCACCGGGCTTTCGGGACATCAAGCTGGATATGGATGTTCAGAAGATTTCCGGCGGCGTGAAGGTTACCGTGCAGGGTGACAGCTTTGAGCTGAAGAAAGGTCAGTGGAGCGACTGGAGAGAGTTCTTATTCAAGATCACTCCCATCGTGCGGATTCATGGCATGGGACAGTTCTTTCTGATTGAGGACCAGCCGGAAGTGAAACTCTATATGTCTCCGGTGAATTGGGATCCGCGAAATCCCCCGCTTCCGATCACCAAGCCGAACGGATGGTCGAAGGATCTGGTCGATGAAGTCGGAATCTACAGAACAGTCGGCTGGGCCGAAGCTACGTGGCCGCTCAACGAAGAGCGGATTGATGAGGCCACATTCATCCAGGACGCCTATGTGGCGATGGATGATCGTATCAAGATCATGGAGAATGAACTCAAGAAGAAAAACTGGAACCTGTTTGTTTCTGTCTACGAAACCACCGACCGGTTCCAACACATGATGTTCCGTCTGATTGATCCGTCGCATCCTTATTACAATGCGGAGCTGGCTGCAAAGTATCAGAACGCTATCCGCGATGTCTATATCCGGTGCGACAAGATTGTTGGAAAGGCGTTCGAATATGCCGATAGCGAGACTACTTTCATGGTAGTGTCCGATCATGGATTCCATTCCTGGCGCAAATCGGTCAACATCAACACCTGGCTTGTCAAGAACGGATACATGTTCCTGTATGGAATGGAAAACAAGGTGTACACTCTGGATGATCTTTTTGATAAAGGACAGTTCTGGGTAAACACGGATTGGACCAAAACAAAGGCCTATGCGATGGGATTGGGTCAGATTTACATCAATCTGCAGGGGCGTGAGAAATTCGGTGTTGTCGCCCCCGGTGAGGAATACGCTCAACTGCAGGACGAGCTCATTTCAAAGCTGAGAGGACTTCCCGATCCTGAAACAGGAGAGCCGATGATCGTGGATGTCTATAAACGCGATGACATCTATCACGGGGAGTACATCGGCAACGCGCCCGATCTCATGATTGGTTTTAATGATGGCTACCGCGTCTCCTGGCAGACAACGCTCGGTGGAATCCCCAAGGACCTTGTGGAAAGGAACCAAAAAAAGTGGAGCGGGGACCACTGTTCGTTCGACTATACGATTACACCTGGCGTCCTGCTGATCAACAAGAAAATTACGAACCAGGATCCGAAGATCGTGGATATCGCGCCAACCGTTTACAAGATTCTCCATGTGCCGAATGCGCCCAATCTGGACGGCAAACCGCTGTATTAGCGGACTTCTGCTGCTTGCTCTGGTGATTGCCTGCGCTCCTGCCGCGCGGGCGCAGGACCAGCAGGGCACTGCTTCTGCGGCTGAACCCCCTTCCGTCACAAAGGAAAAACTGGAGGCGATTGAAAAAGAAATTCAGACCCTTCGCGCGGAGGCCGCCCGTCTTTCGGCGCAGGAAGATTCAATTCTTGCCAACCTTGCCCAGTTTGATTTGCAATACAGGATGACCACGCATGAAATCGAATTGCTGGAGCTTAAACAGCAAAGGACGCAGGAAGAAATCGCAAAACTTCAATCTCAATTTGAAGAGCAGAAGAAGAATCTGGAACAGCAAAAAACGTACTTAAGCCGGCGTCTGGTGGAAGCATACAAACTTGGGGAATTGAATTATCTGAAACTACTGCTTCGGGTGAATGCCACTTCAGATCTCCTTCGCAGCTACCAGTACATTACATTTCTGGCAAAAGACGACACTCGCAAAGTTCAGGCGTATCGCAATTCGATGGGACAGATGGAAGAAGCAAGACTGAAACTGGAACAGGAAAACCGCAATCTGGTTTTGCTCAAACAGGATCTGGAAGAAGCTCACCGCGGGCTTTTGCGAAACAAACAAGAGAAGATGCAGCTGCTCGCAGCCATTCAAGACCAGAGGGAAATGCATTTGAGTGCGCTGAACGATCTGAGGATCGCAGCAGGCCAGCTGCAAGAATTCTTCAGCAACGTGGAACCGGGTTCCCTTTCCGGGAGTTCTCTGAGCCGGTACAAAGGTTTTCTGGACTGGCCCGTGCGTGGGAGAGTGATCCACGGATTTGGTTTGTACCGGCATCCGCGCTTTGGAACAAGCACGGTGAGCAACGGAATTGAGATCGCAGCGCCTGAGGGAACCGAGGTCCGCGCAATTTTTTCCGGTCAGGTGGTGTTTTCCGAATGGTTCAAAGGCTACGGGCAGGCTGTGATTTTGTCTCATCCGGACGGGTTCTACACATTGTATGCCCACAACTCGGAATTGCTGGTCAGGCAGGGAGACGCAATTCGAAGGGGCCAGTCGATTGCAAAAGTGGGCGCGACCGGATCGCTCAGCGGTCCCTGTCTGTACTTTGAGATCCGCAAAAAAGACCAACCGCTCAATCCAACCGATTGGCTCCGCAAACTCTACTAATCACGGCTGTTGGGCGGCGGGCCTCCGTGCCCGCCGAATTATGTAACCAAACGGTTACATATTAGGAAGGGGACAACCGCAACAACCGCAAAGACCGCAAAGTGCAAGGTGGGAAAAGTTTTGTTTTTGCGACCTTTGCGGTCTCCAGATAACCCGTGGCTCCCGCAACAAAGACTTTCCGCTGCACTTCAGGATCCGACTGTTGCAGGCGCGCCTTTCCTCATGACGATGCGGCTATAACTTCAGGGGGTAGATCCTTTTCTTGTATCCTGTTGGAGACCGCCGAGCTTTTCGATCGCCGATTCTGCGGTCATTGCTGTGATTGTATCCTTGTCACGCATCGCCGTGATGAGAGGGCCGCGAATGATGTCATCCTGGGGAGAAAACAGGGCTGAGCTATCATCAATATACTTTACCGCTCTTCGTCTCTCATCGAGCATCCCTTTGCTCATAAACTGCGCCAGCATTCTCAAATACTGCGGGCGTTTTTGATTCGGTCTGAAATTGCTCATCTGTAACAACTGATCCAGGATCAAACTTCTACCTTCCAAATGGTTGTCCTTCATCAAGACTTCCGCAATTTGAAACCATTTCGCGTCCCCGAACTTTGTCATAAAGAGAAATTCCGGCCTTGCGATTCCCATACCCTTTTGATAGAGAAACCATGAAATGTTCTGCATCAGACTAAATTCGCCCATAAATCCTCCGTTTGATTTTTATTTCACCACAAAGGCGCAAAGAACACAAAGAGGATGGAGGATGGAGGATAGCAGATCAGTGCGGAAGACCGAAAACGTAATAGATAAGGCAGAGCATACCAAGAACGATCGATCCCCAGTTCAATTCTTTGTGACGGCCAGTGGCCAATTTCAGAATCGGATACAGTGCCAGTCCTGCGGTGAGTCCGTTTGCGATGTTGTAGGTGAACACCATCATCAGGATCGTGGCCAAAGCCGGAACCACTTCTGTCAAATCGGTGAAATCAATTTTCGTGATTGATCCGATCATCAGCACACCGACTGCGATGAGGGCAGGTGCGTATGCATAACGTAACTGCTGCAGAGGTTCAATCAACGGTATAAAAAACAGTGAGAGCCCGAACAACAGCGCTGTAACTACCGCAGCCAGTCCGGTTCGTGCTCCTTCGCGGATTCCGGTTGCGGATTCGATATATGCGCCGCTGGTGGACGTCCCCACCAATCCGCTGAACATGCACGTGACTGCATCCACCAGCATGGGGCGCTCAATTTGGGGGAAGTTCCCCTTTTCATCGAGCATGTTTCCAAGCGCTCCCACCCCTACAAGGGTGCCGAGCGTATCGAGAAATCCCATTAGAAACAAAGTCAGCAGAACTGGAACCAAACTCAGACGGAAAATACCGGCAACATCCAGCTTGAATGCAATCGCACTCAAATCGTAATTCCCTTGAAATGGCATTGCCAGGATTGCCTGCGGAGCGCGGCCGTATCCGAAGAGACTCCCGATCAAAACTGTCAGAACCATTCCCAGAAGGATCGCGCCGCGCACTTTTCGGTACATTAGCGTTACGATTAACAAAAAACCCGTGATGGCAAGGTAAACCTCGGGTTGACGGAGGTTACCCAGTTTAACGGGAACATCAGGAGCGCGAAGCAAATCGCTGCCCGGGACCAGCAATGCCGTTGCCGGCATTCCTGTTACAAAACTGGTAACAATTCCTGTTTCGTACATTCCGATCAGCGCCAGAAACAACCCGATTCCGGCAGCGAAGCTGTACTTCAGACTTTGAGAAATGGAATTCGCGAGCCAGGAACGGATTCCGAGCAGAGTGATCACAACAAAGAGTGCGCCTCCAACAAAAACGACCCCAAGACGCTGCTGCCACCCGATTCCAAGCGCAGCCAATCCGAAGGCGATAAAGGCGTTTTCCCCCATGTAAGGGGCGACAGCAATGGGGCGGTTCGCGTAAAGGCCCATCATCAAGGAGCCGAATACGGCGGAAAGAATGGTGGCTACACTGCTGGGACCTACCGGGATTCCGGCAAAGCTCAGGATCGCGGGATTCACGACAATGATGTACGCCATGGTCAGGAACGTTGTGGCGCCGCCGGTAAACTCGGTTCGCAGTGATGTGCCGCGCGCCTTTAGCTGGAAGAAACGGTCGAGCGATTCTCGCATCGTTGTCCGGTATTGTAACGCAGAAGGGAGGAGAATTCACCGCGGACGTGCCCCGCCATCTTCTATCCTCCATCCTCGAATTCCTAATGCAGGGTGTACTTGATGGTGCTGGCGTTGTTGACCTGATCGGAGCAGCGCAACACGATCTCGGTCACATCCGCGCTGTTCAGCTCAATCCTGTAGGTTTCCGTTTGCGAATCATTGATCGTATCCACAGGGAAGATGGTATTCCAGACTCCCGGTTTTGCCGAGTAAAACATTTCCTTGATCGCGCTAAACTGGTCCTGGGCACGCACCTCTAATACTGTAGTGCCCTGTTCCGAACGGGCGGTTACTACTTCAATTGTGGGCGCGGAGTTGTCCACATCAAACGGACTACTCTCCGTTTCGTTTCTGAGAGCGTATCCCTGCGGATTGGATCCGTTGTCGGAGACGGCGATTTTTACCGTGTAGGTTCCATCCGGAATCGTCTGGGTGTCCCAGGTGAAAATACTTTCTCTGAGGTCTTTTGCGAGCTCTTTCCAGTTTTTGTCTCCCTTATCTTTGTAATACACATCAAAACGAAGCTCATCCTGATTCTGGTCTGCTGCACTCCACGTGATCGTCTGAAAACCGTTCCGGTATTCACGTTTTCCAAGCTGGGGTCCAAAGGCAGCCTGGGCCTGCAGTGCCAAATCCGCTTGATCCTGCGCGGAGAGAACAGTTTCGGTCATGCCGGCAAATCCGTCTTGCAGCGTGGCTCCTTTGCGGAACGCAATTCCGGGAGGATGGACCGTAATGGAGACGATTTCCGGCCGGATGTTCTGCTGGAGGTAGGCGATCCGGACTCCGCGCAGCACAGGTGTGATTTTTGCATTTGTAGTACTGAAGTCAGCCTTCCATTGCGCAAACCGCGCTCTTGGAACTCCCATTTGTTTTCCAGCGGGATCACTTCCCGCATCCTGCCAGGAGGACCACGTTTCATCTGGTGTTTTTGTGTTCCCGGAACGAGAAGAGAGCCTGAGGGCAGTATCCTGCGGTACAGCCGCTTTCCAGGTGATCTGACCCCAGGTCGAGGGCGTCTCCGAATCTTTGATGTCGGAATAGAAGGTGCCTGCTGACGAGTGATCTTCTACCAGTTCGTAGATGTTCCCCGGGTTTGCAGTAGCGATCCAGGTTTTTTCTCCGCGAAGAATGCTGGTGATCTGCTCTTCGGGCGCCTTCAGCATAATTGTGCTTTTCTTTTGCTTATCGAGCGAAATCAGTTTTGCCTTTTTGCCGGTAGAAAGAATCAGCATGCCGTCTTTGAATTCGCTGATGTCCAGAATTTGATCCTCCGGTGCAGTATACACATCCTCCACCGAGCCGTCCGGGAGGATGCGGTAAAGCTCGGAAGCTCCGGAAGGTCTGACGAGCAACGGCGGTTGGAGAGCCTGGATGGTTGGTACTTCGACAGTTGCAGAAACCTCGCCGCCTTCGCCTTCGTTTGGATTGGAGTCTGATGCATTGCCTCTCTGACCTGGTTGCGGCTGTGTTTCTTGCTGGGGTCGGAGTTCCGGCGCCGGTACGACTCCCGAAATCGCTGCAAAATAGATCGCACCGTCGGAATCGCTGTAAATAGATGTAATCTGCTGGAGTTCCGAATCAAATAAAACAAAGATTCTTCCGGAGGCATCGATGCTGTATAAGATTCCATTGCGATCAGTACCGGCCAGAAGATTTTTCGATCTGTCCCAAGAAAGCACCGTGATATTTGTTTCGCTTGTGTCGGCCAGGAGTTTCCCGCTTCCGGCGCGATCGATGCGGTAGATTCTTCCCTGATCTCCTGTTCCCGCGTAGAGATTCCCTTCCGGATCGAGGGCCAGACTCCAGATATATTTTTCCGGCGGATCAAAAAACACGGCAGACGTGCCGTCCGGTTTGATCCGGTAGATCTTTCCATCGGGAGAGGTGGCGGCATACAGGATGTCGTCTTTGTCGATCGTCAGCGCCTGCACTTCGAATTCATCTGTATCGAGCAAGACACTCGATTTGCCGGTTGCATCCAGACGGATGATCTTCCCGTCGTTTCCGGAGGCAGCAAACAGATTGTTCTTTTTATCGCGGACAATCTTCCACAGAATCGAATCGGGCCCTTCGTAGATTTTTTTCAACTGTGGCGCAAGCAGCAATTCTCCATCGCTGGTGATGGAAACGGCCTGCGGGTCTCCCCCTGCGAAATTCTGCTGCGTGTTTTGCTCCCAGAATTGAGGAGCAATGGCTAAAACAAATACGGGAAGGAACAGAAACAGAATGAAAGGAAATCGTTTGATCATTTTGATTGTTTGGCCTAGTTTTGTTTGGGGAGAATTCTGAGTGTAAAGAGTCTTGTTCCGGTCAGGTGATAGTCCACGCCCCGGCTTTCTTCCAGAAGCGTTGCGATTCCGACTCTTTGCGAGCTTCCGATGGTTTGCGAAGAAGAAAGAGCGGACAGAACAGAAGGGGGAAGCGACTGCAATGGTTGTCCTTTCAGGATCAAGCCCGGTTCCGGACGGAAGGCGCGCACATAAATGCGGTCCTCCGAGCGAAGACTGTTCAGCAACGAAAGGATCTGATCAAAGCTCGAAGGTTCAAAATTCTTGCCATACTGAGCAAATTCCTGACGGCTGACTTCCTGGCCTCCGCCTACAATAAAATTGAGTGGACCGGCCTGAAGGTCTTTTGGAAGCCGGATGGCAAATTTCTCCACTTTCTTTTGCTCCAGAAACGGACGGTAGACAGCCCTCAATTGAATCTCTTCTCCGGGATGAGCTTCATTCCTGTCGAGCCAGACTTCTACCAGTTCTGCCTCTTTTCGTTTCATTGTCGAATCAACGTTAATTTCCACTTCCTCCACATCCACATTCTTGAATTCATTTGTCATGAGCAGATACAGGATCGCAGCAACATACTGCGAAGCATCGGTAAAACTTCCAGCGCCGCTGAAGATGTTGCTGATCAAAACAGGCTGCGCATCTTTGATTCCGACAAATCCGGAGACTTTCAATGTGCTTTCGCTGTAGCCAAGCTGGGTGACGAGGATGCTGTTCTGGAACGCGAAATCCATCAGCAACGGAGAAAGCAACTTGTTATTTGCCACTTCAAAATGAAAGGAGCGCTTGACCTTCTTCTCATTCGTAAGATTCAATGTAACCGGAATCATGGGAGGTTTTCGTCCCATAATTCCGAAGACACCCGAATGTAAGTCCTGGCGGATACTTCCTACAGTTGGTCCGGCCGATCCAACCTTAAAAGAAGAATGGAGGCTGGGAACAACGGTAAAGATCTTCGCAGTAGCCATTGGCAGATCGATCGGTCCAAGATTAAAGAAAGGATGACCGAAAGCGAGCACTTTTTCCGCATCACGATAGGTAACGGTCCCGATCGCGCCGATATCAAAATCACCTTTGATCAATTGCACGCTGATTGGGGCACCAGGCTGCAAATCAGATTCGGTGATGGATGGATCGGTGCCGAAGGAAGCTCCGCCCTGCATCGCCTGCCAGCCGAACGCGCTGAAGAGACTATGAAACCGGTCCAGCGTCCTTGAATCGAACCCTGAAACGGTGAGTGGGAAGGCGATGGGAGACAACTGGATTTGTCCGTAACCTGGGACGTTGGCGTTTCGGGCCGGAATCGCGCCACCAAGATGTCCTGTGAGAATCTTTTCAAAGTTGTAATATTCTGCAATCTCGATTGGGGGCGTGAGCGGTGGCTGTTCCGACGGCAACACCTGCGTTTCGAGCATGCTCTCAATCGGCGTGATGCCGGCAATCGGCGTTTTTGCAAATGGCCAGGAATACGCGACGGCGCCGATCATTTTGCCATCCACATAAACGGGGCTTCCGCTCATGCCGGCAATTACGCCGGTTTCCTCCAGCTTGCTTCCTTTCAGAAGTCCCAGAATCAAATCCTGTTGCGGAGCAAAATTCTTCAGGATGCCGATGACCTCCACTTGAAATTCTTCGATTTTGTTTCCGTGAAAGACCGTACGGCCAACACCGATCATCCCTTCCCGGACATCAGAAAGGGGCATGATCTCAACTGCAGAAAGGGAGAGTGAGCCGGAAAGAAAAAGAATTACGAAAAGTAGAACCTTATTGCGCAGCATAAGTCCTGGCAAACTTGTTTCTCACAAAGTTAATAGTAATAATTGTCAAAATTCCTGCAACATCCGCGTACCAGTCCCGAACGGAGCTGTCCCGTCCGGGAACAATCGACTGGTAAGTCTCATCGAGTGCACCGTAAAGGGCGCCTGCAAGCGCCACGATCATGGCCCGTTTCCAGTTAAAGCGGTTGAAATCATCCTGTGTCAGCGCGCGCCACAACAGCACAGCAAAGATCGAGTATTCTATCAGATGAAGCATCTTATCTGAAACCTGTTTGGGGCCGGGAGGTAGCGTGAATGAGGAAAGACCCAGAATGAGCGCTGCATAGAGCAAGAAAGGACACCAGTAGTAGAGAAAAGACGAGCGTTCGCTCATCGAAGCGGAAACGGGTACATAATCCAGGCGATCAACAGAGCGATCAGGATCAGCGATCCGAAAAACTTCCAGAAATAGCGCCACTGTTCTCGCGGAGTCTCTTTTGTAATCAAAGATATGACGGCAGAACTGATGAAGGCAAAAGAGAGCATGAAAAAAAAGTGACTGCGCATGCGTTATTTCTTCCGGCCTACGGCGATGTCGTAGGCATCCAGGATCACCAGAAAGTTGAGGAGACCGGCAACCCAGGTAAAGGTGTTTCCATATTCAAAAGTCAGGCTTACGAGGTTCCCGCTTCCAAATTGAAAACTTTCGGCAAATGAGTAAAACGCGAAGCCCGGGTGCAGTTTTGAATAAGACGCGATCAGCCGCGAAAGAAAATAAGGGAAGCCCATTCCTACCTGAGCGAAGAGTGCAAAGAGGGTCAATGGCTGCTGTGGCTCATATTGCCAGATTTTCGCGCCAAGACTGAGTCCCCAGTAAAAAAGGAGAATCAGAGCGCAAAGAAAAACAATTCCTCTCTTTGTCCGTTTCAGGAGCAGATGCCCGGCGCCTGGAATCGTCCATGCCAGAAGGCAGATCACCGAGAGGGACCAGAGATTCGCCGCCGCTTGGGGAGTTGCGATTTCCGCTTTTCGCGCGCTTTCACTCATAATAGACGCCTAATTGTAGTGATGAGCGTCGACGTAGTCAAGAAAACGAAACGGGTTCGGGTGCACGACAAATTTGTTGTAAGAAAGCATGTTTACGGTTTGTAACGCCAGC
>CAZDDB010000073.1:0-13972 GCA_964504105.1 uncultured Acidobacteriota bacterium
GCCCTGAACGGTCTTCCTTTTCTTTCCGGTAACAACTATCGCTGACCGTAATCACCACTGCCCGATACTTGTTTCTATCCTCCATCCTCTATCCTCTATCCTCTATCCTCCATCTTCGTGCCCTTGCGTCTTCGTGGTTTCTTATAACTCCCGCTCTTGCCTCCCTCTTTTTCCAGCAACTCAATGGGGCCGATCTCCATCCCCTTATCGATCCCCTTGCACATGTCATAAACAATGAGTGCAGCAACGGACACGGCCGTCAGAGCTTCCATCTCCACGCCTGTCTTTGCTTCGGCGCAAACAGCGGCGCGGATCCGCAGAACGATTCCCTTCAGATCAAAAGCCAGAGAAATGTCCGTTAGTGGGATCTGATGGCAGAGAGGAATGAGTTCGAAAGTCTTTTTGGCTGCCTGGATCGCGCCGATCCGCGCGACTTCCAGCACATTTCCCTTTGCCGCTTTGTTTCCCCGAATCGCCCGTACAATCGCCGGTGTCAAGCGGACGCGTCCTTCGGCAACTGCTCTCCGGAAACTACCTGCCTTGGCGGAAACATCCACCATCTTCGTCTCACCGCGATCATTGAGATGAGATAATCTTTTCATACTTCGAATGGTCCGATCCTCGTGGTCTTCGTACGCTTCGTGGTTCTACATTCGGTGGACGACAGCGTATTTAGAGGCAGGAGTGGCACGACCGAAGGCCCAGCTGCGGATCCGCTTCATCTGATCTTCCATTGTCTTGGAAAGCGGGACAGTACGGGCCGTATTGCGAGTAATATCATCGATCGTAAAGGCGCGCCCTTCGTGATACGCTTCGATTCGAGCCGCAACTACAGCCTGTTCGATTTCTGCACCGTTCCACCCTCTTGTTGCCGCGGAGAGAAACACCAGATCAAACTGACTTAAGTCCGCGTGATTCCGGCGCAAATAGATCTCAAGAATGCTCTTCCGTTCCTCATCGTTGGGCAAATCCACAAAAAAAACCTGATCAAACCGTCCTTTCCGGATCACTTCTGCGGGGAGCGCCTGAATCCGATTGGCGGTAGCTGCCACAAAAATGAGCGGCGGCTTCTCCTGCATCCAGGTCAGAAATGTGGAAAAAACATGTGAGTTTCCTGAGCCACCCTGATTCTCATCGATTCCCAGACTGTTTTCAATTTCATCAATCCACAGTACCGCCGGCGCCACCGCTTCGACAGTCTTGAGCGCGCGGTGAAAAGCCAGCTCAGCACTTCCATAGAGACCGGAGAACACCAGGTTCATGTCCAGACGAAAAAGAGGCACTTTCCACAATGCGGAGATCGCTTTTGCGGAAAGGCTCTTTCCGCACCCGCTCATTCCCATGATCAGCATTCCTTTCGGGATCGGCACTCCATCTTCGAGAGCTTTCTTGCTAAACAGCTTTTCTCGCTTGACCAGCCATTCTTTCAGATTATCCAGGCCTCCGATTTGAGAAATCTCGTAGTTCGGAGGAACAAACTCCAGATAGCCCGATTTCTTCACGATCATCTCTTTCTCAGAAAAGATCTGGTCCAGGACTTCTTTGGTTTCGAGCTTCTTCATCCGGAAAATCCGGTTGAGGACGTGATTCGATTCATTGAGTGTCAGTCCTTTCAGGGCAAAGGTAACTTGCGAGACCATCTCGGGCGGCATCATCATCTGAGGAAATCCTTGCTGGGTTCTCGATACAAGTTTTGTCAGTTCAGTCTCATCGGGCAAGTCCAAGTCGATCAAAAGAATTTCTTTCTTGAGCGATTCCGGAATGACCAGCTCCGGGGAAAGGATGAAAATATATTTGTCTTTGCTTTGCAACGTGTAATAGGCGTCACGGAGGGCACGCGCCACCTGCGGCTGCGTAACGAAGGGAGCAAAATCCTTCAGGAGATAAAAGCCTTTGTCATCTGAGCTCAGGATTGATTCGAGCGCCTGAAGCGGGTCTCTGGTCTTGCCTGCGGAAATATGATTTGTAAATCCTGTGACGCAGCTCCAGATTTTGACAGCGTGATTTGCGCCAAACAATTTTGCGGAGAACGCCTCCAGCAATTGGATCGCGCGGTTTTCCTCCCAGGTCAACAGATAGATGAGCGGATACTTTCCGACTATGGCGTCTCGAATCTTTTCCGTGGAACTTTGCATGCTTATATCATTGTACGCGAGACTGCCCGAAAAGTGGTAAGGACGACCCTTCGTGCCCTCCGTGACGACGCGACGACGCAGACGGCCGGATGTTATAATTCTACGGTCATGGCGAATGCTGAGCATCTTCGGTTGTTACAAACCCCGGCCTGGGATGGCTGGCGCAAATCCAATCCTTCCACGAGTCCCGATCTCGTAGGGGTGGACCTTTCGGGACTGGACCTTTCAGGAAAGGATCTCCGGCAAGCGCATCTGTCCAACGCAAAACTGATCAACACAAATTTTACCGGGGCAGATCTTAGCGGCGCGATTCTAACCGGCGCGAAGCTTCAGAACACGAAGTTTTTGAAAGCCCGAATGGAGAATATCCAGCTCGATTATGCGGAGCTGCCGAATCTCGATTTTGCAGGTGCGCATCTGAAAGGGGCGTTGTTGCGATATGCAAACCTGCTGGCCTGCAATCTGAGCGCGTGTGACCTTTCGCCAACTTGCAGGGCGCCAATCTCTCCGTGGCCGTTCTGGAAAATGCGACGTTCCGTGGAGCCAATCTGCAAAACGCAAATTTTTTTGACGCCAATCTCAGAAAAGCTTCTCTTGAAAATGCAAATGGCGGCGGGGCAAATTTCATGAAAGCGGATCTCACTGAGACCGTTTTAAACGGAGCCAAACTGCAAAAAACTCGCTGGGAGGGCGCCCGACTTAAACAGACGATCGCCAAGGGCGCGGACCTGACGGAGGCAGTCTTTTCCCAGGCAGAGATCAGCAATTCGATATTTGATCACGCCATTGCCACTCGTTCAGACTTTACAAAGGCAAAGATACGCCAGACGTTCTTTCGACACACTCAAATGCAGCGGGTCAAGCTGGCGAGTGCAGAGTTTGAAGGCTGTCCGTTCTCCGGAGCGATTCTGGAAGAAACGGATTTCCGTTTTGTCCGGCTAAAAGGTTGCAGTTTTGACAGCGCCGACCTGCGCGGAACACTGTTCTTCAAGCAGACTCTGGAGGGATTTGTTTTTGAAGGGGCCAACCTGACCGGAGCAGATTTCCGTGAAACAGTGCATGCTAAGTCAAATTACAAGACGGCCAACTTAAGCGGAGCCAGGTTCCGCAAGGCTCAGTTCAAGGAATGCGACTTCTCACACGTACGAGCACAGGGAACCGATTTCGGGGGATGTGTTTTGTCGTTCTGTAATTTTCTAAAGGCGGATCTTTCCGGTTCCGATCTCCGCTTTGCAGTTCTGATCGGTTCCAATCTCCGCGGCGCCAGTTTCAAATATGCCGATCTCACCTGCGCAGATCTGCGGGAGACCACGATCGCTTCCGCCAATTTCTGGGGCGCAAAAACAAAGAAAGCGCAAATCGAGGGCAGCACGCGTCTCGCGATCCTCCCATTTACAGTGCTGGGCAAACTGTTCTTCCCGCTGCAAAAAGGCATTGGGAAACGGCAAAAAGAAAGAGAGAAGCTCAAACATGAGCGCGCAGAATCGTTGCTGCAAACCGTCAGACCGCGGGAAACGCCTGCAAAACGAAAGTAAGAAACAAGTAACTCCCTCCGTGGTTCATTTCCTCGCAGCAGCGAATTCATCGCCATCGCGCCAGCCGGTGGAGCCGTTCATATCGGCAACGCGCCAACCGATATAGATTCCGAGCCGCGCCACCTGTCCCGCTCCGGAGTAATCCCAGTTCGGATTCACTTCATCAGATGGCTGATGATAGTGCTGTTTGTTGTACTCCCAGTATTTCTGTTCGCCGAATTCTTCAGGTTTTCCAACATATTCGTTTCCCATATCGATTGAGAACGCCGGGATTCCAACGCGGGCCAGGCTGAAATGATCCGAGCGATAGTAGCTTCCGGCCTCCGGATGAGATTCGCGGGAGATTTTCAGGTTCATGGCGGCTGCAACTTCCTGAACCACGGGCCACACCGTAGTCCGTTCGGCGCCTGTTAAAATCACGTTCCCTACTTCGCCCCAAAGATCGATTGCATCATAGTTGAGATTCAGCATTGTTTTCTTTGCCGGGATCAGCGGATGAATCCCATAATATTCCGATCCACGGAGACCGCGTTCTTCTGCGGTCACGGAAAGGAAAACGACGGAACGTGCCGGACGCGTCTTTGAGCCGGCAAAAGCGCGGGCCAGTTCGATCAGGAGAGCGGTTCCGGATGCGTTATCGATGGCGCCATTGTAAATACTGTCTCCGTCCACCGTCACACCGATTCCGAGATGATCATAGTGTGCGGTATAAACGATAACTTCGTCCTTTCTCGCAGGATCGCTTCCTTCCAGCATTCCGATCACGTTATTCGAAGGAAGCGGGCGTACTTTTGCTGTAAGGCGTGCCTGGATGCGCATCGGCAGTTCCATGGACTTGAAGCCGGGCGTTTTGGCTTTTTCGAAAAGGCCGGCGAGGTCCGTTCCCGCCATTCCAGCCAGCTTCTTTGCGGAATCTTCGGAGATCCAACCTGCCATTTTCATCTGATGCATTCCAGGGGGATTTTCCAGATATGCCTGCTCCCCCGAGTTGGAATTACGCACAACTTGCCAGCCGTAACTGGCCATTTCGGTGTTGTGGATGAGCAGGATTCCGGCGGCGCCCTGTCTGGCTGCCTCTTCGTATTTGTAGGTCCAGCGTCCAAAGTAGGTCATCGCCTTTCCACCAAAAAAGTTTGGATCTTCGGAAGGAGGATCGTTGACCAGGGCAAGTACCACCTTTCCCTTTGCATCAAGTCTGGCATAATCATCCCAGTTTTGTTCCGGGGCATGGATTCCATAGCCGGCAAACACAAGCGGCGCATCGATTGTTTCTTCGGTTTGCAGGGAAAGATCGTTTGCTACCCATTCTTCCAGATACTTTAACAGCCAGGGTTCTCCGTTCATGGGATGAATTTCAAGAGTGCTCTCCGGTTGTGTCGTCAGACCGATGAGTGGAACCTCCTGCATGTAGGTCCCGTTTCGACCAACAGGTTTTAATCCTGCGAGCGCAAACTGCGTAGCGATATAGATTGCCGCAATGTCTCCTCCCCGGGCCCCGGTTCCACGTCCTTCCAACAGATCGCCGGCCAAGAACTCCAGATCTGCGCGCATTCTCGCGGTACTGAAGTGTTCTGCTGCGTCTTTTGCTCCCTCAGGAATCACGTTGGCGTCTTCGGCCGCGATAGATAAAGCAACGACTGAAACGAGCAAGATTGTAGTGAGAAACCTGATCATCTGCATCGTAAGAATAACCATTCTTGTGCCCCTTGTACAAGCGAGATCGAGTACACGAGTTAACTCCATTCACATTTTTCCGGTAATATAAGAAGCATGCCGTTGTTTATTCGTCTGGCCAGGCTTACTGAAAAGGCTAATCAGAACATCCAGAATATGGCGGATATGATCGCCGAAGCCAAACAGATCATGGAAGAGAATGGAGCCAGGATCGTTCAAGCATACGTGACTCTGGGGGATTACGACATCATCGCTGTGGTTGAGGCGCCGGATGAAAAGACAGCGGCCAAGATCAGCGCCCTGATTCTCCAAAAGGGAAATTTCCGCGCTGAAACGCTCTCTGCGATCCCGATGGAAGATTTTCTCAAAAGCATTGAAAAGAAAGAGAATTAAGCTAGAATGAGGGATTTATGAATAAAGAATATCATTCCTGGCACAGTCCAATTCTGGGAACGACCATGCCGATTGTCGCTTACGGACACTTCGGACCACCGCTCCTGATGTTTCCTACAGCCGCCGCCGATTGCGAAGAATATGAGCGTTTTTATCTGATCGACGCGGTCAAACATCATATCGAAGCGGGACGCGTAAAAGTTTTTTCCATCGACAGCATCAACCGTCACAGCTGGATGAACGATCAGGTTCATCCTCAGGAAAGAGCGCGCAGACAGGCGCTCTATGACGCCTACGTGTACCAGGAAGTGGCGCCGTTTATCGAGAACCACTGCAACACAAGCGGGATCGGAATCACCACCAGCGGCGCAAGCTTTGGCGCGTTTCATGCGCTCAATACTCTTCTCAAACATCCGGACCGTTTTCGCGCCACGATTGCGATGAGCGGAGCATACGATGTCAGGAGTTTCGCGGACGGTTACTACGATGAAAATATCTACTTCAACAATCCCGTGGATTATCTCCCAAACATGAACGATCCATACATCCTGGATCAGCTGAGAAGATGCAATATCAATATCGTCACGGGACAGGGCGCTTACGAGGCGCCGCACCAATCCCGCCGCGTGTCGGAAACTCTCTGGTCAAAGGGAATTCAGCACAATCTGGACATGTGGGGCTATGAATGGGGGCATGACTGGCCGACCTGGAGAGTCATGCTCGAACAGTACATCCCGAAAGTATTCTAAATTCCCTACGCAAAACAGGAGCATCGAATGGCAGAACCTCTCAAAATCGGAATCTTGACCGGCATGGAATGGTCATGGCCTCCCGCTTTTATCGAAGAAGTGGCGAAACGCGAAGCGGGTGTGATGGCAGAGTACGTCCAGCTGGGGGGAACGGAAATGAACGCCCCTTGCCCTTATCGTGTAATCGTGGATCGCATCTCCCATGAAGTGCCTTACTACCGTTCGTTTCTGAAGAATGCCGTTCTGCAAGGCACGATGGTGATCAATGATCCCTTCATGTGGACTTCGGACGATAAGTTTTTTGGCGCCTCTCTGATCACAAGACTTGGTCTCGCATCGCCCAAAACCATCGTGCTGCCAAACAAAGATTACCTCCCCGGAATCGACCGGAACAAGAGCTTGCGAAACCTGGTCTTCCCGCTGGACTGGAAAGCGATTACCGATTACATCGGAATGCCAATGGTGCTCAAAGACGCACACGGCGGCGGTTGGAAAGAAGTTTACATCGTTCACTCCACCGACGAATTGATTTACCGGTACGATCAATCCGGGCAACTCACCATGATCGTCCAGGAGTTTATCGATTGGACCGATTACATCCGCTGTATCTGCATCGGACGCGAAGAAATTATGCCGATCAAATACAGTCCCAAGGAACGCAAGTACTACGTGGAACATGAACACATGACTCCGGAACTCGGGAAACGTGTTGTAGAAGACGCCCGGAAAATCTGCCAGGCGTTCGGATACGATATGAATACGGTGGAATTTGCCGTCCGTGACGGAGTCCCTTACGCAATCGATTTCATGAATCCTGCGCCCGATTTTGATGTCAATTCGATCACTGCGTTTTACTTCGAATGGGTGGTAAAGAAGATGACGGATCTCTGCATCCGTCTTGCGAAAAGCGATCGCGCTACGGGCGAACGGTACGCATGGTACAACATGGTCTCCGGCAAGTGATGAAACAGGAAGCGACCGAGTATTATCACGGTCTGTTCAACGATCAGAACGCCGCCGAAACCTACGGGCTGATGGAATCGATGCTGAAGGAAAGAAAACTTTTCTTCGGCGACCGCGCTCTTTGCACCGTTCTGCGCCCGCGGTTTTTTACAGAGGATCAATTTGCGTATTTGAAAAACGAAACAGAGCTGGTCCTGCGGGCATTTGGCAAGACGCACAACGCCTGTATGGCGGACGCGAATCTACGCAAACAATTTTTCCTGGAACCGTGGGAAGAGGAGATGATGGAGATCAACCGCGGACAGATCCCCTGGAGTACTTCCCGGTTGGATTCTTTTTACAGTCTGGATCACGGGTCACTGCAATTTATCGAATACAACGCTGAGACTCCGGCGGGGATGGCGTATGAAGATGTCCTTGCCGGCACCTTTCTGGATCTGCCATTGATGAAGAAATTCCAGGAACGGTACGCTGCCAGGCCCCTTGCGGTGCGCGGCCACCTGCTCGATGCGCTTTTGCAGACATATGCACAGTGGCTCGGTCAAAAGCCGGACCAGCCTCCACAAATTGCCATCGCGGACTGGGACGACGTCCCGACACGTAACGAGCACCGTCTCTGCCAGGAATGGTTCCAGGCGCATGGTGTTCAAACCATTCTGACCGATCCCAGAAAACTGGAATACCGGAACGGCAAACTGTATGACGGTGATTTCCGCGTTGACCTGATTTACAAACGGGTTCTGGGTCAAGAACTCTACGAGAGAATGGGAACCGGCAATCCCATCTTTCAGGCCTTGCGCGACCGCGCGGTGTGTATCTCCAACTCCTTCCAGGCATTGTTGCTCTACAAAAAATGCAGTCTTGCTTTTATCAGCGATGAAGCCAACCAGCACCTCTTTACAGACGAAGAACGACAGGCAATCCTCACACACATCCCCTGGACACGGATCGTGGCTGATCGCAAGTCATACTATAATAATAGTACTATAGATTTACTGGATTTTGTCCGGGAGAGGCGGGAACAGCTCGTGATCAAACCCAATGATGCCTATGGCGGAAAAGGCGTTGTCCTCGGCTGGGAAGCATCTTCCGAAGAGTGGGAACGCGCCATCCGGGATGGATTGAATACGCCCACGATCGTGCAGGAAAAGGTCCATATCGCCACGGACCAGTATCCGGTGTTTTCCGAAGGAAAACTCCGCTTTGATCAGTTGTTTGTGGACGCGGACCCTTTTATCTTTATGGGAACCACGGTTCAGGGGTGTCTCACGCGTCTCTCGTCTGCTTCGCTGCTGAACGTTACTGCGGGGGGCGGTTCCACAATTCCGAGTTTTGTGGTTCGCCGGAAGTAGGAGTGTGATGGAACACACCCTCCGGCGCAGGTGCGATTCATGAAACAGTTTCAGGTCCTGCATGAAATTCTGGTAAAAGCCCCGGTCGAAAAAGTATTTCTGGTCTGGTCAGACTTTGAACACTTCGCGGAGCTCTATCCGGAAGTTTATGACAGTGTCACTGGGTACCGGCAAGGGAATATTGTGGACACGGAAGAAGTAATCAAAACGATTGCAGGGAAGCAACAAGCGGCAATCCATACACTGCTGGAGCCCCCGCACCGCTATATCCGCGAGTTTCGGGGAGGCGTCATGGAGGGATCTGTGCGCACCACTACGTTCGAACCTGCCTCTGATGGAACAGTGGTGAAGACACATATGGATGTGAAGCTTGGTGGGATGGCCGCCATGCTGATCGGCGATCTGGCGGAAACGCTGTTTACAAAAAATTTGGACAAGCTTTCGAAAGCCCATGCCGCCATTGCTGAATCGGGTTAACCACAAAGACACGACGCGGCGGAGCTGCAACCAAGGGACGAGGATGGAAGATTGAAGATGGAGAATGGCAGGATGCAACGGGAACTGGAGCGCGGGCGTCCCGCCCGCCGGTGATCATAGTGCACCTAGTACTCCTACTGATTTTGGTGTTCTCATCTACTGTCACGGCCGAAAATGAGTTGCAGATCTTTGTGCCATCGAGTCTCCGGAATCCCGTCCGGGAAATCGCTGAACTGTTTCAAAAATCGAATGCGCCATGGAAAGTAGTTCCGACCTCCGGCAGTTCCAGGGATCTGATGCAGAATCTGGACCGGGGGGCTCCATTGGACGTAGTGATCAGCAACAGTAAGGAAGAAATGGAAACGCTGATCAAGAAGGGAACGATTCGTAAAAATAATCAGCATTTCCTGTTTTCTGATGCGGTTGTAGTCGTGGCGCAGGCAAGCACATCCCTGGAAATCAAGGAACCGAAGGATCTTGCCGCACAATCCGTTCAGAAGGCGGCTCTGCTGCCGGCAACCAGCGGTTTCGGCAAGAAATGCCGCGCCTATCTGGTTAAGACCGGCGTGACTGAATCTTTAAAAGGCCGGATTGTGGTTGGAAAGAACATCCATACCGCTCTGAACTTGTTAAAGACCAACGAGGCACAATGGACTTTCGCATACGGCACGGATGTTGCGAGTGGACAGAAATGGAAGGTGATCTGGCACGTACCGGCATCTGAAATTCCTGAAACACAATATTTCGCTGCGATGCTTATTGCCGGCAAGAACCAGCAAGTTGCGAAGCTGTTTCTCGATACGCTGCAATCAATCATTGCAAAAAGGATTTTTGAAAACGCAGGGTTCAGACTTCCAGCGCAGTCTGCCCAGACACAGACCGCTCCTCAACCACGATGAGCCCGGGCGCTGAACCGCAAAGCTGCCAACCGCCGCAACCGAAAAGGAAAGGTACCACGAAGCTCACGAAGAACAAAGGCCGCAAAGGCCGCGAAGACCGCAAAGGGGAACGGAGAATCGGCGCCGGACGCTGATATGCGCCAATCACGCGGATGACACGGATTTGCATTGAGACGGCAAGTCGTCACCGCCGCAAGGCGCTCCTGGATCCCGCTCTTCGTGCCTTTGTGTCTTTGTGGTTAGTTTCTAGTCCGCTACTGTAGCCGAACTTCCCACACGGCTCAGAAGTGTCATGAGTGAGGCTTTCATTTCCGCGGCGTTTCCCTGCGCGCGCCGGCCATGCCCCGGCAGCACCCATTCGAAATCGTATTGAAGCAGCTTTTCTACCGAGCGTATCTGCTCCGGCCACGAATACCAGCAAACCCCTCGCGACGCGTGAAGCGATTGATACCGTTCGGACCACCACAGGTGATCGCCGGTAAACAGATACCGGTTCCGATACAGAAATACCAAATGACCACGTGTGTGGCCGGGGGTGGGAATCACTAACAGGTTCGCATCCAGTGAAACGGGATCGCTTCCTTCCAGTACTTGCTCCAGCTTCGGTCTCAAGCGTCCCGCATCGTCGGCATGCATGACGCGCGAAGCACCAAAATGCTTAACCCATTTCTCATGATCCGCCACATCATCCCGGTGCGTCAACAGCATCATTTGGATTCCTCCCATCTCTTCTATTCTGCGAACGAGAGAGGATGCATATCGTGGGGAATCTACCAGAATGTTTCCCCCTTCCGGTCGCACAATCAGGTAGCTTGAAGCGCCATAGGATGATTCCGAAGCAAAGCCACAGAAGTGAACTTCCCCGTCGATCTTTTCCGGATAGACGGCGGCAGCCTCCCGCGCAGAGCGTTTGCTTACTGTACCAATGGAAGCTGTAGGACAAGTGACGAGTGCTTTGAGCGCCTCAAATTCAAGTGCCGGGGTATCCGGCTGCCGGTAGACAGCCGATTGTTCCCCGGCGCTTGCAAATGTTTCCGGAGCAATCTGCCGGCACAGATCGCAATCAATGCAACTGCTGTCGACATAAAAATCGCCGTCCACATTCTCGGAACGTCTCAATCTTTGAAGTGCCATTGATCCAAATATCAAAGATAAAGTATCAAAAATCAAATAAACATAAAACAAATAAGCAAAGAACCGTTCTGATCCTTGATTTTTTTGTAAGTCCAAACTTGTGGCCGGGAAGTCCAACTGGATAAATATGGAGGCACTATGAGGAAAGCATTGTTCATTCTCCTTCCGGTTCTGGTTCTGGGGTTTCTTGCAGGTCGGGCGCTTACGGAACAGGACCACGACATTGTCGTCAAAACACCGGAAAAAATGCGAACCTTTTCCGCCGGCGGCTACCGGTTGGGTGTGGTTCTTTCTGACAAATCCACCGATGGCAAAGGTGTCGAAGTCACAGAAGTCATTGAAGACAGCCCCGCTGAGAAAGCCGGAATCAAAGAAGGGGACATTCTTCTAAGAATCGATGACGAGGAGATCTCAAACGCCACCGACATCCGTCGTACCCTGAAAAGATTGACTGAAGAGAAAAAAGTATCGATCGATCTGGTTCGCGACGGCAAAGAAATCACGGTACTGGCAGCTCCCGACAAACGCACGACTATGAAATTCATCCGCGCCTTTGGACGCGGCTATCTGGGTGTGGATCTGCAGGAACTCAATCCGGATCTCGCTGCGTACTTCCAGGTGGATCCCAAAGCGGGCGTTCTGGTTACACGCGTAGAAAAAGATAGTCCAGCGGAAAAGGCTGGTCTGAAGGCAGGGGATGTCATCACTTCCTTCAACGGGAAGAAAACCACAAGTCCCGACGACGTGCGCGAAGAACTCGGCAACCTGGAAGATGCAGACGATGCCAGGTTGACAATCCTTCGGCATGGCAAGGAACAGCAGATCACCGCGAAACCGGAAAAGAGGACATTCCCTCATCTGGAGGAGCTTCCCGAAATGCCGCATCTCAGAGAATTGCAGGACTTGCCCGACTTTCATTTCGATATGGAAGAAATGAAACAGCAGTTGGAGGATCTGAAGCAAGAGTTGGAAAAAGATTTGAAACCTGAGATGGAAAAGCTGAAAAAAGAACTGGAAAAGATGAAAAAAGAAGCCGCGTAGGATATCAGGGCGACCACTAGGATCGCCCCTACCACAATCACTCGCTTTGTGATTCAATCATTCCTGGATGATGAACGGAATTAGCGGCAAGTCGATTCTCATTGCGGGTGCAACCGGCGGCCTGGGGCAGGCAATTGTTCTGGCCCTGGCCGCTCTCCCCTGCTCCCTGATGCTGGCGCATCGCAAAGACGATGACCGGCAGGAACAACTCAAGAGCAAACTCAAAGGCTGCAAAGCAAAGTTCTCGTTTTACCGTTGCGACTTTACAAAAGCGGACGAGATCAATGACGCTACCGACATCTTTTTCGAACAAGAAAAAGAACCTTACGCGCTGGTAAACCTGATCGGAGATCCCGCGCGAGTGGAATGGCAGAAGGCGCAGATCAGCCACATGCAAGAGTCCTTCCTGAAAAATGCTTCGGCGCCGTTGCACAGCGCGAAACAATTTGCATTGCATCTGAAAAACGCCGGGCATTCGGGAGCGATTGTGCTCTTTTCTTCCATGCAGGGCGTCTATCCGTTTGAAGGATCGCTGTATTACGGAGTTGCAAAGGGTGCTCTCATTCACGGCGCAAAGATCCTTGCGAAAGATTTTGGCGGCGATCCGTTTGTCCGGATCAACGTCGTGGCTCCCGGCGTAAATCAAGCTGGGATGGCGGAAGAAAGCATCCGCAAAGGCAAATACGAAGAGCTCCTGAAACAAAAGATCATTCCCCGGTACGGAGAGGCATCCGGCATCGCCGGCATGGTCGTATTTCTTCTAGATCCGCAACTTTACATGACAGGCCAAACGATCCTCTATGACGGCGGACTTTCCTTAAGACGCGATTTGCTGCGATGAGTTATAATCGTTGCCGATGAACAAGATCCTGTTTCTTCTGCTTGCGACACTGTTTGCCGGGTCTCTTTCGGCGGATATTCTTGTTCTCGAAAGCGGAAAGACGCTGAAGATCCGGAGTTACACTGTCCACGGCGCTGCCATGCAAATCGATCTGAGCGACAAAGCGGAAATGACGATCCCGGTCGCATGGGTCCGTGAAATCCGCCTTTCTGCGCCAGAACCGCAACCAAAACAGGCGGCGGTCGCGCAGAAGAAGCCCGATTTTGCCTATTCAAATCTGGTGCTGGCTCTGGCAGAGAAACACCGGCTTGACTGGCGACTGGTGGCCGCAGTGATGGCAGCAGAATCAAATTTCGATCCCAACGCGATCTCGCCGAAGGGGGCTTGCGGTCTCATGCAACTGATGCCCGAAACCGCACGAATGTACAGAGTGGACGATCCGTATGATCCCGCTCAAAATATTGAAGCAGGAATCAGACACCTCAAGATGCTGCTGGAACGCTATGATGGAAATCTGAAACTGGTGCTCGCCGCATACAATTCGGGCGAAAAGACAGTAGACCGCTATCAGGGTATCCCTCCTTATCAGGAAACCCGCGACTACGTAAAGAGAGTCCTGCGCCGCTACAAAACCGGCGTGTAGGATCTCACCGCAGAGACACGGCGCGGCCTCCCGCCGCAACCAAAGGATGAAGGCAGAAGGATGAAGGATGAAGGAAGTCACTCCTTGGTAGCGCGGGCATCCTGCCCGCCGGAGAAACTTGGTGCACGATCGACGC
>CAZDDB010000074.1:0-9558 GCA_964504105.1 uncultured Acidobacteriota bacterium
TACAAAACCGTTTCCCGGAAATGAAACACTTCATAACCATGTGTTACAGTGCACTAGAGTATATTTCATCCGGGGGGATAGGGCATTTCGTGTTCCAAATGGATAAACTAACAGAATTGAATGGGGAAATCATTCGATGCAGAAAGTGTCCGCGGCTTGTAAAACATCGCGAGGCTGTTGCAAAAGAGCCCCCGCGCCGATACCAGGGGCAGTCATACTGGGCCAAGCCGCTGCCGGGATTTGGGGATTTGGCGGCCACTATATATATAGTGGGGCTCGCGCCGGCAGCAAACGGCGGTAACCGGACGGGACGTATCTTCACCGGAGATCGCAGCGGCGATTGGCTCTACGGTACTCTGCATGCACTCGGACTCGCAAACCAGCCGCGGTCGAACTCACCGGATGACGGACTTCGCATCTTCCACGTTTATGTCGGCGCCGCCGTACGGTGCGCTCCGCCGGCAAACAAACCGACACCTCAGGAATTTGCAAACTGCCAACCTTTTTTGAAACGCGAGCTGTCAGGCTTGCAATCAGCCAGAGTGATCGTCGCTCTCGGATCAATCGCCTACAACTCGGTAAAGAAAATCCTGAAACTAAATCCGCAAATCAAACGGCATCGCTTCCCTCCCTTCGGACATGGTCAGATCGTGGATCTGCCGGATGGCCGGACCTTGATTTGTTCCTACCACCCAAGCCAGCAAAACACTTTCACCGGCAAACTCACCCGTGAGATGTTTCTGGACATCTTCCGGAAAGCAAAAAAAGCGGCGGGGATTGTCACAAAGGAGGGACGGCCGGTGTTTTAGAGTGTGATGAGCGCAAAAGTGATGGAGAATGCCGGAGCGTTCCCTTTGGATGCAAAGAACCAGGAAGAGAATTTCGAAGTGATCTTCCTGGAAAACTATGAACGGATCTACGGCGTTCTCTACCGGCTGACCGGCCAGAAAGCGGAAGCGGAAGATCTCACGATGGAAGCCCTTTTCCGGTTATGGCGGCGCGCGCCGAAAGATTCGGACCGTTTGAAAGGGTGGCTCTATCGCGTTGCTGTGCGTCTTGGCTATAACTCGCTGCGCGCAACAAAGCGCCGGACCTTTTACGAAGAGAATGCACCTCTGCCGCAAGCAAGTTCTCCGGATCCTTCCATGGAAGCCCAACGCGCACGGGACCAGCTTCGGGTTCACGGCACACTGCGGAAAATACCGCGAAGGGAGGCCGAGTTGCTTGTCCTTCATCACTCCGGATTCTCCTACAAGGAGATTGCCGCCGCGCTCGATCTTTCGCCGAACTCGGTCGGTACGCTGTTGGCGCGTGCCGAAAGAGAGTTTGAGCGAGTTTATCTGAAAGGAGACTGACCATGCATCTTAGCGAATCGATTCTTCATGCATATCTCGACCACGAACTTCCTGATTCGGAACAATCCTCCGCATCAGAACATTTCCGCCAGTGCGCCGAGTGCAACGATCATCTGGCATTGTTACAGGAAAGCGCCGAACGTGTTCGCGCCTTGCTGAGCGCAGCCGCCCCGGACAATATCCCGGATGCTGCAGCCGCTTTCACCCGCTTCCATCCACGTAAGGCTTCCGTCCCAAAAGGATTGCTGGAAGGCTTGTTCGGTGGACGGATGCGTCCCGCATTTGCAGCTCTTGGTGCTGCAGCGCTTGTCGTTGTTGCGTTGAACCTGAAGCCGGTTCGGGTTTGGGCCACCGAATTTCTGAGCATGTTCCGTGTCCGGCAAATCACTGTTGTGCAGATCGATCCCACAAACCTGAAGCAGTTGCAGAGCGACTTGTCTGATTCCGAAATGAGCACGCGAATGGAAAAGATGCTTTCAGACAACGTTCATGTTGTAAAGCATGGCTCTCCGGTGGAAGCGGATTCCATTTCGAATGCGGTGCGCGCCGCAGGGTTCGGTGTGCGTCTTCCTGCTTCGCTTTCAAATCCCCACTTCCATGTGCAGCCGGCCGCGGATATTTCGTTTTCGGTCGATGTCCAGCGCATGCAGTCGATCCTGGATGATGTGGGCAGAAGCGATGTCCGTCTTCCGGAAGAAATCGATGGTCAGATGGTCTATTTGAACATTCCTCCTTCTGTACTTTCCACCTATGGCAAGTGTCCAAAAAGAGACCAAGCGGAAAAAGCCCAGGAAGAGGGCCGACGCGAACACTTCAATTATCCCGATTGTAAGATTCTGGCGCAGCTTCCCAGTCCTACTGTTGTAGCTCCGCCGGAACTCAACGTCCCGGAACTGGCAAAGACCATGTTGCAATTGCTGGGGATGTCTCCCCAGCAAGCGCAGACATTTAGCGAGCAAATAGACTGGGCAAGCACGCTGGTGATCCCTCTGCCTGTAGACGGACGAATGAAGTTCACTGAAGTGGAAGTGGATTCCGTCAAGGGAACCCTGTTTACTTCGCACGAATACGGACCAAGGATGCCCGCTGCATATAACTTGATGTGGGTGCGGGATGGTATTCTGTACGCGTTGATGGGACAGGGCAACT
The DNA here is from genome assembly GCA_964504105.1 of uncultured Acidobacteriota bacterium. GTDB lineage: Bacteria > Acidobacteriota > HRBIN11 > JAKEFK01 > JAKEFK01 > CAZDDB01. The sequence goes on from CAZDDB010000074.1 coordinate 2,505, forward strand.
CTGAGGATGCAGTCACCATCGCCAATTCCATGAGGTGAGAATCAACCGCAAAGACCGCTAAGACCGCAGAGCGGATATTTCTTCCGGCCTTCGCGTTCTTCGCGGTCTTTGCGGTTAAGAATGCCGGATTTTGCGATCGATACAACCAACCTTCGTAAAGTTTACGGAGATCAAGTAGCAGTTGGTGGCCTCACCCTGCAGGTCCGACTGGGCGAAGCTTTCGGTTTTCTTGGCCCGAACGGCGCAGGCAAGACTACATCAATCAAGATGCTGCTGGGGCTGGCCAATCCGACCTCCGGTTCCGCCATACTGCTGGGCAAACCGCTGGGAGATCGCGAAGCTCGCGGGAAGACCGGCTTTCTGCCGGAACATTTTCGTTTTCATGAATGGCTCACCGCCCGCGAATTTCTCCGCCTGCATGGCCAACTCTACCGGATGTCCGATCCGGATCTGCACAGGCGAATTCCAGAATTGCTGGAGCTCGTGGGATTGATTCCCTTTTCAGACAAGCAGCTTCGAACGTATTCGAAGGGGATGCTGCAGCGGGTGGGACTCGCCCAGGCCCTGCTCAACCGCCCTTCGATTGTGTTCCTGGATGAACCCACCTCCGGCCTGGATCCTGCCGGGCGCCGCCTTGTCCGCGATATTTTGCGCGATTTGCGTAATCTCGGCACAACAGTCTTTCTGAACTCGCATTTGCTCAGCGAAGTCGAAGTCACCTGCGACCGTGTCGCGTTTATCAAGCATGGAGAAGTGGTGCATCTCAGCGATTTGAAGCACTTGATGGAAGGTCAAATGAACGTGACGATCCGTGCCGCCTCGGTGACACCGGAAACTCTGGCAGGTCTTCACAAATGGGGACAAAACATCCGGCATGAGGGCGAACAGATCATGCTAACCATCCAGGAGGAAGCGGCCCTTCCGGAGATCGCGCGCTATCTGGTGACTTCGGGGTCGGCACTGTATTCACTCACACAGGAACGAATTACATTGGAAGAACTATTTTTGAAAGTAGTTGGAACGGATGGAGGGTTGTAATTGGCGGCATTTGTGATTATGCGCCTGACATTTCTGGAATCGGTACGGCGCAGGATTGCCGTAGCGGCTTTCATCCTGGGAATTTCTTTCCTGGTGTTGTTCGGCGTTGGCTTTCATTACACCTGCAAGAGTCTCCCGTCGCAGAACGGACCGCGTGAGATGCTGATCAAGAACCAAGCATTTAACTTTCTTTCCACTGCGGGTCTGTACGCAATCAATTTTCTCACACTTGCGATGGGCGCGCTGATCGCTTCGGATACGCTCGCAGGCGAGATTGCATCTGGAACGATCCAGACTGTCGCATCCAAACCGCTTCGCCGATCCGAAGTCGTTTGGGGAAAATGGCTGGGCTTTGCTGTTCTGCTTGCCTTCTACCTGTTTTTCATGGCTGGTGGCGTGATGAGCATTGTGTACTTGCGTAGTGGATATCACTTGCGCAACATCTTACCAGGAGCGGGACTCATCTATTTGGAGAGTTTGCTCATCATGACAGTCAGCCTCGCTTGCAGCAGCACGTTTTCCACGCTCGCCACGGGTGGAATCGTGTTCGGATTGTATGGTCTCGGCTTTATTGGCGGTTGGGTAGAGCAGATTGGCGCCGCCCTGAAGAATCAAACCGCGGTGAATATCGGAATCTTTTCCAGCCTGATCATTCCGAGCGAAGCGCTGTGGAAGCGCGCGGCTTACGAGATGGCATCGCCTGTCGTCCGCTCCCTGGGAATCGCGGCGGGTCCGTTTGGAGCCGTGTCCGTGCCAAATCCGCTGATGATCGCATACGCCGGCATTTATCTCATCGCCATGCTGGCAATCGCCGTACGCCAATTCAATCGCAGAGACTTGTAAGAGGTTTGTAACGCCGCCGTCCCGGCGGCCCGAGGTAAACCGTTACGGCGCGGCCACATGCGGTCCCGAAGCAACAAGACGTTTTTTTTGTAAATCAACCACCGCGCCAAATCCTTCCAGGGTCCGTGAACCGAGCAGCGTAAGGTCGCCCTGCTGAGCAAAGACCACCTCATCCACGGTTTCGAATCCGCCGGAACGAAGAATCGCATATCCGGTGGAGCGTGTGATTGTTTGACCGTTGGCCATCATGAACTCAAGATCTTTTTTTGCAATCCGAATTCCGGCTTGTTTCAGCTCGGCCTCAGGAATCCAAGAAAACTCTGAACCGGTATCCACCAACAGCTTCGGAATTGACACTTTCTTATCCGTCCGCCGAACATTGATGACCTCGCAGTCGATGTAGAAAATTCCCATGTTTGTATTATAGCAACTTCATTCGCCGATGATTTTTACCAGGACGCGTTTGCGGCGGCGGCCGTCGAATTCTCCATAGAAGATCTGCTCCCACGGGCCAAAATCGAGTTTGCCCGCAGTAATTGCTACGACCACCTCGCGCCCCATGACCTGGCGCTTGATGTGTGCATCCGCATTGTCTTCCCCAGTATCGTTGTGCCGGTACTGCCGTATCGGTTCATGCGGCGCCAATTTTTCGAGCCATTGCGCATAGTCGTGATGAAGTCCTGATTCGTCATCGTTGATAAAGACAGAAGCGGTAATGTGCATGGCATTCACAAGTGCCAGTCCCTCCTTCACTCCGCTTACCCGAACACATTCGTCTACCTGAGGGGTGATGTTGAGAAAGGCAACTCTTGTGGAGGTGTGAAACCACAATTCTTTCCGAAAACTTTTCATCGGGCTGATTTTACCGCGAAAGTCGGGAGATTGTTTTCTTATTCCGATTTGGAACCAACGAAATAGTCTTCCTTATCTTTGAAAAGCATGTTGAAGCTGGTCAGTGTGCCGTAACAGCGAGTGATGTATTGCTGCAATTGTACCTTCTCTGCATCGGTCAGTTTATCGTGCGAATTGATCTGCTGCTCCAACACACGCATCCTGTCGCGCAACATTACAATTTTGTGAAAAAAAACATCGATCGAAACCACTTTTTCCTGCACACCCGGTTTGCCGGGCCGGAGGATCAGATTGCCACCGATCCATTTGTCTCCCAGCGGAGAACTTGCCATTTCCATTTCTTCGCGGACTACCGAGCGCACCAGTGCGCGCAGCTCGTTCTCCTCCACTGTCACGGTGCGCGCCGGGGCCCCAGTGCTGTTGGATTGCGGCGGACGGTAATTGCGCGATGTCTGGCAATAGGTGCACATAACGCGATCGATCGAGCCGTCGGAATGTAGCGATGCGATGGCGCACCGCCGGTCCACTTTACATTGCCCGCACCACGCCTCAATTTCCTTTCCGATTTCATTCACAGGTGAATCCCTCCTTCCAGATAATGAAGATTAAACCACGAAGCGGGAAACCCTGATCTGTGTTCCGGCGGAGATCGGCTGAGGGCGCGTCCGTCTTCGCGCTCAAGAGCGCGCCCAGGGGCAGAAGCGTGCCTAGCGGGCGCGGGGGATGGTGGAGCCGCAGGCAACTGCGTGAGTAATCTTTGCAAACTCCTCTGCAGGCACGGATGGACCTGGCCGCGAGCAGTTGCTTTCAAACACGCGATCCAGTTCGTTCGCAATCTGCTGCGGGCCTCTTCCTTCGATCATGGAACGTTGCATCATGTAGACGGGCTTACCATCTTTGAACAACGCCATCGAAGGAGACGAGGGAGGGTAGTCCTTCAAGTGAACCTGCCGCACCTGCTCGACAGCATCCTGATCCTGACCTGCAAACACGGTGACCAGATGATCCGGAATCACCTTGTTTTGCAGTGCCGCACCCACTCCGGGGCGCGCACTTCCGGCAGCGCAACCGCAAACGGAATTGACCACCACCAGCGTAGTGCCCTTCTGAGAAACGGCCTGGTCCACTTCTTCGGGTGTTCGGGCTTCGTCAAAACCGTATGCAATCAATTCATCGCGCATCGGTTGCACAGCTTCCTCGTCATACATCGGCATCCGTGTCATAATTTTCTGAAACATAAGAATCCTCCTGTGGTAGAAGCAAATGTAATATGTGGGACTTATGAAGTCAAATGTGGGCTACAACAACAAGCACCAAATCTCAAATCACAAACTCCAAACAAATTCTAATTACCAATTTTCAAAAGTCTCTCGAACCGGTGTTTGGAGCATTTGAGTTTGTGACTTCGAATTTGTTTGGAATTTGATGCTTGCAATTTGGCAATTTGCCGACTGTAAGCGGTCAGTCGTTTCGAGGGCAATGTCCGGCCCATCAGTTCCTGCGCACGATTTGCCGCAGTCATCAACTGATCCGGATCCAACGATTGCGTTGCAATGCCTCGCTGTGTGTATCCTTCAAGCAAAGTATACACATCCTCCGTTGCCACATTCCCGGCGGCGCCTGGAGCATACGGACAACCTCCGAGCCCCCCAATGGAACTATCCACGATCTTGATTTCCATGTGGATGCTGCAATCAATGTTTGCAATCGCCATTCCATACGTATCGTGGAAGTGTACCGCAAACCGCTCCGCGGAAGCGACTTTCAGTACCTGCGACAAGAGCTCCCGGACCGCCATCGGATGTGCGCGCCCGATCGTGTCTCCCAACGAGATCTCCCGGATGCCCATGTCCAGCATCGGCTTCATGACACTCAATACCATTTCGGGTTCGACCTCTCCTTCGTACGGACACACCCAACAAACCGAGATGTAACCACGAACTTCCATTCCATGCTGAAGTGCGCGTTTCACGACTGATGAAAATGAATTCAGCGATTCTTGAATTGTCATCCCGATGTTTTTTTTGACAAACGTTTCTGTAGCGCCTCCAAATACCGCAATATGCGTTGCTCCGCAATCGATGGCGCGCGCCAGCCCTTTCTCATTGGGCACAAGCGACCAGAATCTCGCGTTTGGAAATTGTTTTTTCCATTGCTGCATCTGATGGCTCCGGTAGATTTCCTCCGTCCCGGCCATTTGCGGAATTTTGTCCGGACGAACAAACGCTCCCACTTCAATATTGTCCAGCCCCGCTTTCAACAATCCTTCGATCAAAGTCAGTTTCTGTTCCAGGGTGAGCAGCTTCTTTTCGTTTTGCAGTCCATCACGCGGGCCCACTTCAAAAATCCGGATCATGGCAAAGGCTCCCAGGTTACCAGAGTCTGGCCGGGCTGAATTCGATCCCCGCGCTTGACACGAATTGCGGTGATCTTTGCGGCGACCGGAAGACTCATTGGCATCTCAATCTTCATGGCTTCGATGATCAGGATCGGCGACTGCGGCTGTACGATTTGATCCACGGCTGCCCGGACGTCCAGAACAACACCGGGCATCTGCGCCAGGATCGGTCCGTGATGAGCGCGAACGTCATCGATTTCAAACTGGCCGGCGAAGGCGATGCGCCGCTGCCCCACACCTTCGATTTCCTTCTGGAAAGAAAGACACATTTCGAACCGGCTGATCCAGCCGGTCGCGTACACTTCCCCGTTGTCCTTTCCCCGGAAACGTCCGGCAATCCGCACAAGTCCTTGCGGAGAATGGGTTCCGTGGATTTCCATTTCCGGCGCAAACTCCAGAAGCAGTTCTGTGGGCGCCGGAACGGTCGCTGCGGCGGAATCTCCACGCTGCACAAACAATTCGGAACAAAACTTCTTTCCCCAAAACACCAGATCGCTGTCCAGGCGTTCCGAAGGCGCAACGGGATGCGAATCGATCCAGCGCGTGTGGATTCTGTTTTCAAGATAATCCGGATGGGACAATACGGACCGGAGAAAGTACTGGTTTGTCAGGACCCCGCCAATGACAATTCCATCTAATACATTCGTACACTTTCTGATCGCGTCCTCTCTGTTCGTTCCTTTGCAGATCAGCTTAGCAATCAAGGAATCATATTCCTGGGGAACGACATCTCCCATTTCAAACCCGGACTCGACACGCAGATCGGGATGATCCGGACAAATCCATTCGGTAATGGGACCGGGAGTGGGCAAAAACTGCCGGGCCGGGTCTTCCGCGCACAACCGGATCTCGATCGCGTGACCGGACGGTTTCTCCGGAAGGCCGGATAGTTTTTCCCCCTGTGCAGACCGCAGCTGCAACTCTACAAGATCGATCCCCCAGATCATCTCTGTTACCGGATGTTCCACCTGCAGTCTGGCGTTCAACTCCATAAAATAATAGTTCCACGAGCCCTGCGCATCACTTTGTGCAAGGAATTCGATCGTCCCGGCGTTGTTATAGCGAACAGCGGAAGCCAGCGCCCGGGCAGAGTCGATCATCCTCCGGCGAGTATCCGGATCCAGGATGGAAGCGGGAGCTTCCTCAACGATTTTCTGGTTCCTGCGCTGCAATGTGCAATCCCGCTCGCCGAAAGTGAAAATGTTGCCGTGTTCATCTCCCAAAATCTGTATTTCGACATGGCGCGGGTGTTCGAGAAATTTTTCGACAAACACTTCTCCCGAGCCAAACGATCTTTCCGCTTCGGAACGGGCGGACCTGAGGCTATCTACAAATTGGGATACGTCAGGTACAACGCGCTGACCACGTCCGCCGCCGCCATGCGCCGCTTTGATCAACAGAGGCAGTCCGATCTCATCCAGAATCTGCTGCACTTCTTCAGGGGCTGGAGCGTGACTTAACCTCTTCCAGGGTACAACCGGAACGCCGGCCCGTACGGCAATCTCTTTTGCTTCAATCTTTCCACCCAGTTTGCGCATCGCATCCGGCTTTGGTCCGACCCAGATCAAGCCGGCTCTCAGCGTCTGCTCGGCGAACTCAGGATTCTCGGCAAGAAAGCCATAGCCGGGATGCACTGAATCAGCTCCGAATTCGATGGCAGTGTGGATCAGGAGTTTCTGATTCAGATAATTCTCAGCCAGTTCGCCGGCGGGAAGCGCCACGATTTCATCCAGTTCCCGCACGTGCCGAGTGCGCAAATCCTGCGGAGTGTAGACACCGCAAGTTGCGATACCCATCCGTTTTGCAGTGCGCGCGATGCGGCAAGCGATCTCACCACGATTCGCAATCAGTAGCTTTTTCATTGAACCACGGAGGCACGGAGACACGGAGAAGAATTTTGAATTGACTCCGTGCGTCCGTGTC
>CAZDDB010000074.1:9568-13964 GCA_964504105.1 uncultured Acidobacteriota bacterium
GCGATCTCACCACGATTCGCTACGAACAGTTTTTTCAATGGAACCACAGATGAACACAGATAAACACAGATTTAGAAAAGGAATATCGGTGTTCATCTGTGTTCATTTGTGGTTACATCCTAAAAAGGCCGAAGCGGCCGGTAGAAAGCGGACCGCGCGCGATTACGTCCAGACAGATCGTCAGCACCGAGCGGGTATCGCGCGGATCAATGACGCCGTCATCCCACAACCGCGCGGAACTATAGTATGGATGTCCTTCCTGTTCATACTTGGCCCGGATTTCCTCCGGATTCGTCTTGCCAACCGTGGATAACACAAACCCCGCTTGATCACCCCCCATCACGGAGATCCGCGCGTTTGGATACATGAACAGGAAACGGGGTTGATAGGCACGGCCGCACATTCCATAATTGCCTGCGCCGTAGGACCCGCCAACAATGATCGTGATTTTCGGGACTGTGCATGTAGCAACAGCCGTCACCATTTTTGCTCCATCCTTGGCGATGCCGCCGCTTTCCGCATCCTTTCCCACCATGAATCCGGTGATATTTTGAAGGAACAGAAGTGGAATTTTGCGCTGCTCGCACAATTCGATGAAATGCGTGGCTTTCAGACTGCTATCGCTGAAAAGTATTCCGTTGTTTGCGAGGATCCCAACAGGGTAACCGCTGATATGAGCGGTTCCGCAAATCAGTGTTGTACCGTAGAGTTTCTTGAATTCCTGGAAGGCGCCGCCATCGATGATGCGCAAGATCAGCTCACGCATTTCAAATGGTTGTCTCAAATCGAGAGGCAAAATTCCGGGGATTTCATCTGCCGAATGCCGCGGGGGTTCGCTTCGCGTAGGAACAAGCCAGCGTTCCTCCTTCAAATGGTGGGCATGAAACTGGAGCAGATTTCTTGCCAGTTCCAGGGCGTGCGCGTCATTTTCCGCATAATGATCGGCGACACCCGATTTCCGGCAGTGAAGATCGGCGCCGCCCAATTCCTCAGCGGTAACATCCTCTCCCGTGGCTGCTTTCACCAGTGGAGGCCCGGCAAGAAAAATCGTTGCCTGCTCGCGGACCATGATCGTTTCTTCAGACATAGCAGGAACATAGGCGCCACCGGCTGTAGACGACCCCATGACAACGGATAGTTGCGGAATTCCGGCCGCTGAAAGATTCGCGATGTTATAGAAGATGCGACCGAAATGATCGCGATCGGGGAATACTTCTGCCTGCATCGGAAGAAAGGCGCCGCCGGAATCAACAAGATACACGCAGGGAAGCCGGTTTTCTTTTGCGATCTCCTGCGCGCGAACGTGTTTCTTCACGGTAAGCGGATAATACGTTCCCCCCTTCACCGTGGCATCATTTGCAATCACCATGACAGGAGCGCCATGGATCCACCCGATGCCGGTGACGATGCCGGCAGCCGGCACTTCGTCTCCATACACCTGATACGCCGCAATCGGGGATAGTTCCAGAAACGGCCTGTCTTCATCCAGCAAAAGCCGGATTCTTTCGCGCACAAACAGCTTGCCACGTTCCTTGTGTTTTATGCGCGCGTTTTCCGGCCCGCCCATTCGTATCCGATCCAGCAACGATTTCAGTTCCTCCGCCAGCTTCAAGTGTTCCTGCTGGTTTCGTAGGAAGTCGGGACTATTTGCTGAAATCTCACTTTGCAGAATCATCGTCTTTAAGATAGCACACTAATTAGCACTCTTTGGAACTTCAATGTTACTATCTAGAATCATGGAAATAGCGACCAGAGACTACCTGGATTCCATCATCTCAAACATGATCGATACACTTGTGGTGGTGGATCCCGATGGAATGATCAAGACGGTAAACCCCGCCATCTTGAATCTTCTAGAGTATTTCGAGGAAGAGCTGCTTGGACGCCCGATGGGAATCCTTCTGGAAGAGGAGGATCTCTTCTTCACCCTGCGCGGCCTGATTGAAGCAGGATCCGTGCATGAATTTGAGCTGGCCTATATGACCAAGCATGGCCGGAAGATTCCGATGAGCTGCTCGGGAAGCGTTGTCGCCGATTCGAACGGCATCGTTCAAGGAATCGTGTGCATTGCCAAAGATATTACAGAACGGAAACAGGCGGAGCAGGCTTTGCGGGAAAGCGAGGAACGTTTCCGGAGCCTGTTTCAAAATATTCCGATCGGCGTTTACCGGATGACCTCCGATTGCAGAATTGTTAACGCAAACCCGGCCCTCTTGAAGATGCTCGGCTACGGCTCACTGGAAGAAGCGGTCGCGTACACATTTGAGGCAGATTCACGCACAGAGTTTCAAGAACAAATTCAACGGGATGGAAAAATCATGGCCCTCGAATCCATCTGGAAAAGGCGTGACAATTCGCTGTTGCACGTCAGCGAAAATGCGCAAATTATCCGTTCGGCCGAGGGGGATCTGCTGTATTACGAAGGGACGGTAGAAGACATCACGGAACGGAAACGGATCGAGCAAACAAAGAATGAGTTTATTTCCATCGTATCGCACGAGCTGCGTGTTCCTCTCACATCGATTCGCGGTTCACTGGAATGGACTGTCGAGAAATTCGCACAGCAGCTTCCGGAAAAAGCACGCAAGATGATCGAGATTGCGTCCCGAAGCAGCGAACGGATGGTACGTCTCATCAATAATATGCTCGACATCGACAAAATCGAATCGGGCAGGGTGCAGCTGGACCTCAAACCAGTGGATCTGATTCCTTTGCTGGAGCAGATTACTGAAGCGAACCAAGCATACGGCGCGCAATTTGGCGTGAACTTCCTGGTGCAATGTGATCTCGATGCGGTCCGAGTGCAGGTCGACAGCGATAGGATCATGCAGGTCATGACTAACCTGCTCTCCAATGCTGCTAAATTCTCCGCGCCCAACGAGACCGTCCTGGTCTCTATTTCCCGCTCCGGAGAAAAAGTTCGCGTATCGGTCACCGATCATGGCGCTGGAATCCCGGAAAAGTTCCGGGGAAGAATTTTCCAGAAATTTGCTCAGGGATTCAGTGCCGGCACAAGACAGAAATCAGGGACGGGCCTGGGTTTGAACATTTCAAAAGCGATCATCGAAAGACATGGCGGCACGATCGGGTTTGAAACCGGGGCCGGACGCGGAACCACATTCTACTTTGAATTGCCAGAATGGAAAGATTGAGTAAACCACAAGAGTGTTAAACAACTGGTTGCTCCGGTGAGTGGAAATATTTCCGTGCGCATCCCGGGGCGGGACTGGTTCTAGGGAAGGCGGAAGATCACCTGCAAGATCGAAAAGTCGTCTTCGAAGGAATCGGAGCCTTGCAAGCTGCACATCTGCCGATGGATGGAATCAAGCGCATCTTCCGGACGCTGTCTTATAAGCATCTGGATGAAGGCGTCGCGTTCCAGCATTGTGCCGTCAGGCTGATTGACCTCGTAGACGCCATCGCTGTAGACATACATCTCAGCGTACGCTCCGAGATCGGCTGTGGCGCTCTTAAACACGATCCCGGGGAGAGCGCCAACCACCAGATTCGGTGTCATGAGCTGAACGACCTGTGGGTTTTCGCGGGAACTGCCGGTAATCAAAACGGCGGGAGGATGTCCGCCGCTCGCATAAGCAAGCCGGCGCGTTAAACGGTTGTAAACTCCGTACCACATCGTGAAATACATACGGTTGTTATTAGCCATCGGGAACGCTTCGTTCAGCGCAGTCAAGACGCGCGCAGGATCATGAAAGTCTGTCGCGGGCAAGCTCTGAGAACGGAGCACGTTCACAACGGATACTGAAAGTAACGCCGCGCCCACACCATGGCCACATACGTCCAACAAATAGATCGCAAAGTGATCCGGATCCAGCCAGTGATAGCCGAAGGAGTCTCCGCCCAGTTGCGTGGACGGAATGAATTTCCAGTTGGTCTCCACTACTCCCTGCAACAGTTGTGGAAGCAGCGACCGGACATAATCGGCTGCTTCGGCAAGTTCACGAGCGAGCTGTTGCTGGCTTTTCACCAGCGCATCGTATGCTTCGTTGCGCTCCAGCAAGTTGATGTATGCGCGAGAATGATAGCGGATACGGGCGATCAGCTCGATCTTATCGGGAAGCTTTACGAGATAATCGTTTGCGCCCAATGCGAATGCTTCCGCTTTCGTCAAAGGCTCTTCTTTTGTAGATAACACGATCAGAGGAATATTGCGTGTACTCTCGTTTTCACGAAAATGACGTACCAGCGTCAGGCCGTCCACTTGAGGCATGACCAGATCCTGCAAGATTACTGTGGGCGAGGTCCCGGTTGCAGTTTCCAGCGCCTTCCTGGGGTCGCTGCAATAATGGAAGCGGATGTCCTTCTCGCCGGCAAGCATGCGGCGGACCGCTTCTCCGATGATCGCTTGATCATCTACGAGAAGGACCGTGATCTGATG
>CAZDDB010000075.1:0-13760 GCA_964504105.1 uncultured Acidobacteriota bacterium
GGCCTGCAACACGCGAAAGCCGTCGGCGATGTCGAGTTCCGCTTCTTCGAGCCGATCGAGTCGAACGCGACACTCGCCGCGCCAGTATCGCGCCAGCATCTTCCGCCAGTGCGTTGGGCTGAGCCCGGGCGTGTTTTCGTAAATCGTTACAGCGGTGTCGAGTTCCGGCTCGGCGTTCGTCGGATCGTTTTCATCCAGGAACAACCGGCCGCGCAGGTAGTGCGAAGCCGCCACGTCAACGCTGGGTTTGTCGCCATGAATCGACTGCCGCATCCGCAATGATTTTTCGCAGAGAAAGATCGCTTCATCCATGCGGCTCCCTGTATCAATCAGGGCCGTAGCAATGATTGTGAGACTGCCCCCGTTTTCAAGTTTGCGGGCCGAGCCGAAGAATCTGCGCGGAAACTCGAGTGCACGGCTTCCTACACCGCCGCTCAGTGTCTTGCCGTGGTGGCTTTCTTCGCGGTTTGAAGCTCTCCCCAACCGCGTGATTGAATCGAGGAGCAGAAATACATCGCGTCCATGCTCTGCCATGCTCCGCGCCATTTCCAGTGTCAACTTCGCGATCCTCAAATGAGAGGACGCCTCTTTATCTGAAGATGAAGCGACGACAACTCCCTTCACGCTTCTCTTGAAATGAGTAACTTCTTCCGGCCGTTCATCCACAAGGAGCGCGATCACAAATGTTTCCGGATGGTGTTCCGCGATGGAAGATGCCAGGTTATGCAAGAGCGTTGTTTTTCCGGTTCTGGGCGGCGCCACAATTAGTCCGCGCTGCCCTTTGCCTATGGGGACCATCAATTCGAGCAGGCGCATCGATCTTTCTGCAACTGGATCTTTGACAGGAGTTAAGACAAAACGCTCCAACGGATCAATACTGACCTGCCGATCAAATGGAACCGGTGCAACATAGCTTTCCGCAGGGATACCGTCGATTTCAAGAATCCTCGTAAGAGCGGGGGCTTTCCCTCCATGAGCGTTGCTTTGAGCGATCCCCTTGAGCAGAAGGCCCGTTTTCAGATTTCTTTCCCGGATGAGGTTTGGAGAAAGAAAAAAATCCTCCTGGGACGGAAGCAGATCGTGATCGGGTTGTCGCAGGAATCCAGCTCCGTTTGGAAGTACGTCCAGAATTCCTTTCACTTCCTGTTCGGGACCACGCGCCGATTGTTCCCCGGACCTCGCGTGCGGAGCGCCGCTGTCCGGCTTTCGCCGGAACCTGTGGCGGTTTCGCCGCCGTTGCTCCGGATGAGGTTGTCTCTTGTGGTCTTGCATGATCGAAGAAAAGAGCCTCAAATTATAACCGAAAACGGAAGGAATGGCTCTACTCTACAATTGACGAATATGATACGCTATCGAACTTAGAAATCTAGCCTGGAAGGAACACAATGCAAACTAGAGATTATACCGAATTGGAAGAAAGATACAGCGCTCATAACTATCATCCACTGGATGTAGTGATCAACCGTGCCGAAGGTGTCTGGGTCTACGATGTCGACGGCAACCGATATCTGGATTGTCTCAGTGCCTATTCAGCGGTCAATCAGGGACACCGGCATCCCCGGATTCTGAAAGCGCTGGCGGAACAGGCCGGGAGGGTAACTCTGACTTCGCGCGCTTTCCGGAACGATCAGTTCGGACTTTTCTGCAAAGAGTTATGCGACCTTACCGGTTATGAGATGGTCCTTCCGATGAACTCGGGCGCGGAAGCGGTAGAAACTGCCGTAAAGACCGCGCGCAAGTGGGGCTACCAGATCAAGAAGGTGGAGCCGGAAAAAGCGGAACTCATCGCCTGCACAGATAACTTTCACGGCAGGACCACCACGATTGTGAGTTTTTCAACCGAGCCGCAATATCGTGAAGATTTTGGTCCGTTTACACCTGGATTCAGAATCGTCCCCTACGGAGATGCGGAAGCGCTCCGGAAAGTCATTACGCCGAACACTGTTGGTTTCCTGGTGGAACCGATCCAGGGTGAAGCCGGCGTGAAGTTCCCCCCGGATGGATATCTAAAGAAAGTGGCTGAAATTTGCCGTGAGAACCGTGTTTTGTTTATCTCTGATGAAATTCAGTCCGGTCTTGGACGAGCGGGAGCACTGTTTGCGTTGGATCATGAGAATGTTCGCGCGGATATGGTGATTATTGGCAAAGCGCTGGCCGGCGGAGTCTATCCGATTTCAGCCGTACTCTCTTCACGCGAGATTCTGGGCGTATTCCGTCCTGGAGATCATGGAAGCACTTTTGGAGGCAATCCGCTCGCTTGCGCTGTGGCGCGCGAAGCTCTACGTGTGATCGTCGAAGAGCGCCTCGTGGAAAAATCGGCAGAGTTGGGACGTTATTTCCTCAACAAGGTTCGAGACATCCCGAGTCCGCATGTCAGGGAAGTCCGCGGCCGCGGTCTGTTTATCGGAATTGAATTGAAGCCCGAAGCGGGTGGGGCGCGCCGCTTTTGCGAAGCGCTCAAGAGCCGCGGCATGCTCTGCAAAGAAACTCATGAACATGTGATCCGCCTTGCCCCGCCTCTTGTCATATCTCAAGAAGAAATCGACTGGGCCTGTGACCAGCTGAAAGCAGTTTTGTAAAGATTTCGGCAGGGGCGACCCTTGTGCAGGGATGATATCCTATCACCATGCGAGGCACGGTTCGCCTGGTGCTGCTTCTCTTTTTGATCGCGCTGGTTTTCAACAGTTACAACTCTACCAGGCTTCTCTCGATTGCGTTTCAATCTCTGGACCGGGATGTTGAGCGACGCACGGGTCTGGCTACGAGCCAAATTTCGGACGAGCTCAGCAACGATGCCTTGAGCGGTTCGATCGAAGACTATCTGCGAACACGGATGAAGATGTACGGGATTGAAGGCGCCGTTCTTTACGGGACCGATTCCCGACCCGAAGGTAAACTTGGATCTAATTTGCCTTCGCAGTTGCGTCAAATTCTTGATGAACCTGGTCAGATCTTGCGCAACGCCCAAGGGACACGCTGGGAGAAATATCTATTGGTACCTGCGCAATACCGCCGGGGGGATCAGATGCGGTCCATCATTCTGGTTTTTGGAATTGAGAAGCTTGTCCAGATCCAGCGTTCCGCAAAGATTGTGAGTTATCTGAATTTTGTGCTGATGGCGTTTGCTGCGCTTCTTGCGTTTTATTTTATTGAAGCTGCGTTGCGTCCTTTTCGTCTGTTGCTGCAGACAGCAAAGTCCGCGCCGCCGTCGCTGCATCCCGGTGATGCGCGAAACGAGGCGGACATGATCATCAACACGTTCCAGGGTGTGATCGGGCAGCTCAAGGAAAAGGAAGTTGAGCTGGAACGCCTGCATCAGTCCGAGAAGGCGCGCGCCGATGAAGTGCAGCAGTTGAATCAGGACCTTGTAGGAAGCATCAGCAGTGGTCTGATTCTGATTGATCAAGCGCGCGTGGTCCGGCTGTTCAACTCTGCGGCTGAGTCGATCCTCCAGTTTCCTTGCCAGGATGTCCTGGGACGACCCTACATGGACATCATGGCCTCTATCTCCGCGGACTTCAAGGAAGACATCGACCGCTGCTTTCAGGAGCGGATACACATCAATCGCGCAGAACTGGAAATCCGACTCAGGCAAAAAGAGCCACGTTATCTGGGTGCCGGCATCATGCCGCTGCAGGATCGTCTGAAGAATTTTGCCGGGGTCTTTTGTCTCTTTACGGATATCACCGAGTTCAAACAGTTGCAGCGAACGATGGTTCTCAAAGAAAAGTTTGCCGGCCTGGGTGAAATGGCAGCGGGTGTGGCGCATGAGTTTCGTAACTCTCTGGCAACGATTTCGGGATATATGCAGCTTCTCGAAAACAAGATTTCAGGCGATCAGAAGGACTACATCGCACCGGTTCACAAGGAGCTGGATCTGCTGCAAAAAATCGTCAAGGATTTTCTCTCATTTGCCGGACCGGTACAGCTTCAGCTCACCCGCGTGAATCTCCGCGATATCATCCAGGAATGTGTAGAAGAGGTGCGGGTTTCCCAGGTTGATAAGCCGGTTCTCATATCAGCCAGGGGTGTATTTCCGGAGATTTCAGGAGATGAAGCGATGCTCCGGCAGGTGTTCGGCAATCTCCTCCGGAACGCCGTGGAGGCGACTGACGGAACCGGGCGGGAGGGACGCGTGGAAGTATCCGGAACCCTGACGGCCAATGGCAAAGCTCTCGTGATCGAAGTTCAGGACAACGGAGCGGGGATCCCTCCTGAAGACCAGGCCCGGATTTTCATTCCATTCTTCTCCACCAAAAAGGATGGTGTTGGATTAGGGCTCGCCATCGTTCAGAAACTCGTGATTCAGCACAACGGAACCATTCTGGTGGAAAGCGGGCAGGAAGGTACTCTCTTTCGAGTTCAGTTGCCTGTTTCATGACGGAGCGCGACAAATCCTTTGTGTACCTGGTTGTGGCAATTTGTGCTGTTTCCTGCTCCTCCATTTTCATTCGTCTTACGCACACATCTCCACTGGTGATTGCTTTTTACCGGCAGTTGTTTTCGGCTCTGATGCTGCTTCCGTTTGTGCGTGCGGATTCTGAAGCACAATTCTACGGGAGAAGTACCTGGCTGCTGCTGATCTTGTCAGGACTCTTTCTTGCACTCCATTTTGCGACTTGGATCACAGGTCTTTCGTATACAAGCGTAGCGCGGGCCACTTTGTTTGTCGATTTGCAGCCGGTCTGGGCAGCAATCCTGGGCGCTATTTTCCTGCGGGAAAGGTTGAAACAGGTTGAGATCTTTGCCGTTTGCATTGTCACTCTTGGTGGAATTCTTTCCATCGTTCCGCGATGGGGCCAGGGGAATACGACATTTTCAGGTGATTTACTTGCCCTTTTAGGTGGGATAGCAGGAGCGGGATACTTTCTAATCGGGCGCGGTGTGCGGTCCCGGATCTCATGGCTGCACTATATGTATTCCGTCTACTATATCTCCGCAATCTGGCTCCTGGTTTTCTATCTCTGCATCTACCGGACGATTCCACTTCCTGCTGAGCGGGACTTGATCTGGATCGTCCTGATGGCTCTTGTACCGAGTCTGGTTGGACATGGACTTTTTAATCTTGCAATTCGTAAATTGAAGGCCTACGTTGTCAACGCCGCATTTTTCGGAGAACCCGTGCTTGCCGCCGTCCTCGCCTATTTCTTGTTCGGAGAGAGCCCCGATCGCTACTTTTATCCCGGCGCCGCAATTATCTTTGCCGGTCTCTTCCTTTTGTTCAGCTGCCAGAAGGAATAGCTCCCCCTCTGCGGTCTTCGCGGTTTTTGCGGTTAATCCTTTTGCTTGAGATTGGTTTCGGCAATTCGCTTGAGCGTATAGATATCGCGAGCAATCTCTTGGGAGCGGTCCCAAAACAGACTCTTTGGCGCGGAGAATTCCAGAATCGGATGATCATCCGTGTTGAGCGGAAACGATGCGCGCAGGATTTGCACGATCCGTTCGTCGCCGGCATATTTTTTCAGAAGGTTTTCGGCAGTCAGGCTGGATCGACTCAGACTTTCAGCGGCATCCGGTTCCGACATCCGGTCAGCGATCGTGAGCGGGTCTATCAGAAGCGGATGATCCGCCCCCAGAACCAGTAGATCGCTGTCATCAATCCAGAGAGAAAGATGTGGAAATACGGATTGAAAGGTCTTTAGAAAAATCAGAACATCGTTGAGAGAGATCTGGTAAAGGTGGATCCATTGGCACATGACGCCGCCAGGATTGAGCCGGGCTCTTGCAGCGCGAAAAAACTCAGCAGTAAACAGATTGGCGACTCCCGACATCCATAGATTGCTCGGTTCGGATGTAATGACATCGTATGTCTGGGAAGCATGTTGCACGAAATTTCTTCCGTCATCGACAATCAGGTGGAATTCCTTTTTGTTGAGGATATCCAGATTCTCGGTTTCGAAGTAGCGAGCTGCCGCGGCTACTTTTTCTTCGATTTCCACGCAGTCAATTCGACGCGGATGGTGGGTGGAAAGAGCCCCTGCCGTGACTCCGCTGCCGAGTCCGATCACCAGCGCATCCCGCACATCGCCCCGGAACAGCACGGGGAGATGGCCCAGGAGCAGTTGTGTTCGCATGTCTCCGGTTGCCACGTTGGACGCATCCGGTTTGCCGTTCACCAGCAGACTGCGAATCCCTTTTCCCTCTTGCGAAACGGCCACAGTGGCCGTCAGTCCCTCGGCGTAATAAAGTAATTCTAATTCTGTAGCATTATGCGGACCGGAGAACAAGCCGGCGTAAGCGACTTTGGACCCTGGACTTTGGACCTTGGACTTTGGACTTTGGGTCGACTGAGGAACGTACTTGTACGCGAAGGCATAAAAACCGGCATTGAAGATCGACCGGTTCCAGCCCGGCAAAAACAGGACCAGAGCCAGCGAAATGCCGCCGATCGCCAGTACTCGCTTGTCCTGCCTCTCCGCTCTCCGGAAACAAAAAATTCCAAGGATCAGATTCAACAGAACCACCAGCCGGAGAGACCGTTCCACCCCGAGGGCCGGGATCAAAACAAATCCGGCGCACAAAGAACCTAGTATGCTTCCTATAGTACTATAGCCATAGACATACCCCGTGAGGATATGGATCTGTTCCGGGCGGTTTCGGAAGAAGTGCAGTGCTGCCGGAAACGTCGCTCCAAACAGGAAAGTCGCATAAATAATTGTCGAGCCAATCAAAAGAAACTGTCCAACCTGAAACAAGGCGAACGATTTGTAGAATACCTGAAACAGTTTGATGAGCAGGAACGGGATCGCCATGAAGACGCCGAGGAAGAACATTCCCGCAAGAGCAATCCGGAACTGAATCATGCTGTAGAGCGCAAATGGATCGGTTTCTTCGCGGATGCGGTCCGAGTAATAACTGCTGCCCGATGCGATTCCCAGAAGAAAGGCGGCCAGGATTGCCGAAAACGCATACACGGAAGATCCGAAAAACATGCCTAAGGCGCGTGTCCAGAGAATCTCATAGCAAAGCGTTGCAAAACCGCTCGAAAGGAACAGGAGATAGATCGGATGAAAATTCTTGAACTTCGGTACAGCCCGGGGAACCTGTGTAATCCGGCTTCGTCCCCAAAATGCAAGGCCGCTGATTGAGAAATTGCAAAGAGCGGTGATCTGGATCGTCCGGGAGATTCCCAGTCCCGGAATCAATACGTAACCTGCCAGGATCGTGCCTGCGACTGCTCCTGCGGTGTTGATTCCGTATAAAAGCGCCGCGCGTCTCTGCCGGTCTTCAGGACTGAATGCCTTGACCAGGACCGGGAGGGTTGCCCCCATTGCGATGGTGGGAGCGAGTAGAAGAACCGCGGCGATCGCCGCCTTCAAGATCACCGATGTCAAAAAGCTTTCCGAGACTGCCGGATATGCTGCCGCATACAGGGAGTCGGTCCAGACCGCCATGCGCGGGGTAAATAACGAATAGATCCCGATTCCCAATTCGAGGACCGCATAAACGGAAAGCGCGTTCCGTTTGACCGGGCCGGACCGCGCCGCAACAAAGCTTCCCAGCGCAAGCCCTGCCATAAAGATAGATACCACAATCGATACCGCCAATGACGTGTTGCCCAGGATTGTGGAAAGGATACGGGACCATGTGATTTCATAGAGCAAACTGGTCAGCCCACTGACCACAAATAGAATGAAAATCAGACGTGCGGAGTTGCGGGGTAAAGCCTGATTCAAGCGTTCAGCAGATGCTGGATATACGCTGAAAGGGTTTCCTGTTCGCCGGCGGTCAGGCTCTCAAAATGAATTCCCATCGCGTACGTTCGTGACACCGGCCCCTCCATGGAACCACCCCAGACCACTCTGGATTTGATCTGTATGGGATTCGCGCTCCCGGGAATGGAGAAGGAGAGATGCACCAGGTCGCCGGAATCGAGAAGGTGTGAAGATTTGAGAAAAATCCCTTCGGTGGAAAGATTCAACATCTTTCCTTCGTACTCATGGTTTCCTTGAAGGATCCGCACCGGCAAATTTACCGGCACGCGAACGGCTCTTCTCTTCTCTTCGGACAAAGGTAGCATGACTATGCCCGCTGCAGGTATTTCCCTTCTTCCGTATCGATCCGGATCGTGTCCCCTTCATTCACAAACTGGGGAACCTGCACAATCAATCCTGTCTCGACTTTCGCCGCTTTTGTGACGTTGGTTGCCGTGGCGGAACGGACGCTTGGCTCCGTTTCCACAACTGTAAGATCCACAGTTGTAGGAAGTTCAATGGAAATCGGGGCTCCTTCATGGAACTGTGCTGCAACTTTTGTGTTCGGGATCAGGTAATTCACGCTATCGCCAAGCTGGTCGGAATTGAGGGCAATCTGCTCGTAGTTCTCGGTGTTCATGAAGTGATAATCATTCCCGTCGTTGTACAAATACTCCAGCTCGTGCGAATCCAAAGTGATGCGGTCAGCGTTTTCTTCTGAGCGGAACCGGTGCTCCGACTGTTTTCCGGAACGCAGATTTCTCAGCTTGGTCTGCACCATTCCCCGCCAGTTCCCCGGCGTAATGTGCTGTACCGTCATGACGGAGTATAGCTCGTTGTCGAGCTTGAGAATCATACCCCGTCTGATTTGTGTCGCTGCAATCATGAATGCTCCTTCGGCAGGAATGTATGAATTTTGGAACTTTCCCGACTCAAAGCATTGTAAGGCACTCATTCCATTCTTGTCAATTCGAGACTGCCGGAAAAAATGTGGAGTCGCGGGCCTCCGTGCCCGCAGAAACGCATTCCTTCACGAATTGGCGGGCAGGGACGCCCGCCTCTCCAAATTTTAGATTTCATTGAACTTGAGCATCTCGTTGGAAAGTCTTAATATATGGATTTACTTCGCATCCAAAATGGTTGCGTCTAAGTGGAGTCCCGGATATGAAACGAATGGTTCCCTTGCTTTTGATCGCATTTGCTTCGCTCTCGGAGGCAACTCCGCGAGGACTGGAGATGTATGCGCCCCGGTACAGTTTTCTGGTGATCGGGGCTGATTTTGCCCAGCTTCGGGACAACGAAATTTTTACCGCACTGGAGCGCAGCGGGAAAATCTGGTCCGACAAAAATGAATCCGAGATTGCCGAATACTTTGAGATCCTCAAGATAACCCCCGCAAAAGATATCCGATCGTTTATTTTTTCCCGCTATTTGAATTCGTATGGCAGCAGCGGGAGGCTTCACGTATTTGAGCTGGCACGCGATCTATCCGCTGCACTTCAGGCAAAACCTTCCACGAAGTATCTGGAGGTCCGGATGTACCGTCTTGTTCCGGATGAGGACATGTATGCCGCCATGCTGACCTCCACCATTCTGGCGCTCGGTTCGTTGAACGAAGTGAAGATGGGAGTGGATCTTTTGCGCGGCAAGGTAGAAAGCATGGGACGCAATCAGGAACTGGACCTCCTGTTTCAGGAGTTGCCGCCCGATTCAGCCATCTGGGGTGTGGCCGTTCCTCTTTCCCGAAGACAGGCTGCCGCGGTCAAAGCCAAACAGAGCACAAATGCCATCCTGCAGGGACTGAAAAGTTATCACTTCTACGGTATTCCTACGAAAACACAAATCAAGTCCCATTTTTATGGACATACCGAGGATGAAAAGCAAGCAACACTTCTGAACGGATTCATGATCGGGCTGTTGACGATCGCAAAACTGAAAGTGGATGAGCCTGTCGCCGACATGCTGGACCAGGTGAACCTGGAACGCAACGGGAACACGCTTCATGCAAGCGCTGTGATTACAAAAGATCTGGTAGATGCGTATTTGCGAGGCGAATTGGGGGTTGAGTAGTGCCTGAAATTTGCGCGTTCCGGGGATTGCATTACAACCCGGCAAAGGTTCCGAACCCGGCCGATGTAGTTACTCCCCCCTACGATGTGATTTCGCCCCTGCAGCGGCAGGAATTTTTGAACAAGAGTCCCTGGAATGTGGTCCGTCTGATTTTGCCGGAAGGGGAGAATCCGTACGAAACCGCAAACCGGACATTGCATTCCTGGATCGGTCAGGAGATTCTGATTCGGGAACCAGATCCGGCGATCTATGTTATTCATCAGAAGTTCCGCATGCCCGATGGCAGTGAGAAAACGCGCCAGGGATTTACGGCGCTGATCCGTCTTGCGGATCTGGACCGCGGGATCGTGCTGCCGCACGAGTCGACGCTCTCGGCTCCCAAGGAGGACCGTCTCAATCTCTTGCGCGCGTGCAAAACCAATTTTAGTCCGATCTTTGGGCTTTACTCAGATCCGGAACAGAGGATCGAATCTGTTCTTGCGGCTTACCCCGCAACCAAACCGGATGTAGTTGTCGTGGATGACGGCGGAATCGTGAATTCGATGTGGAGAGTTTCAGAAAAGCAGGTGACGGACCGGATCTGTCAGATCATGAAGCCGCACTGGGTGCTGATTGCGGATGGACATCACCGGTATGAATCATGTCTGTTGTACCGGGACGAAATGGCGAAACAGAATCCGGATCCGAATGCGCCGTTTCAGTTTACGATGATGTTCTTTACCAACATTCACCATCCGGGAATTGCGATTCTGCCCTATAACAGGGGAGTCTGTCAGCTGCCCGGATTCGATCCGTCTGCGTTCCTGAAGAAAGCATCTGCATATTTTGAGATCACCGAATTTCGGGAACGGGATGCGGCAGAACTCGCGCTGAAAAGCGAAGGATCGAAAACCACAGTTTTTCTGGCCAGGCTGCAGGGGATGAACCAGCATGTGTTGTTTCGATTGTTGCCTCAGGTGCGGCTCCAGGATTTTTATCCTGAGGGCACGCCTGAAGTAGTCCAGCGTCTGGATGTGAATATATTGCACAAGATTGTGATCCAGAATGTTCTTGCGATCTCGGAAGAAGAAGTGAGGCGTCAAACTTATTTGAAGTATTACAAGGACGCAACCGAAGAATGGAATGATCTCGAATCAGGAAAGCTGCAGATTGCGTTCTTCTTAAATGCGACCAGAGTGGAACAAGTTGTGGACGTATCCAGGGCGGGGGGCAGGATGCCTCAAAAGTCGACGTTCTTTTATCCGAAATTAATGACCGGTTTTGTCATGAATCAGCACCAATGAAAACCAGATCTTTTCTTTTGATCCTTTGTGCCTTTGTGCCTTTGTGTTTCACTCCTGCGTACGGGGCGCAGGAGGACTCGGACAGGTCGGAGGCTTATTACCATTACTTGCTTGGCACCATCCGGGAACGCTCGCGCGAGTTAGCGGCAGCAATTACCGAATACCGGGAAGCGCTGCGGTACGATCCGAAGGCCTCTGAAATCTATGCGCGTCTCGCCGATCTCTACATCCAGACAAACCGGACGCCCGAAGCAGTTCGCGACGCACAGGAATCGATTCGGCAGGATCCAGGCAACAAGGAAGCACACAAGATGCTCGGGCAGATCTATCTTGGCCAGACTTATGAAAACGATTCCAATCCGGAAAACGCAAAGAAGGCCATCCAGGAATTCCAGGAAGTGCGCCGGCTCGATCCGCAAGATGATTCCGTTCTCCTTTCTCTCGGTCAGCTTTATTTGCAGACAAATCAACCAAAACCCGCCGTGGAAGCGCTGGAAAAATATATCGAAACCTCTCCGGATTCCTCGATTGCAATCGCATCCCTTGCGACCGCTTATCAGCAGCTCAATCAAAATGACAGAGCCCTCGCCTACATGGAAAAATACAGCGAAATGAACCCGGACAACCTGTATGTTCTGCAGCAAATGTCCGCGCTTCTTGAAAAGAAAGGCGACTATCAGCACGCTCTCGATTTACAGAAGCGTGTCTATCAGGCGGAACCGGACGATCCGGGAATTGTACGCCGGTACGTGGATCTTCTCGGCCGGATGCAAGACTACCCGGAGGCGATTCGTATCCTGGAGCAAAAGGCCGGTTCCCGCAAGGGCGAGTGGACTGCCTTACTTGCGAAAACTCTGCAGAAGTCGGGCAATCAGGAGCGTGCCGAGGATGTTCTTGAGGAACAAATCAATAAGAATCCGCAGGATCTGGACCTTCAACTCGCACTGGTGCAGATCTATGAAGATGGAAACAAGTATGTAGATGCGCTCCGCATCCTGCAACAAATGAACGATCGTTTGACTGCCGATACGATCCTGGAAGAGAGAGACCGGAAAGCAAACCAGATCCTCGTTTACTCTCACCTGGGATATACGGCACAAAAAATGAAAGAGTATGATCGCTCCATCGAATTCTACAAGAAGGCGCGCGCCCTGGTCGAACCCGCGGATACACCAAAGATCGATTTTTACATTGCGTTGAATTACCGCGGACAGCAAAAATGGGATCAGGCGATTGAGACACTCAACTCGATTTTGGATTCTGATGCGAACGATACGGGCGCGTGGGAACTCCTCTCTCTGGTCTATGAAGAGAAGGGAGACCGGGAGAACAGCGACAGAGTGGTTCAGCACTTGATGGATACACATCCGGATTCACCCGAGTATTTCCTGCTAAAAGCGGAACGCTTGCAGCAGCGGGAGAACTACGATGAGTCAATCCGGTTCCTCAATACCCTCCTGCCCAAATTCTCTTCCAATGATCAGGTGTATTTTCTTCTGGGCGCTGCACATGAACGGTTGAAGAACATTGACAAGGCGGAAGAGTACCTTAAACAGTCAATCGCTTTGGATGCGCAAAACGCCAACGCCCTCAACTATCTTGGCTACATGCTGATTGACAAAGGGATCCGGGTCGAAGAAGGCATGCAGTACATCAAACAAGCGCTCGAAATGGACCGCAGCAACGGAGCTTTTCTTGACAGTTTGGGGTGGGGCTATTACAAGTTGAATAAACTCGATCTCGCGGAAGATAATCTGCGAATGGCGTTGGAGCAGTTGGATGATAACGCAGTTGTGCATGATCACATGGGAGATCTCTACTTCAAGCTTGGCAAATTCCGCGAGGCGATCGAACACTGGGAAGTCGCGCTGAAAAATAAGACCAATGAGATCGATCCAGTATTTCTTCAGAAGAAGATTGATGACACCAGAAACAGACTCCCGTAGGACTGTGTCCAGACTCCAAAGTCCAGGGACCAAAGTCTCTGCGTTTCTGTTCTTCTGCTTGCTGCTGCTCGCAGGTTGTGCCTCGCAGATGACGCCGCCCGTGCGATATCCGGAATTCATTGCGCTTCGCCAAAAGACGCTGCCCTCCGGCGTTATTGAAATCTATGGGCGTCTTTCCGCGACTGTTTCCGGAAAAACGGCACGCTCGCGTGTGAATCTGCTCCTGGATCCCACAAAAACATTCTATCTCGAGATCACAGGCCCGGATGGACGCCTTGTGAATGCCGTCAGTTTGAATCTTGACGAGTTCTCTATCTTGTGGACCGAGGACAAGAATTACATCAAGGAGTCATCTACACCGGAAAATCTGAATGCCGTTACCGGTCTTGCCATTCCACCAGACGACCTGTTGTTTTTACTCGCCGGTCTTGGTCTGAACTTTCCGAGTTGGAAGCTGGAAGGGGCAACACGAAATGTCTGGGATCTCTCCCGGCCGTCCTTTCATGCGCAATTAACCATGCAAGAACAGATCTCGATGATCTCTATCGCTTCCACGCAAAGCGAAGCAGTTACGATCCGGTACGATCGATACCGCATGGTCGATAACCGTTCGTTACCCGCTCGGATCCGGTTTGAGGTCCCTGCCCGTCACATCAAATTAGAAATGCAGATCGATAAATGGATCCCCCGTGACGAACCCGTTTCAGCAGATATGTTTGCACTCAAACTACCGGCTGATGCGCATCGACTTTCGCTGCACGATGTTT
>CAZDDB010000076.1:0-13734 GCA_964504105.1 uncultured Acidobacteriota bacterium
TAGCTATGAGCAAGATTATTGGAATTGATTTAGGCACGACGAACTCGGTTGTTGCGGTAATGGAAGGGGATCAGCCGGTTGTCATCGCCAATCCGGAGGGTGGCAGAACGACCCCTTCGGTTGTGGCCTTTACAAAGACGGGAGACCGTTTGGTAGGCCAGGTTGCAAAACGGCAGGCGATTACAAATCCGGAAAACACCGTCTATTCGATCAAGCGATTTATGGGACGGCGTTACAAGGAAGTTCCTGATGAAATCAAGATGGTACCGTACAAAGTTGTAGAAGCGCCCAATGGCGACGCGCGCGTCGAGATTCTCGGCAAAGAAAACACACCGCCCGAAATCTCTGCGCAGATCCTGCGTTATCTCAAAGAAGCTGCAGAAGCATATCTCGGAACAAAGGTCACAAGGGCGGTAATCACCGTGCCTGCCTATTTCAATGATAGTCAGAGGCAGGCAACAAAGGATGCAGGACAGGTCGCGGGACTGGAAGTAATGCGCATCGTGAATGAGCCGACGGCGGCGGCGCTTGCTTACGGTCTGGACAAAAAGAAGGATCAGACCATTGCCGTTTATGATTTCGGCGGCGGAACGTTCGATATTTCGATCCTGGAAGTGGGCGAAGGTGTGGTTGAAGTAAAATCCACAAATGGCGATACGCACCTTGGCGGTGACAACATTGATCAAAAAATCATCGACTGGATCATTGAAGAATACAAGAAAGACCAGGGAATCGATCTCAGCAAAGACCGCATGGCGTTGCAGCGTCTCAAAGAAGCAGCGGAAAAAGCGAAGATGGAACTTTCCACAACGCTGGAAACAGAAATCAATCTTCCATTTGTGACCGCGGATGCTTCCGGTCCGAAGCACCTGTTGATGAAATTGACCCGCGCCAAGCTGGAAAGTCTGATGGAAGATATCCTGCAGCGCAGCGTGGGTCCATGCAAACAGGCGATTGCAGACTCCGGGGTAAAAGCCTCCAGCATTGATGAAGTGATCCTGGTGGGCGGGTCTACTCGCATCCCGCGCGTGCAGCAAATTGTCAAGGAACTGTTTGGAAGAGAACCGCATCGCGGCGTCAATCCCGATGAAGTCGTAGCGGTGGGCGCCGCGGTCCAGGCAGGCGTTCTTTCCGGCGAAGTAAAAGACATCCTTCTGCTGGACGTTACACCGCTTTCTCTCGGAATCGAAACCCTGGGGCATGTAGCTACGAAGTTGATCGCGCGAAATACCACGATTCCAACACGGAAGAGCGAGATCTTCACAACCGCAGGCGATAACCAGACCGAAGTGGAAATTCATGTCCTGCAGGGGGAACGGGAAATGGCCTATGACAGCCGGACTCTTGGCCGTTTCAACCTGGTCGGAATTCCACCCGCTCCACGCGGTGTCCCGCAAATCGAAGTCACCTTTGACATCGATGCAAACGGCATCGTAAACGTCTCGGCAAAAGACCTCGGGACAGGAAAAGAACAAAAGATCACCATCACGTCCTCTTCCGGTCTGAGCAAGGAAGATGTAGATAAGATGGTGAAAGAAGCGGAATCGAATGCAGAAGAGGACCGGAAGAAGAAGGAAGAGATCGAAGTGCGAAACCGGGCAGATTCGATGATCTACAATACGGAAAAACTACTCAAGGAAAACAAAGAGAAGTTGCCGGAAACGGAAGCAAAGAACATTGAAATCGCAATCGAAGCCTGCAAGAAAGCGGTGGAGTCGGGAAACCGGACCGACATCGAAACAAAGCTGGAGGAATTGACACGGGCATCGCACAAACTTGCCGAAGTCCTCTACAAGCACACCGGCTCAGGAACGGGCGCATCCACCGGTCCTCAAGAACAGCAGGGACCTGCCCCGGAAAGCGGCGCAGGAGACGCGGTGATTGACGCGGAGTACGAAGACGTCAACAAGGGAAAATAATGGTAAAAGAGGATCTCTATCAAGTCCTCAACGTCAACAAGAAAGCAACGGCGGAAGAGATCAAGAAAGCCTACAAAAAATTGGCGCGGAAATATCATCCGGACGTAAATCCAGGGAACAAACGCGCAGAGGATCAGTTCAAGAAGATCTCGACGGCGTATGCGATTCTTGCCGACCCCAAGAAGCGCGCGCAGTACGACCAGTACGGAGCTGTGTTTGGAGAAGGTCAGGCGCCGCCGCGAGGATCCGGTGTTCCATTTGACTTTGAAGGATTTGATTTTTCAAATACCGGAGGAAGCTCGTTCGGGGATATTTTCTCCGACCTGTTTGGTGCATTTCGCGGAGGCGGTGGAAAGCGGACGCGTCCGGACGTTGATGGCGCCCCGGTTCCGGAAAGGGGACAGGAGATTCTCTATCCGATCAACATTAGTTTTATGGATACAGTTCGGGGCATCTCTCCGGAGATCCGAATCGACCGCAATGTTGCTTGTGCAACCTGCGCGGGATCCGGATTCTCACCGACTGTATCCGCAAAAGAATGCGCGGAGTGCAAGGGGACCGGCCAGATCAACCGTTCGCGCGGCTATATGAAATTTTCCTCGCTCTGCACGGCGTGCGGCGGACGCGGAACGGTGCGTCCTTCCTGCACAGCGTGCGGCGGACGCGGTACGATGCGGAAATCGGAGAGTCTTCGTGTAACGATCCCGCCAGGCGTGGAAGGGGGTTCAAAAGTGCGGGTTGCCGGCAAAGGACATGGCGGAACTGCGGGTGGACCGGACGGCGATCTGTTCCTGATGGTCAATGTCGCATCGCATCCGGTCTTCCAACGCGAAGGGGACAACATCCGGATTCAGGTCCCGATTA
The DNA here is from genome assembly GCA_964504105.1 of uncultured Acidobacteriota bacterium. GTDB lineage: Bacteria > Acidobacteriota > HRBIN11 > JAKEFK01 > JAKEFK01 > CAZDDB01. The sequence goes on from CAZDDB010000076.1 coordinate 2,784, forward strand.
CCATCAGCGAAGCGGCGCTTGGGACAAAGATCGAAGTACCGACAGTCGACGGATCCGCAAACATGCGAATCCCTCCTGGAACACAGTCCGGACAATTGTTCCGTCTCCGCGAAAAGGGAGTTCCTTCTCTCCGGGGTGGATCGCGCGGGGATCAACTCGTCGAAGTGAAAATTGTGGTTCCCCCGATCCGGGACGAACGAAGCAAAGAAATTTTGCGTGAACTGGAAAAACTGAACCCCATGAACCCCCGGGAAGAAATCTTGAGGAACCGGCCATGAGAAAAAAAGAAGAAACCTATTACGCGATTGGCGTGGTCGCAAAAATGTTTAACATACACCAGCAGACCCTTCGCCTTTACGAACGGGAGGGACTCCTCAAACCGGCGCGATCGCAGGGAAATACGCGACTTTATTCAGAAAAGGACCTGGAACGATTGGAATTGATTTTGAATCTGAGCAGAGACATGGGTGTCAACCTGGCCGGTGTCGACATTATCCTGACACTCCGCGAAAAAATGGCAGAGATGCGGCAACAGATGAATGAACTTATTCTGTATCTGAAGGACGAGCTGGGAAAAAGTGTTCCACAGGAAAAACAGGAACGCGGTTTGGTCAAGTCCCCGGCAGCCAACCTGATCCGTTTCTCCCAATTATTGGCCGATCAAAACAGAACTCACAATAAGTCCTGACGGCTTCGTGATCGTTCTAATCATAGAGAGATGATATGTTGAGTCAAAAAAAAGGAGAAGTTTCCAAACAACAATCCAACCGCGAGATGCGCCTCTATCTGAAGGAGATTTCGCGTATTCCCCTCCTGACAGTTCAGGAAGAAAAGGAGCTGGGACGCAGAATTCAAAACGGAGACCGCGAAGCGATACAGAAGCTGGTGGAATCAAATTTGCGGTTTGTGATCAAGATCGCCAAGAAATACCGCGGTTACAGCATCTCGTTTCTCGATCTGATCAATGAAGGGAATCTCGGACTGATCGAAGCTGCCAGACGTTTCGATCCTTCACGTAATGTACGGTTTACCTCGTATGCGGTGTGGTGGATCCGCCAGGCGATCCTGCACACGATCACAAACATGGGGCATCCGTTCAGACTCCCCGCCAAGATTTCAAATACCCTTTACCGCGTGAGCAGCACGATTGGAAGAAAAACGGCTGAACTGCAACGCAAACCAACCCTGGATGAAATCGCAGAAGAGGTGGGAGTGAAGACTGGTGAGCTCATTTCGATGATGGAAGTGGCGGGAGACGCCGCTTCGTTGAACCAGCCGATTCACGAAGATGGAGAATTGGTTCTGGGTGACTTGTTGGAGCACACTTCCGGGCCAACTCTGGAAGAAGACGTCACCTCAAAGTTCTTGAAAGGACATGTCGAGGAAGCGCTCGGCCAGTTGGACCCGAATGAGCGGCTTGTTTTGCGGCTTCGTTTTGGGCTGGATGACAGCATTTCGCGGACACTCAAAGAAGTCGGTGATCAAATGCATCTATCGCGCGAGCGGATCCGCCAGATCGAAGCCCAGGCTCTTGAAAAACTACGCCACAGCCGCAGATCCAAAACTCTCGGCAGTTACCTGAATTAATTTGTACCTGCCGGCGAGACGCCGGAGACTGTCCAAAAACTCTTTGTAGCGCTGGCGTCTCGCCGGCCAAAACAGAGATTCCAGCTCGAGCGCTGCCAGCGGGACGCTGGCGTTACAAACCGCAAACATGCTTGTTTCTTGAGTTTTTGGACAGTCTCGCCGGCGTTACAAACCGCGTGATACAATTTCCACTCAGGGAATCTATGATCGAGCAGCTTGGGCCGTATCAGATCGAAGAGCAGATCAGCAAAGGCGGCATGGGAACCGTCTACAAAGCGTATCATCCTGCTCTGGACCGGCATGTTGCCATTAAGGTGCTTGCGTCCCGCTTTTCGGCGGACAGCAGTTTTGTTTCCCGTTTCAAGAAAGAGGCTCAGATCGTGGCGCGTCTGGAGCATCCGCACATCTTGCCGGTTTACGATTTTGCCTTTGACGGTGACACCGCATATCTGGTGATGAAACTGGTGGAAGGAACCTCGCTTTACGCGCATATCGGCCCGCACGGAATGCCGCCCGACCGGGCGATCCGGATTTTGGAACCGGTGGCCCAGGCGCTGGCCCACGCCCACAGGCGAAATATCGTCCATCGCGATATCAAACCGGACAACATTCTGATCGACGAAAATGAATGGGTATACTTGAGCGATTTCGGGATGGCCAAAATGGTCACCACTACCGGGCCCACCGGCGCAGGAACGATCCTGGGAACGCCCGAATACATGGCTCCTGAACAGGCCCAGGGAAAACCGGTGGACCCTCGCGCAGATATCTACTCTCTTACCGTACTGATCTTCCACCTCCTGACGGGCGAAGTTCCGTTCAAAGGCACTCATCCACTGGCCACAATCAAGCAGGTGATTTACGATCCTTTTCCGGCGATCACGGGTCTCAATCCGAACCTGCCAAAGTTGTTGGATCCTCTTTTGCAGAAAGGCGCAGCAAAGGATCCCGAGGGCCGCTTTTCCGATGTAATGGAACTGGTCAAAATGCTGGAGGCCGTTCTGACATCGGCTACGATCCCGCAAACGAAAGAGCTGTTCATCCGCAAATTTCATCTCGCGGTGATCCCTTTTACCGTAGACGATCCGGAAAAACAATGGATGGGAGATGCGGTACAGGAAATGCTCTCCCTGGAATTCGCGCAGAGCCTGGAGCTGTATTTGCTTTCGGGAGATCAAACGAACCGGATGTGCCGCAACATTCCACGCGAAGATTCCAAATGGACCCCTCACACTCTGCAGAAGTTTTTTGAACTCTCGCGCACAGATTACATCATCCTTGGCTCGATCAGTGAAAACCAGATCCGGTTTGAAATGAAAATCTCTACCACATTCGAAACGGTGGAGGAAGGAGCGGTGGACGGGACGATCCCCTTTCATCAGGTATCGCTTATAGCACAAAAGATCCGGGCAAGACTGGATGTCAAGGTGGCCAAGGTCCTCTCGCTGGAGCAACTTTTCCACGGCAATGTATCGTTGTTGCAGCAGTATGCGATCGGTACCCGCGCATGCAGGGACGGCAAGTTCCTTGAAGCGGATCGCGCGCTGCAGCTTTCACTGAAACATGAACCGTCGTTTGCGCCTGCCCATCTGTATCTGGCGCGCGTTCTGCAGGATCGCGGCTTGATCAAGCAGGCGAGAGAATCGGCGCAAAATGCGATGCTTCATCTAAGCGCCATGCCTCTCTCTGTTGTCTCCTTTCTCAAGGCACAGGCTCTTTCCATTACCGGTAAACAGGAACAAGCGGCCGAAATCTATCATGAGCTGCACAATCAGTTTCCCGAAGTGATTGAATATCTCGTTTACTGGGGAGAAGCTCTGGTGCGGTCCGATCATGTGGACGAAGCGGCAAATGTGTTTTACGAGATTTGCGAAAAAGAAGGAAGGCTCGGACTGGGATGGCAACGGCTTGCCTGGATTGAATTCCTGCAAGAAAAATACGAACAGGCATGGTACCACTACAAACGGGCGCAAAAACTATATGCTGCGCACGAACACTTTGGCGGAATGGCAGCCACGTGCATGGGGCTTGCCGAAATATCCAAGAAACGCAATGAATGGAACACTGCGGTGGATTATTATCAGAGAGCTGCGGACTCATTTAAAAAACTGCGATGGGATAAAGGAGTGGCGGAAGCAAAGTTCCACCTGGCACTGGCTCTCAAAAAACAAAACGCCTATGCAGCCGTCCTGCCGCTGCTAAAGGAAAGCCTGCAGCTTTATCATGACGCAGGAGACCTGAGTGGAGAAGTGTCCTGTTTGCGCGAAATTCTGGCGGAACCTATGGAAATTGGCGATGCGCTGGAGTATTCCGATCGTGCCCTCAGCCTTGCCACCGAAATCGGAGATGAAAAGACCCTGGCCTCCATCATTCCTCTCAAGCTGCGCTGGTTGATGGAAGCAGAACAACCGGACACGGTGCTCAGAACCTACGCATCTTTTTACGAGGGGTTACTTCGAAATTCACCGGACCTGCACTTTCCGTTATCTCAAATCCAGGTTACGCGCGCGCTGATGCTGCAAAAACGCTTTCCGGAAGCACGCCAGCATGTGGAACAGGCAATCCGCGCTCTCGGAAAAACGAACAACCCCGCACTCCTGATTCACGGAATGCTGGTTCGCTGCGAACTTTTTCTACGGCAAGGGGATCTGATGACGGCTCATGATTATGTGGATGCTGCGGGACTGATCGCGGAGAAGATCGCCGATCGCGTCCTGGCGCTGGAAGTGGACATGGTGCGGGCCCGGATCCTGCAAGCCGAAGGGGAACGGGTGAAACTGCTGCAAATCTATCTGCACGCGCTTCAGCTTGCTGAAGATCTGGGTCGCAACACCCAGGCCATCAAAATCAAAGGCCTCATCGATCAGTTACGCACGGTCCATCCGCAGTAATCGAAATTTCTCGCAAAGACGCAATGCCGCAAAGCAAAGGATTGAAGTATTCTTAGCGCCTTTACGAGAACTACTCCTCATTACGGCTCCGGAGAAAGTCACCGCCTGCTTTGCGCACGTCCTTGCGATAATCAGGGCCGTCCAGCTCCAGAAACGTGCACATCTCGTAGAGTCTGGAGATCACACGGTACCCCAAACGGTCCTGAAGCGTGTCCTCCGTTGTGGACTTCCGCGCCGGCTCCATCCCGAGATTTGTTGTGGCAATCACTGTCTTCTTTTGACTGTAGCGCAGATTGATGACGTGAAACACCGTATCCTGTACCCAATCCGACATGCGTTGCGACCCCAAATCGTCCAGCAACAAGACTTCGATGTTCAAGAGCGGACGCAAAATCTGGAATTCGGAAGCTTGCGACAACGGATCGTAGCTGTTACGGATTTCAGAAAGCAATTCATGAAAATCAACAAAGAGACAGGGAACGCCTTTATTCAGCAGACCTTTCAGAACTGCAACCGCCAGATGAGTCTTGCCCCTTCCGGATCCACCGACCAGCAAAAGACTGCTTTCCCGGAATACTTCCTCATCCAGAAGCGGGTAATCCGCAGTGTAATGCTCCACGATGCTTTTCACTTTCCCTTGATTGAAGGACTGAGTTTGGTAGTCCTCAAATTCGCAGGAAGCGTATCTGGGTGGAATCTTGGCGGAAGTAAAAAACCGGTCCCCGGCATTCGTCCGGGCGCAGTTACAACGTCTCGCCCGTGAAATGTTTCCTTCGTGAACGACTTCCCAGCCGGTGCCGCCGCAAACTTCACAAATACCCTGGGCGATTTCATCCATAGTCTTTACTCTACCGCTGGTCGCGATTCCGTGCAACGTCCGGTACATTCTTCACTCGGCAGCGGCGACCAAAAGGGTCGTCCCTACTACACAAATAGTTCGCGGTAAAGATGCTCCAGATCGAGAAGTGGAACGACCTGGCCTTTTCCAAGCACCGATGCACCGCTATAACAGCCCAACAGGCTGAGTGGCTCCTGAAACGGCTTCAACAGGATCTCTTTTTCGGCGATCAATTCGTCCACGACCCAGGCCATCCGGCGGTTGTGATGCTCCGTAACAAAAACTGAAAACGTTTCCGGAAGGTCGTAGTCGCCCGGAATTCGCCGAAGTAAAGACCATAGCTTTTCAATATACAGGATCGCATTTTGAGAAAAGAAAACGGGACGTCCGTGAACGGAACGGACATCCTTTTTTGAGATCAGAAGAAACCTGTCGATCCGCGAGAAAGGGACGGCGCAAAGAAACTGCTCCAGGCGAATCAGCAACGCGGGAATAACGGCGATTGTAAACGGAATCAGGATATCAAAACGGGTAAATTTCCCCGGCTCCGATTCTATTTTGAGCGTCCCACCCAACGCATCGATGCGGGAACGCACGATATCCATTCCGACTCCACGCCCGGAAATATCAGATATTTCCGCGGCAGTGCTGAACCCGGGACGCGTGATCAGCATCAAGACTTCCCTCAGGTTCATGTAAGGGACAATCCGTTCCTGAATCAGGCCTCGTTCTACTGCTGTTTTCCGGATTCGCTGCGGATCGAGCCCCCTGCCGTCGTCTTCCACGCGGATCAAAAAGCGGTCCCCTTGCTTCGCGACCGAAATGTGAAGTTGACCTGCGCGGTTCTTCCCCGCGCGAATACGATCTTCGGGCGCTTCGATGCCGTGGTCGATCGCATTTCGAATCAGATGAATCAGCGGGTCCGCCATCTCATCGAGCAAAGCCTTATCCATCCGCATCTCCGTCCCTTCCATCTGCAACCGGATGTCTTTCCCAAACCGCCCGCCAAGATCATGTACAATCCGTGGAAAATGATGGCAAAGAGTCTCGAACGGAAGCATCCGCAAATCCGTTGCGTATGAATACAGTTGCTGTGTAAGAAGGCGTACCCTGCGGATCTCGGGGTTCTCCGGATCGCCCTCCTGAAGCGCTTCCTGATAGATCATTAACTCACCCAATCCTTCCATCAAACGGTCAATGAGCACGGTGTCCACACGGACTGTGCTGACCCTTCCCGCCTCCTGCTCTTGGGTCCTGTTGCCGGTCTCCACGGGAAGGTCTTTCTGGAATTCAGAACTGCCGAGTGCAGAGATCATGTTTTGGAACGAATCGGAGCGAATTGCGGAAACGCCGGACCTCTCGATTTCATCAACCATTTGTCCGATGAGATCCACCCCTTGCAGGAGAACTGCGAGGAATCGCGCATCCACTTGTATTTCCCCGAGCTTTATTTTCCCGATCAAGTCCTCCATCAGATGGCTGACGTCCTTGATTCCAGCGTACCGCATGGCTGCGGACATCCCTTTGATCGAATGCGCCGCTCGCAATAAACTGTCCAGATCGCTGGGCTCGGACGTTTCTTTCATTTGAAGAATCTGCTGGGAAATCAATTGCAAATACTCACGTGTTTCCCCAACAAACAGAGATTTGTATTTTTCAGGATCCACTGTGCCTCTGCTTTTCTGCGTTCCAAACCTGATCGATAATTTGCAGCACTCTCTCAGGCGTAAATGGCTTTACAATAAAGTCTCGCGCTCCGGCAGCAATGGACTCAATCACCAGAGGTTCCTGACCCAGGGCACTGCAAATCACGATCTTCATCTTGGGATTCAGTTTCAGGATCTCCCTTGTCGCCTGAATCCCATCCATTTCAGGCATCACAATATCCATCGTGATCAAATCCGGCCGTAATTCCTGAAATTTCTCGATCGCATCCCGGCCGTTGTGAGCCTCCCCAATCACATCGTATCGTCCGGACGATGTCAGGATGTCGCGGATCATCGATCGCATGAACAACGCATCATCGACAATCAATATTTTTGGATTCACACAGCGCTCTCCTGGGATTGCACGAGAGCTCCAGCATAGAAAACCGCTCGCGAAATAGAAATCAGATTATACAGATCCTCTCCCCGGCGAAGCTGCGCTTCCAGGATTGCCGCATTTTTGTCCTGGCTGCGGGGCGGCTCCTGGATCGCGCCGGCAAGAGAGACTGACTCAACGATGCCGGGTACCCGAATTGCGAAGTGAAGGTAAGGTTCCGCAAACAACACAATCTGCGAATCGGAATATTCTGCCCCGCACCCGAAACACCGAACAAAATTGAACAACGTGATGATACGCCCACGCAATTGAAACACTCCGTCAAAATCAGAGGGGGCGCGTGGAAGAGAGAGAACAGGGGCGGATTCGAGTACTTCGGAAACATCGGTGATCCGGATGCAGAACGTCCGATCTCCGCAAGCAAACGCCAAAACTTGCACGCTCCTCCTCCCAGGTGGGCGCGACAGACGCGCACCTACAAGCTGCGGCCGGCAGGGTACAATTTCTTGCGCCCGTTCAATAACGAAACGCTGCGATACACGATTTGAGCCGGTCGGAAGTCATAGACAGATCCTGCGCCGATGCAGCCATGGCCTGCATGGCAGAGGTTTGCTCTTGAGCAGCTGCATACGCCTGCCCGGTTCCCGCTGCGTTTCTCTCCGCGATGTCTGCGATCTCCCGGAGGGCTGCCACAACCTTGGAGGCACTCATCGCCTGGTCTCGTGTCAACCGCGTAATTTCCTGAACCTGATTCAAACTATATTGCACGTCGCTGACAATTTCCTGAAGCGCGCGGCTGGCGGAGTGTACAACTTCTTTACTCTGTGCCGCGGTTGCATTGGAATCGGACATGGTCACAAGCACTTCCTGGCTTTCGCGATTGATCGTCTCGGCAAGTTCCGAAATTTGACCGGCCAGCTTCTTAGTTTCGTGTGAAAGCTTGCGCACTTCATCGGCAACTACTGCAAACCCGCGACCGTTCTCCCCGGCACGTGCTGCTTCGATCGTCGCATTGAGCGCCAGCAGATGCGTCTGTTGCGCAATGGATGTGATATGCAAAACCGCATTGTTAATTCCCAGCGTTCGCTCCCGGAATCCCTGCACAAGCCTGGAGGCATTTTCAATCTTTGCAGCAGCATTCGTGATGCGTGCGGCTGCTTGCAGCGTGTGCTGATTTCCCTCCTGGGCTTTGACAAAAATCTGCTCTGCCAGCCGGTTGGCAGCGTCCGCTTTCTCCGCCACTTCGTGAATGGAAGAAGCAAGCGCCTCTGTGATCCTGTGAGTCTGCGCTCCCATGTCCGCTTGCATCTTTGCCTCTCCGGCAATGCTTTCCACGGTGCCGGAGATGTTCTTCGTCGATGCGTTCATCTGTTCCGATGCTGCGGACAGATTCAGCGCAGAATCATGGATCGTATCGGAGACCGTCGTCACTTCCTTCACCATTTCGACAAGGCTATCCACCATGCTGTTGAATGTCCGCGTTAAGATACCCATCTCGTCATCACTCATCACTTCAATCTTGTGGCGCAAATCGCCCTTGCTGATCACGGAAGTTGCGTTCATCAAATTCTTGATGTTGCGGGTGATATACAGGCCAAACACGTAGCCAAACAATAGACCAAACACGACGGAAAAAAGACCCAAAAAAGAAATTCTTCCCGTCAAAGTGGCAAACCAGCCGAAGTAGGTGAAATACTCGCACAGGAATGCGATTGCGGCAATCAGTAGACTGCTGACCACAAAACCGAAGGATAACTTCCGGATGAATGAGCTTTTCAAGGTTTCTCTAAAAAAATTATAACACACGGAAACCCGCAGCATTCACCGCAGAGACGCGGAGCACGCATGCTATAATCCGTCCATGCTTCCGGAAGAGTTGCAAAAAGAGATCCAGGAAAAGAGCTCGCTGTTGGCCGCATTGCAGAACGAATTTCGCAGCATCATCGTGGGACAGCGGTACCTGATGCAGCGGCTTGTGATCAGCCTGCTGGCAAACGGACATTTGCTGGTGGAAGGACTCCCCGGACTCGCCAAGACACTGGCAGTAAAATCGCTGGCGCAGGCGATTCAGGCGGATTTCAAGCGGATCCAATTCACTCCGGACCTTCTGCCGTCCGACCTCACGGGCACGCTGGTCTTCAACCCCAAAGATGGTAGTTTTGTGGTCAAGAAAGGCCCGGTCTTTTGCAACATTCTGCTGGCGGATGAAATCAACCGCGCTCCTGCAAAGGTACAGAGCGCTCTATTGGAAGCGATGCAGGAAAGACAGGTCACCATCGGTGAGGAAAGCTATTCCATCGAAGAGCCGTTTCTGGTTTTCGCCACACAGAACCCGATCGAACAGGAAGGAACCTATCCTCTTCCGGAGGCGCAAATCGACCGCTTCATGATGAAAGTAAAGATCTCCTATCCCACCAAAGATGAAGAAAAGATTATTCTGGATCGCATGACCGGAAACGATCATTATGAAGTAAAGCCTGTGCTGGAGCGAAACGATGTCTTGCGACTTCGGGATCTCGCGCAATCCATATTTATTGATGATTCTTTGAAGAATTACATCGTTCAGCTCGCCACCGCCACGCGAAATCCAAAAGAGTTCAATCTCGAAATCGGACGCTTCATCCAGTATGGTGTTTCCCCCAGAGCGTCGATCTTTTGGACGATGGCGGCCAAAGCACATGCATTCTTGCAACAGCGCGCTTTTGTAATCCCGGATGATATCAAGATGGTCGCTCCCGATATCCTCCGCCACCGCATTCTTCGCAGTTACGAAGCCGATGCGGAGAACGTATCCACCGAAGACCTGATCCAGCAAATTCTTTCGAAAGTCCCCATTCCATGAGAAGGAGGAATTGAAGTACCGGTTACATGCGATGTTGCAACCGCACACTTGAAAGGTATCATCCATTGTGATCTGCAACCGGAAAACATTTATCTGACGTCCGAAAGCGGTCTCATCATCTTTCCTCTCCAATAGCTACTTATTAACTAATTCATTAGATCTAATGTACTAGAAGTCTGGACAGGCGGACACAAAGGCCCATCTAACCCTCGGCCTATCCAGCTACGCGGGTACCGAAAAGAAACCCTTCGACTCACACGGTCAAGTTCTGGTCAACTCCAATACCGTGATCTCCGGCCGGGCGCCGAAACGGGCGGGGACGCCGAGGATGCCGATACCGCGGTTGACGTAAAGTTGTGCGTCGCCCTTGTGAAACCGCCCTCGGACGTAGGGCGTGATCAGTTGGCTGGGCGAAAGGCCAGGGTGAATGAACTCCAAGGTCACTTGACCGCCGTGCGTGTGGCCAGCCAGGGTCAAGTCAATTCCCAGTTCGGCGGCTCGGTCAAAAGTGTTGGGGTTATGACTGAGGAGAATGTTGGCTGTGTCCGGCATCACCAGAGGCTCGACTCCCTGCATGTACGCACTCGGTGGCCAAAGCGGGTCGAAGCGACCGCCGAAGAGACTCTGGAAGTCTACGCCAATCAGATTGAGCGTCTCGCCCCCCATTTGGACGAGCCTGTGTGCCTGGCGCAGGATGTGAATGCCTGCCGCGGCAAAAGGCGCGTGATAGGATCCTGGGGCTTAGTCCAA
>CAZDDB010000077.1:0-13641 GCA_964504105.1 uncultured Acidobacteriota bacterium
TACCGCCAAACTTTCGAAAGGAAAACTCTGGGGCGAACTTTTTGGTGAGCTCGTTGAGCCTGCGCTGACAGGCCCTGTATTCATCATCGATTATCCGCGTGAGCTTTCGCCGCTTTCCAAGACGAAAGCCGGTGACCCTTCGATCGTAGACCGTTTTGAGTTGTATATTGGCGGGATGGAAATCGCGAACGCCTATAGCGAGTTAAATGATCCGGTCGATCAAAAACACCGCTTTGAAGAGCAGCTTCGCTCCCGTGAGGCGGGGGATCAGGAAGCGCATTCCATGGACGATGACTACGTGACGACCCTGGAACATGGAATGCCTCCAACCGGCGGCGAAGGAATCGGGATCGACAGACTCACGATGCTGTTTACAGGCGCCCGTTCCATCCGCGAAGTCATCCTCTTCCCTTTGTTGAAACCGAGGATTTAACCACGGAGAGCACGGAGGCCACAGAGGAATGAAAATGAAAATCGAAGGACAGGAAGATTCTTACATTCCTTGCGCTTCATTCCTCCGTGCCCTCCGTGGTGAGTTCCCCCATGCGATTTGAGCTGGCAGTAGCCCTCCGGTATTTGCGCTCCACCCGCAAGCAGACCTTTCTGTCCGTTATTTCCCTCATCTCCGTTACCGGGATCATTCTGGGGGTCATGTCTCTCATCATCGCGCTTGCGCTGATGACGGGGTTTCAGGAAGACATTCAATCCAAGATCCTGGGGGCCAGCGCCCACGTGATGATCTATTCCGGCACGTCGCGCGGAATATACAATTATGATAATACTATGAATATAGTAAGAGCGGACTCGTCTGTCGTTTCCGTCGCTCCGGTTGTTTACGGCAAAGTAATGATCTATACGGCGGGAGGGGCAAACGGAATTGTGCTGAAGGGGATCGATCCTTTGCAGGAGAAGCGGGTCACGGAATTGGCGGCAAAGGTGGATCCTGGCGCGCTGCAGGCTCTGGGCAATCCGCAAACTGAGCGGGACGGGATCATTCTGGGCGGTGACCTTGCGCGAAGCTTGCGCGTGACTGCGGGAGACACCGTAACGCTGGTCTCTCCGGAAAGCATGCTTTCGCCGCTTGGTTTGATGCCAAAGTTCAAGAAATTTCATGTCCTGGGAGAGTTCAATTCAGGGTTGTATGAATACGATACCAGCTGGGCTCTTGTCTCCATGAAGTCCGCGCAGCGTCTCTTTTCACTTGGCGATTCGGTAACGCTGGTGGAAGCTCGCATTCACGACATCTATCGCGCGGAGGAAGTGAGCGGCCGGCTGCAAAGAAAACTGGGAAAGAATTACATTACGGACAACTGGATCAACCAGAATAAGTCGCTCTTTTCGGCCATGAAGCTTGAAAAAATGATGCTGTTTATTGTGATTGCGCTGATCGTTCTGGTGGCGGCGTTCAACATCATCACAACTCTCGTGATGATGGTGCTGGAAAAGAACAAAGACATCGCGATCCTGATGGCCATGGGATCTACGACGCGGCAGATCATGCGGATTTTCATGCTTCAGGGAACCCTGGTAGGAATTGCAGGCACTGCGCTGGGAGCTTTGCTTGGGATTACCGTATCGTGGATTCTGAACCGGTATCAGGTGATCAAGCTGCCCCTGGACGTTTATTTTATTCCTTATCTTCCGTTTCATATCAGGCCGGGAGATTTCCTGATGATTATTTCCACAGCATTATTGATCAGTTTTCTATCCACTCTGTATCCGGCAAGCCGCGCATCACGGATCAATCCCGCGGAGTCGCTGCGTTATGAGTGATGACGGCCTTTTGTTACGCGCTTCGGGTCTATCCAAGAGTTATCAGTCTGCTTCCAAGCGGATTGTTGTTTTACAGGATCTGGATCTGGAGATTCCGTCCGGAAGGATGGTGGCAATCATGGGTGCCTCCGGTGTTGGAAAAAGCACGCTTCTGCACCTTCTTGGAGGTCTGGACCGGCCGGACAGTGGAGAAATTGTGTTCGAGGGAGAGGATATTTTGAAGTTTATGCCGGACCGGCTTGCCGGTTTTCGCAATAAAAAAATCGGATTTGTGTTTCAAATGCATCATTTGCTTCCGGAATTCGATACTCTGGAAAATACGATGATGCCGTTTCTGCTGCGCGACTTCAATCGCAAGGCCGCCGCCCAACGCGCCAGAGCTATTCTGTCCGAAGTGGGTCTGTCCGAGAGATTGGATCATCGTCCCGGGCAGCTTTCCGGAGGGGAGCAGCAACGCGTGGCTGTCGCGCGCGCCTTGATGCTCGAACCCAAACTGGTCCTTGCTGACGAACCCACCGGCAATCTCGATGAGCGGACCAGCGAATCGATCTTTCAACTGTTTCGCGATCTTCATTCCCGCCGGAATGTATCGTTCCTGATTGCCACACACAATCCTAATCTTGCCGCTGTCTGTGATGAAACCTGGCTCCTGCATGAAGGCAAACTTCAAAGGAAGGAATCAGGAACCACAGATAAACGCTGAACCACGGAGGCACGGAGACACAGAGAAAAAATATGTTATCTGTGGTTTCTTCCTCTTCATTTTTCATTGCAAAACACGCATCATTTTGCTAAAATCAATTTGCCTGAGTTTGACGTTTTTGAACTCGGGGTGAGGAGTTCGGGATGCTCACCTTTCAAGTTGCAAGTCTCTGCGTTTTCAGGGGCTTGAAACTTGAAAGTGGATTTATCATTGTTTCAGGGTGAGCATGTTTGAGCATTATACGGAAAGGGCGATCCGGGTAATTCAATTTGCCCGTTATGAAGCGACTCAACTTGGCAGCCGCACAATTGAAACAGAACATCTGCTCCTCGGGTTAATTCGTGAGGGAAACGGCATTACCAGCCGGATCTTCAGCCGTTGCAAGATTACGTTCGAAGAAATCCGCAAAGAGATTGAAGCCCGGATCATTCTTCGCGAAAAAATCTCACCCGCAATCGAGCCTCCTCCCAGTCCTGACGTTGACAAGGTACTGATGTTTGCCGCTGAGGAAGCGGAACATCTCAACCACAAATACATCGGGACCGAGCATATTCTGCTTGGCATCTTGCGTCTGGAGAACTGTGTGGCCGCAGAAATCCTCCGTCAAAAGGGGATGAAGCTCACCGTGATCCGGTCCGAGATTTCCAACATTTTGAATGAAAAGGCGACCGGCAAAGTCAAGGAATCGCCGACACTCTACGAATTCTGTAGAGACTTGACGGATGCTGCCGCCCGTCACAATCTGGATCCTTTGATCGGCCGGGATCCGGAAATGGCGCGCATCATTCAGGTGCTGTGCCGCCGTACAAAGAATAACCCGCTGCTGGTGGGCGAACCGGGAGTGGGGAAAACCGCGCTGGTCGAAGGGCTGGCGCAACGCATTGTGGACGGCGATGTTCCGTATCACCTGACCGATAAACGCGTTTTGGCGCTTGATATCTCGCTCGTTGTGGCTGGAACCAAGTACCGCGGCCAGTTTGAAGAACGGATGAAGGCGATTCTGAAAGAGCTGGTCGAATCTCCTGAGATCATCATTTTTATTGACGAGATTCATACGCTCGTGGGCGCAGGTTCGGCCGAAGGCTCACTGGACGCCGCCAATATTCTCAAACCGGCCCTTTCGCGCCGCGAGATCCAGTGTGTCGGCGCTACAACGCCGAACGAATTTCGCAAACATATTGAAAAGGACCGTTCGCTCGAGCGGCGGTTTCAGCCGATCCGGATCCAGCCCCCTTCGGAAGACGACAGTGTGCAGATTTTGTCCGGACTCAAAGAAATCTACGAGAATTTTCACAGTGTCAAATACACGGACGAAGCGATCCGCGCCTCCGTCTTCCTCTCTTCGCGCTATCTGACCGAGCGATTTTTGCCGGACAAAGCGATCGATCTCATGGATGAAGCCGGTTCGCGTGTGAAATTGAAAGCTTCCCCTCAAACAAACGAGCTCACCGAAATCAAGAAAAAGATCAAGACAATTGTGGACCGGATGGAAACTGCCATCCACAAAAAGGAATTTGAAAAGGCGGCTTTTTACCGCGATGAAGAGATGCTTCAACGCGAAAACCTTCTGATGGTAAAGGAAAAACTTGCCAGCTCTCCCACAATGACCCGCGATCTTGTGACCAAGGAAAACATCAACGAAGTGATCGCCAAGTGGACCGGCATTCCATTGAGCACGCTGAACGAAGCGGAATCGGAAAAACTTCTGAGCATCGAAGATGAGTTACGCAAATGGGTCATTGCTCAGGATCCGGCGATTGAAGCCGTGGCGCGCGCGATCCGCCGCTCCCGGATGGGGTTGAAGAACCCGAACAAACCGATCGGATCCTTCCTGCTACTCGGCCCCACGGGCGTCGGCAAAACCGAGCTTGCGCGTTCGCTGTCCCGCCATTTATTTGGAAGTGAGAAGGCTTTGATCCGCTTTGATATGTCTGAATTTATGGAGAAACATTCGGTATCCAAATTGATCGGGTCTCCTCCGGGATATGTCGGCTATGAAGACGGCGGTCAGCTTACTGAGCTGGTCAAACGGAGCCCGTATTCGATTGTGCTGCTCGATGAGATTGAAAAGGCGCATTTCAGCATCTTCAACATTCTGTTGCAGGTTCTGGAAGACGGCCATCTTACGGATTCGTTTGGAACCCATATTGATTTCAAGAACACAATCGTGATCATGACTTCCAACATCGGCGCCAGATTGATCGAGAAGCGCGGGAAAATGGGATTCCGCACTCCCGATGCGATCAAAGAATATGAAGACATCCGCGAGGAAGTCCTGCAAGAAGTAAGAAAGACTTTCAATCCGGAATTCATCAATCGCCTCGATGAGACGATTGTGTTCCGCTCGCTTTCGGATGACGACCTGTTATCAATCATCGGAATGATGGTGGACCAGATTAACGCGGACCAGAGATCGGAAAGACCCCGGATCACACTCTCTGAGGGGGCCTCTCGCTGGCTCCTGGAACGCGCGTGCAAGGACAAACGCTACGGCGCCAGGCCTCTTCGCCGCGCCATCCAGCGCTATGTCGAAGACCCGATTGCCGACCTGCTGATCCGGAACCATGGACAGAAGAATACAAAGCAGATCGAGGTGGACATCCGGGACGAGCAGCTCGTCTTTAGCGAGTCCTGAGCCGTCCACACTGGTCTTCAAATGCAATTTCTTTTACAATTAGATACTTCTCAATAAGGGAATCATGAAACCAGCAATTTTTGGACTGTTTCTTGCGTTTTTTGCGGCCGGCACTCTTATGGCTCAGGAGAACGCCGATGAAAATGTGATCGCTTCCATTCGCATCGAGGGGAATCACCGGATCGCAACCGAAACCTACCTGTATTATATTTCCACAAAGCCAGGTTCCGTCTATGACGAAATCGTTTTACGTGATGACTTCCAAAGACTCTGGCAAACCGGTTTCCTGGACGATTTGAAAATCGATGTGGAAAAAGCCGCGGACGGAGTCAATATCATTTTCCAGGTGACGGAAAGACCGCTTTTGAAGTCGGTGGAATATACCGGCAACAAGAAAATCAGCACCAGCGATATTGAAACCAAACTCAAAGATACAGGAGTCAGCCTCCGCATCGACCAACCATTTGATCACTTTGCTGCCCGGCGCATCGCCAACGCCATAGAAAAACTGATGCTCGAAAAGGGACTTCAGTTTGGAACAGCAACTTACAAGACCGAACCCATCGGAGATTCGAATGTAAAGCTGACTTTCGTTGTGGATGAAGGTCCAAATGTGAAGATTGGCGATATCCAATTTGAGGGGAACACGGTTTTCGATGATGGAAAACTCCGCAAAACGATGAAGGAGACCAAAACGCACTGGATGTTCTCCTGGATCTCCAAGAAAGATGATTTTGAGAAAGAAAAATTCGAAAAAGACATGGATCTCATTCGCGACATCTACTACGATCGCGGCTACATCAATGCGCGGATCGACGAACCGCAGATCGACCTGCTTGAAAATAAGAAGCGAATGAAAATTACGATCCCCATCAACGAAGGGAATCAATTTACAACCGGTGATGTAACCTTTTCAGGGAATACCGTTTTCCCCGCAGCGCAGCTGCTTCCGTATCTGTCTTTGCAAAAGGGAAAGATCTTCAACCGCAGTCTGCTGAAGAAGGGTCTGGAAGAAATTCAAACGTTGTACGGAAACGAGGGATACATTTATGCCTCTCTGGGACCGATCTTCGATCCGAAAGACGAGGAAAAGATCATCAATTTGAATATCGAAGTCGAAGAAAACGGCGAGTACTATGTTCGAAGAATGGAGTTTACCGGGAACAACTACACTCGCGACAAGGTTGTGCGCCGCGAAATGCTCTTGCAGGAAGGGGACCTTCTCCGGGTTTCTAAGTTCAAAGACAGCATGGACCGGATCTACCGTCTCGGTTTCTTCGATGACCTGAAGCCGAACATCACGCCCGTAGCCGAGGAGAAAAATATGGCGGATCTCTCGGTGGACGTGAAGGAAAATAAGCGGAATGAAATCCGGCTCGGCGGCGGATACAGTCAGGTGGATGGATTTTTTGGAGACCTTGTCTTCTCCACAAAGAACCTGTTTGGCAGCGGCAAGATCTTTACGATCCAGATCCAATCGGGATCGCGCACGAAGAATTACGCAGTGGATGTTGTTGAACCCTATTTTCTGGATCGCAGGCTTGCGCTCGGTTTCAGTGTGTATCATTCACGGCAGGATTTTTTCACTTTGCTGACGGATCGAACCGGCGCGACTATCTCCATGGGATTTCCGCTCTTTGAGGAATTCAAAGGCGCCCTGGCCTATGGATACCAGATCGTGAATATCACTCGAAGAGCCGGAACGGTCGTACCGATAGATCCAAATTTGTTCCCCGGGTTTGACCTGCAGCAGAATGACCATTCTGAAAGCAGATTTATCCCGCAGATGATTCGCAGTACAATTAACAATCCGATTGATCCTTCACGCGGCTCGCGCTTCGTTGTAGGCACACAATTTGTCGGCGGATTCCTTGGCGGAGACCTGAGCTACTACAAGCCAACGTTTACTCATACACAGTACCTTCCCGGATTATCACGACGTCAATATACGGCCTTCAACGTTGAAATGGGATACGGCTCCGGTTTTGCCGGCCAGCTACTTCCGTTTGTCGAACGCTATTTCCTGGGCGGCGAGTATAGCATCCGCGGATATGAGCTTCGGAGTGTTGGTCCGGTAGAAGAGACCGTAGTGAATCCCGCCACAATGCAGACTACGCGTTTCAATGCGGGTGGAAACAAATTTTTTCAGCTCAATGTGGAATATGTGATCCCGCTGGCAGGGCCCCTGAAAATCGCCGGTTTTCTAGATTATGGAAACGCTTTTGCGCGAGGCGACGGTATCGATTTTACCGACATGCGCGGGAGCACAGGATTGGAACTTCGCATGATCGCCCCGTTTCTCAGCACCCCGTTCCGCTTTATCTACGCGTTCAATTTCAACCGCGGGGACCTTCTCACCTTGACGACTGCAAGCCTTCGTCCCAAACGGACCATCTTCCGATTTTCCGTTGGAACCACCTTCTGATATGATGTAGCGCGGATCTCCACCCGGCCTTCTAGATTGCAGATTGCAGATTTTAGGTCTAAAATCTGAAATCTTAAATCTAAAAACAAAAATACGGAGAAGGGTACTTCTATGAAACGGTTTATCATTCCCATACTCATCCTGTTCGCAATGCCCCTGTTGGCACAGCAGGTCCCGGTGATCGCCGTCATTGATGCACAGAAAGTAGTGCAAAATTCGGAGATGGGCAAAAAGGCGCTTGCCGACATCAAGACAATTAAGGATAGAAAACAGCAAGAAATTGACCAGAGACAGCAAAGTATTCAAACGATGCAGGATAAGCTGGACAAACAGAAGGATATCCTCAGCGCTGACGCAAGGGAAAAGCTTACGAGCGATATCGCGAAATCGATCACCGATCTGAGGCGTTTTCGTGAAGATTCGGAGAACGAAATCCAGAATCGACTTGCAACTGCGATCAAGGGAATCGAAGATAAAGTCCTTCCGATCATTCAGAAGCTCGGCACAGAAAAGGGATATTCTGTGATTCTTAGCCGGGACCAGTTGATTTACTTTAATTCCAAGATCGATGTGACGGACGAAGTCATTCGTCTCTTTAACGCTCAGAGCGCTCAGGCTGCTCCCCCGGCGCAAAAGCAATAGCAACTCCTGGGAACCCGCCTGCCGGAACCTCGGCGGGCT
Source organism: uncultured Acidobacteriota bacterium (assembly GCA_964504105.1). GTDB lineage: Bacteria > Acidobacteriota > HRBIN11 > JAKEFK01 > JAKEFK01 > CAZDDB01. The sequence goes on from CAZDDB010000077.1 coordinate 8,218, forward strand.
CTGAAAGCGAGAGTTCATGCCATCTCTTGAAATTGACGGAATCCTGAAGGCTTTACCACATCGTTATCCATTCCTTCTCGTGGATCGAATCCTGGACTACGAGAAAGAAAAGCGGATCATCGGGATCAAAAACGTCACGTTCAACGAACCTTTTTTCCAGGGTCACTTCCCGGGACGTCCCATCATGCCCGGGGTCCTCATCATCGAGGCGATGGCCCAGCTTGGGGGAGTTTTGCTCCTTCAGGAGCATGAGCTGAAGGAAAATGGACTCGTCTACCTTGCGGGAATCGACAATGCTAAATTTCGCAAAACGGTGATTCCCGGAGATCAATTGCGGATCGTGGTGGATGTCTTGCGGTATAAATTCAAGATCTGTAAGATGCGTGGGGAGGCGTATGTCAACGAAACGCTGGTTGCCGAGGCGGAATTTTTGACCTCTATTGTCCTGAAAGAATCGTGAGCGCGCCGGCGGTCCATTCCACTGCCGTCATTCATCCCGACGCAGACGTCGCCGAAGACGTGAAGATCGGTCCTTACAGTGTGATCGGCGCCGGGGTTCGGATTGGAAAGGGAAGCGAGATCGCATCGCATGTGGTGATTGATGGGCCCACCACGATCGGAAGAAATTGCCGGCTGTTTTCCTTTTCATCGCTTGGACAGGTCCCGCAGGACCTCAAGTTTCATGGAGAACGTAGCGAGCTGATCGTTGGCGACAATAACGTGTTCCGTGAATTTGTCACTTTCCATCGCGGAACGGAAGGCGGGGGTGGCAGGACCATCGTTGGAAACAACAACTTCTTCATGGCCTACACTCATGTGGCCCATGATTGCCGGATCGGTAATTTCATCATCATGGCAAATGCGGCCACGTTGGCAGGGCATGTCACTTTGGAAGATCATTCCTTGATCGGAGCTTTTTCCGGAATCCATCAGTTTTGCCGCGTGGGTCAATACGGTTTTATTGGAGGCTACTCCGTCATTACAAAAGATGTTCTACCCTATTCGAAAACTGTGGGAAATCGCGCTCATTGCTACGGAATGAATGCTGTCGGTTTGCGCAGGAAAGGGTTTGATGCGGAAAAACTCGGCACCATCAAACACGCATTTCGCCTGCTGCTTCAATCCAAGCTGAATACACGCCAGGCACTGGAAGCGATGGAAAAAGAGTTCCCGCAAATCGAGGAGATCACCTATCTGATTGATTTCATCCGTACTTCCCCCCGCGGCATCATCAAATAAAAATCAAAAATCAAATATCAAAAATCAAATAAACAGAATGAAATAAGTAATGAACTGTAGCGCGGGCTTCCAGCCCGCAGAATTCGAATTGTGCGCCATTCTCGCCTACGGGCAAGATGCTCATGCACGATTTTTTGCTTATTGGATTCTGTTTATTTGATTTTTGATATTTTTATGATTTTTATGTTGAAAGTGGCCGTAATCGGGGTGGGCAGCCAGGGACGCCATCACATCAAGTTTTTGAAACAAATCGAAGGAGTGGAGGCTACTCTTCTGGTAGATCGGGATCCGGGCAAAGCAAAGCAGGCCGGAGAAGAATTTCAGATCCCTTCTGCTCAGTCGTATCGGGAACATCTATCCGCTTTTGACGCTGCCATCGTTGCGGTTCCCACCATAGACCACTTTTCGATTGCTTCGGAGCTGATCGAGGCAGGGAAGCATGTTCTGATCGAGAAACCTGTCACCACCACTGTCGAAGAGGCGGAACGTTTGGTTGCTTTGGCGGAACGAAATGGGAGGATCGCCCAGGTCGGGTTTCCCGAGCGGTTCAATCCTGCAGTTCTAAAGGCAGTGCCGGAAATCACCCGTCCGTTGTTCGTAGAAACGCACCGTCTCGGAGTTTTTTCTCCAAGAAGTCTGGATGTAGATGTGGTTCTTGATCTGATGATTCACGATCTTGATTTGCTCTACCTTTTTCTAAAGGAAGAACCTGTGCAGTTAGAAGCTGTCGGCGTGCCGGTTCTTTCCAGAAATGTGGACATCGCAAATGCCCGTATAAAGTTTCCCGGTAACTGCGTGGTAAACCTGACTGCATCCCGCGTGAGCGCTCAACGGATGCGCAAGATGCGTTTGTTTCAACCCTACTGTTATCTATCGTTGGATCTGGCGCAGCAGTCGTTCTCGTTGTTTACAGTTCGTCCGGATCTCTGCAATGCCGGATTTCCAGAGATTCACCGCCAGGAATTTCAACCGCCGCAACAGCAACACCCGTTGGAGCAGGAACTGATCGCTTTCCGTGACTCGGTGCAGGGAAAATCCTCTTCCGGCGTGAGCATTCGCGACGCGATTCCCTCCCTTCGTATGGCCCTTGCCATCAAAGCGAAATTCCTTCCGATCCCGTAGCAGTTAACCACGGAGGCACGGAGACACAGAGAATATTTCCGGCAACAATTGAATTCTCCGTGCCTCTGTGCCTCCGTGGTAAGTCCTACTTCCGCAGTTTTTGCAACAGCTCGTGAATGCGGTCAAGACCGGCGCGAAGGTAGTCAGCCGGTGATCCGAAACCAACACGCAGATAGTGATCCATTCCGAAGTGCTTGCCCGGCACGATCAACACGCTCTTCTCATGCAAAAGCTTCTCGACAAGTTCGAGCGAATCGATCGGGAAGTTGTAACGGAAATACGCGATCGCGCCTGCCTGTGGTTCTACCAGGGAAAAGAGATCACCGTGATCCCGGATCCATTGATGCAGCACGGGATAGTTTGTTTGCAGAATTCCACGGGTGCGCGCGAAAATTCGCTCGCGGGTGTCCGGTTCAAGTGCGATCTGCGCCAGTACATCGCTGAGCATCGAAGGTCCGATTGTTGTGTAATCATGATACGCCCAGAATTTCGCGATGAGATCCGGCGGAGCTACAATCCAGCCGATTCGTAAGCCCGGAAGTCCGTAGGCTTTGGAGAGACCACAGGTAATGATCACACGATCGCTGAGTCCCCAAAAACTTGATGTACGTCCGCAGTTCCGTTCGGCGCCAAGATAGACTTCATCTGCGACAAGCCACGCTCCGGCACCATCGGCAATTCTGACAATCTCAAGCATTTCTTCCCGCGTCAAAATCGCGCCTGTAGGATTGTTCGGGTTACACACGGCAATCAATTTTGTTTTTGAATTCACTATTTTTCGCAGCTCATCCAGATCGGGTCGCCAGCCCGTTTCCTCTCTCAAGGGAAAAGCCCGGACCGTTCCGTGAAATCCGCGGGAAAGTCCCCACATCTGCATATAGTTCGGGAGCATAAACACCACTTCGTCGCCGTTTTCCACCAGATTCCAGATCGTGATGAAATTCGCCTCCGAAGTGCCGTTTGTTACTTGAATGTGTTCCGGTGTGGATCCGGGGTACAAAGCCGAGATTCTCTGCCGCAAACCGATGGTTCCATTTGATTGTGCATAGCCCAACCCCTGACCACTGAGATGGCCCGCAACATCCGGATGTCCATCCAGCAGTTCCCCAAGCGACATAGGATGCACGCCGCTTTCCGATAGATTGTATTCGACACGATTTTCCCACGTGGACTGCATTCGTTCCATTTCAAACGTTTCTATTTTCATGGCAGTAATTCTACTAGATTTTCCGGCATCGCAGAAGAGTTTAAGCACGGAATACACGGAAAACACGGAAGTTGAAGAATAAAAATCCTTTCCGTGCTTTCCGCGTATTCCGTGCTTAAACAATCCGCACGCGAAGAAGAAGATCATGAAGTTGTTCGAGCACGAAACAGAAACCAAACCAGATTGGCGCATAGTCCCAGCGGATGAACCCTTTCACATGGTAACGAGTCTTGTTCGTGTAATCCCATGGGCAGCTTCCGGTCAGCAGTTTCAGTATCCAGCCGGTGACAAACTCTACGGCGAAGAAGCCTGCAGTGTAAACGACTCCACGAAATGGCCATGCACACGACCTCAACGCGTTGTGCACAGGTTCGAAAAGAAAGGCCGCCAGACCGTAAATCGGGAGCATCCAGATGTAACTCTTGCCAAACAGGCTCCAGTTACGAAAACGGGATCGAATAAGATGTTTGATTCCGGTGAACGCAATTTCGAAACACCAACCGATCATTCCATAGATCAAAAAGCGCATCCAGATGGATAGGGTCATGTGGAAATCTTATAGTATATTTGGACGTTATGACCAACGAAGAATTCGAGCAGGATTCAGACGAAGAGGTATCCCCTCCTTTGGAAGAGACGCACCTGACGATCCTGCATTGTGTGGGGCTGGTGGTCGCGCTGTTTTTTTTGATGGCTTTGGCAGGGTTGATCATCTCGCGGATCCCGGGCCCCTCCTTTGAGGAGACAGGCTGGATCAATTCCGCCATCAGCCGAACGGTATCCGGTCTGTTGACTGCCGAAGCCGGTGCGATTCTGGCCGGTCTCTCATTGGCTGCTCTTGTTTCTTCGGGCCGTATCAACGCTGCAATCCTGGGTTCTGTAGTGATCGCCGTTTTGGGAGTCATTATTGTTACGAGCGAGTTGGGTAATTTTCTGCAGTCCATCAAATCACTCCCGCAGTTTTACCTGGATCTAATTGAAAAGCTCGATCAGCAGAGTCTGCCGGGAGTGCTCCTTGCGGTAGGGATCGTGGCCCCGGTCACAGAAGAGTTGATTTTTCGCGGAGTCATGCTGGAAGGACTGAGGGAGCGCTATCCACTTTCCACGGCGATTTTTGTTTCCACTACGCTATTTGCCATGGTTCACGTGTTACCGTGGCTCGTGATCAATGCTTTCCTCATCGGAGCATTTCTAGCCTGGCTGAAGCTGGAAACACGATCACTTCTCGTGTGCATGGTTGCTCATGCGCTCTATAACAGTCTTCCGTTTGTGTTGACGCGTGTGTTTTCGGTTGATATTCAGGGATTCACAACAACACCTGCGGATACCATAGTTTTCCAACCGCTGTGGTTTGATCTGCTTGGCGCCGCGTTCCTGCTTCTGGGCATTGGCGGCATCCGGTATTTCAGCCGCCCTCCGGAAATAGAGACATTGGACCGCTTCGTCGAAATGCCGCAGCAGGGAGGGCCTGCGCAAGAATAACTTATGGCCTTCCATGGTGAACTCCATGCCGCTAAAACAGCGCCAGCTGTCCAGGCCGCTGGAAGTGTTCGGTGGAGAGTACAAGATCCTTCTGGTTCAGTCCATATCGCTTGCAGGCTAATTCGAACAGGTCGGCGATCGCTTTTGCAACTTCTCCTTCGCCGGACATGCGCGAATGGAATCGCGGATCGCTGAGCGAGCCATTTCGGGTTTCGCGGATTCGATTCAGGACTTTGCTTGCCCGCTGCGGAAACTCGCGCTCGATCCACTCCACAAATAGCTCTTTGACGGCATACGGTAGACGCAACAGAATGTAATGTCCCGAACGTGCTCCGCATTCTGCGGAACGTTTGAGGATCTCCGGAATTTCCTCA
>CAZDDB010000078.1:0-13624 GCA_964504105.1 uncultured Acidobacteriota bacterium
AAAGCTGGGCTTCGGTTGCGGGAGAAGTCCGGAGGTATCTTGGACCGTTTGAATGTGTATTTACTCGCGAACGCGGCGATGGGATCGGAATAGCGGAAATGGAAGCGAAGAAGGGACGCAAGCTGATCGTTGCAGCGGGAGGAGATGGCACGATTTCCGAAGTTGCAAACGGGATCTTACGAGCGGGAACAGATACCGAACTTGGAATCCTGCCTCGCGGTACCGGCGGAGATTTTCGGCGCACCCTCGGAATTCCTAAAAACGCAGCCGGTGCATTACGTCGAATCCGGGATGGTGTTTCACAGCAGATGGACGCTGGGCGGATCACCCACATCGGTTTGGATGGGCAGGAAACCTCGCGGTATTTTATCAATACAGCGTCGTTTGGAATGAGTGGCAAAGTGGCTAGTCATGCAAACCGGTCGTCAAAACGACTTGGTGGTACGATGACATATTTTGCGGCTACTTTGAAAACAATTTTTTCTTACGAGCATCCCGAAATCACTCTCTGTCTGGATGACCAACCGTCCGTGCGTTTGAAGGTGGTCACTGTCTGCCTCGCGAACGGTCCGTCGTTCGGCGGGGGAATGAGGATCGCACCGGATGCCAGGCTAAACGACGGCTTGTTCGATGTTGTGATCATCGGTGATATGAAGACAATGTCGATGATGTTGAACTCACACCGTCTTTACACGGGTTCTTTTCTGTCGCTGGAAAAAGTGAAGCTGGTTCGAGCCAAGAGAGTGACCGCTGCACCGGTGGATGGAAGCGCCGATGTGCTGCTGGAAGTGGATGGAGAAACACCCGGCAGACTTCCCGCATCGTTTGAGATCCTTCCGCTTGCGCTGAAGATCCGATGTTAGACTCGCAGTCGAAATGGAAAGCGAAGCAATCCCTGGTTGCATTTTCATCCTTCTAAAAAAGTAACACCTCGAGCAGGTCGAGCAGGTGGGTTTGGCACGAAATTTGGTACAATGTGGACTGGAGGATACTCGAAATGAAAGCGATTCTACTCCCAACATTTTTTCTGCTTGTAGCAACCTTCTTTGCTCAGACTGCGGCAGCGCAGGGATGTGGAACGTGCACAGGCCAACTAGACATCACCAGTGTGACTTACAGCGGAAAATCCTCAGGGGATGATATCGTCAAAGTCACGTATACCTTTACCGGGTCTTCTGCAGGGGAGCACTGTCTTGTGGCCACAAGGGTTCGATTTAGGGTTACTGTTACTCGCAAGAACGGCCATCAGGATACTGGTGAACAGACGTTCGCCAATTCCCTGTCGGCAGATGTGCACGTGCCGCGTGGCGTCTTCGAAACGGATCCTGTGTCGTTTAAGGTAGATAGTTCTGTTACAGACTTTCAAGTTAAAGTTGCTCCCAGTACAGTGAAATCCTCTTCGGGCCAAACGATTTCGCAAACGGCAGACCAGCAAAGGGTATGTTGTCCGAAGGTGGATACGGTTACTATACAATCGCTGGGGAAGGAAAAAAATGGTGTGGATGACTTGGTCAAAGTTAATTGGACTACCCAGCTTGGAAATCTTGACTGCTTGAACGTCACCGGAACCAAAGTGTCCGTAAGAACGATCCACGTAAGCGGGGCAAGTTGTAGTTCGCTTCCTGTCATCATACCCAGTGTCAATGGCGAAGCGAATCCACTGAAAGCCATATGTAACCCAGAAGAAATCGGCGATCCGTCGGTTCGGAGCATCGAGGCTACCATTGCGCCCCAGGTTAAAGTGGGCAACTGCTATATAACTGATGGCGCAAACGGATCCTTTTAGCCGCCGCCGAAGCCATCGTTGCTTCAACCGACAGACTCGCGCGGAGGCGTGATGCCACGTATTAACTTACCCAACGAAGATTTCTGGAGGCTTTCCTGAATCTTACAGAGTTGAAAGGATTACAACGAGGGAATAACAGCTCGCCTGTGAATGGCACGCTTTGCGAGCTTGGCGTCTTTGCGAGGAATTAAGAGATCACTGTAAGGTCGATGTCGATGTTTTCTGCGCGTTCAATTTCAGCGAGTTGCTCCCTCAGGGAATTGATGCTCAAAGTTGCGGGCACTGAAATCATCGCGTCCATCCGGAAAATCGGCGTTCCGCTTACAGGCGCGTCGTAGGTCTGTGTTTCCATCGATTCGATATTGATTCCCAGGGCGCTCAAGGCCATGCTGAGCCGGTGGACGACTCCCGGGTGATCCATACAGGAAGCAATCAGTTTGTACGGCAGGGACGGTTCCTGCGGTTTTTTCCCTGAAGGTTGTTTCACCCATATGTTCAATCCGGTTTGAGCGCTGAGGTCGTTGTAGCTGTTGGCAACTTCAAACAAGTGTTTGCTTTCTCCGGAAAGCAAAAGAATCAACGCGAACTCACCGAGAAATACCGCCATCTTGCTGTCTTCAATATTGCATTTGCGCAGCGCGATGAACTGGGAAATTTTTTCTACAAGTCCGACCTTATCGGGTCCCACCGCTACCAGGATCAGTCTGTCATGCTCTGACATAGTCGCTCCTCCTGAAACTAAGATGATACAATGACTCCTGGCAATTCATAAAATCCATGATTGTTACGCAGGAATACATCGACATTCCGGTAGATGGAAGTCCGATGCGGATGTTTGTTACTGCCCCGAAAGCAGAGGGCAACTATCCTGCCGTTCTGTTTTATTCGGATATCTTTCAGCTTACCGGTCCTATGATTCGATCGTGTGTGCGGTTGGCTGGATACGGTTTGATTGTGGCCGCTCCTGAAATTTATCATCGCGTCGAACAACCGGGCACTGTGATCCCGTTTGATGATGCGGGACGCATTCGCGGACTGGAGGATGCAGCTTGCACACCTGTGGCTCACTTTGATGCGGATTGCCGGGCGGCACTGGATTCTCTGAACCGACATCCAAAGATTGCACCGGGAAAGCTTGCTGCGGCCGGGTTCTGCATCGGAGGACATCTCGCTTTTCGCGCGGCATTGCAGCCGGACGTCCGCACGATTGTTTGCTTCTACCCCACCGGAGTTCATTCAGGAAAGCTTGGAAAGGACGAAAATGCGGGAACTCTGGAACGCTTCAACGAGATTCGAGGCGAGTTATTGTTGATCTTCGGCGCATCCGATCCGCATATCCCTGAAGACGGTCGTATCAAAATCGAGCAGGCTCTCAAACACGCCGGCACCCGGTACAGGATCAAACTCTTTCCCGGTGAGCATGCCTTCATGCGCGATGAGGGGCCGCGATTCGATCCGGAATCTACCGATCTGGCGTTTAGCGAGACCGTCACCTTTCTCAGAAAGCTCTAGGATTCACCGCAGAGACGCGGAGAACGCAGAGGAGGAAAGGGGAAACGCTTACGAGAACTATCAAACCCAATTGGCGAAAGTCATCGTCGAAAGCGATGCAGGGAAGGATGGTCCTCGCGGGACGCAAGTTTGGGCTGCCTGTATTTGATTCCTCGGTCCATGGGTGGAGGTATATTCCCATAATGGATCTGAATCAAGAGAAAACCGAGTCTTGTAATTTCGGGGTTGTGGAGTCTTTAGACTATGGTTTCTATCCTTTGCCATCGATGCTTGATTGTTACTCATATATGAGTTATCTTTGAGTATAAGTGAGGAACCCATGGCCAGAATTCAACCTGTGTTAACAAAAAACGAATGCGACTTGGTAGATCAAGTCTCCACACTAATGGAAACCAAGAGAACAGACGTGATCAGAAATGCCCTTGCTGTTTATCATTGGTTTATCCGTTATAGCCTGATCGGCGCTCGAATCGTGGCACGGAAACGTTCCGGCGAAGAAGTAGAGCTGGAGACTCCGGAACTTGCCGCTATTTCACCGAAAGGCCAGCGTCTAAGTCCCAGAGAGCTTGCGTTGCTGGCCAAAAAACTGTCCAAAGCGAAAGACGCGAAAGAGGCGGATACACTGCGGGAGCAGATCACTCGCGGCTTCTACGGGATCTAGGTCATGCCTAAAATCCGCAGGCACAATTTGCCTCCGGCGCTGTTTCAACATTTGCTTGACCGTATCCAGGAGCGGAAAATCGATTCCAAAGAGCTTGAATTGCTGGCGGCATGGCTCGACAGGGAACCCGATGTGCCAACGGGCGAATGGTATAAGCGCTTCCCTGGCATGATCATTTGCGGTGAAGGAGAGTTCGTCAAGACCTTCCTGCTTCCGGGGCAGGCTCCCAAAGGCAAACGGATCGAATAACATCCCTTTAAAAAGTTTCCCCCCTTTTATCTCAGATTGACCACCAACTTCATGTGCAGTACTGTATCTTGCGGCAACAGCACCGTTGTTTTGCGGCGGCAACACAGTCTACGAAGGACTAAAAAGGGCAGAGGTGCGTCCCGGGCAACGTGTCGCTGTGCTTGGAATCGGTGGTCTGAGACACCTGGCCCTTCAGATCGCCAGGGCCATGGGCGCAGAAGTCATAGCAATCACTTCCATAGTAGAAAAAGCGGAGAGTGCAGAGCGTCAGGCGGATCGCGAGTACTGGGCGCCTCTGAAAAAAGAACTGGAAAGGCTTCGCCATACACCTCCCAAATGAGAAAGTGTCGTCACAAATTTTTAAGATTCCAACCCCCATTCTTCCATTTTCGATACATTTCTAGAACGCCTGGCCGATTCCGAAATGGAAGACGGTACGAGACTCTCCTACTTGCAGATCCAGATTAAATCCAAGATCGAATCGAAGCAGGAAACCGCCGGAACCCGCACGAACTCCGAATCCGGCAGAGTTACGCAAATTCAGCGGATCAAAATCCGACGCATCCAAATACACATTGCCCCCATCATAAAAGACGGCGCCTGAGAACCATTTGTAAATCGGGAACCGGATTTCCTGGTTCAAGATGAAAACAGAATTGCCGCCAAAGAAAATGCTGATCGGATCATCGCCGGGAGTGACCGTGTTCAGTCCAAATCCCCTGAGCGTCGTGCTTCCACCGGTCCGAAACTTCTCACTGATTGTCAATATGTTGCTGCGAATTTTCAGGAAACCGGCGCGCACGCCTGCTGCGTAAACAATGTTGCCGAGCTTTCGGTACAGAAACAACTGGGAGAAATTTTTTGCGTAACTGATATCGCTGCCGAAAAGTTCCGGAGCAAATTCACCATCTACAGAAAAGAAATAGCCCCGTTGCGCATTCAAAGGGTCGTCCCTGCGGTCTGCCAGAAACGCCGCCTGAAAACGTGCGACCGTTCCCCGAAATGCCAGGGGCTCCCGTGTTTCCAAATCCTGAAAGGATACTGTGCTGGTTCCATATTCGAACCCCGAGATCAAACGGTACTGTCACAGGCAAAATGTAATCCATCCCTACATTCAAACGAAAAATGTAGGCTTTTGGCCGCGATCATCTTGGGGTAGCGGCCTTCCTGCACTCCTGGGGCAAGGAAGGCATGGTTTTAATACTGTAGTATCAAGATACTACTTTGTGAGCGCTTCCTGCAAAATTAGGTTAACCAAGCTCTGTGAGGATATACCCCTGGCCTTTGCCTCCTGCGTTATCCGTTCCATGACATGGGGATCGACGCCTACATAATGGTGCCTCGATTCGATCTCAACATCAAAATGTACTTCCTTCATTTGACCTTCAAACTCCGTTACATCATGGCTATCCCAGAATTCTGCCATCTCTTCATAGGTTCGAGCTTTGGAAATACTCGACCGTCCTACTCTTTTGGTAGCTTTACTTTTTCTCATATCTGTTTCGTTCTTTTTGGTTCATGTCCCGCGCGCTGATTATCAGCGCGCGGCGGTCCCGCTTCCATATAAAGAATACAATCAAATACCGTCCCGCGTCACTTATTCCTTTCGCGTGATAAAGATCCTCACCTGCTACACGACCACTTTCTGTGAACCAGTATCGAGGTTTATCTCCAAAAACCGCCTCAACCTCATGTGGATGAACCCGGTGCTTCTGAAGAATCTTATCCTCAACTTCATCTCTCCAGATAATGTCCGTTATCTTCAAAACTTGCGGCTCCTACAATTTTTCAGCCCGGCTTTCGAGTCTGCATAGCAGCTTACAGCGCCAGGCATCACCGGTCAATGATTTTGGCGTCTTTTCGGGTCTGTATAGGGCTTTACTGGGGTCTCAGCACCTTTTTTGTATCATCTTACCCGGCTGCGCCCAATCCACAGCGGGTATGCGCGTCGCTCGCGCCTCGCCATCAGACCTTGCGGGCCTGCAGCAAAATGGGAAGTTAAGTTATTTTTGCGCAGGCCCTAATTAAGTGGAGGCGGCCGTACAGAGAGCGGCAGGACTTCGAATTTGTTTTGCAGATGATCCAGGATCTTGTTTATGACGGCTCGGAATTGCTCGTGGCAAAATAAGAGGCGCACGCCGTGCGCAGCGACAGTCTCTAGAACGCCTGGCCGATTCCGAAATGGAAGACGGTACGAGACTCTCCTACTTGCAGATCCAGATTAAATCCAAGATCGAATCGAAGCAGGAAACCGCCGGAACCCGCACGAACTCCGAATCCGGCAGAGTTACGCAAATTCAGCGGATCAAAATCCGACGCATCCAAATACACATTGCCCCCATCATAAAAGACGGCGCCTGAGAACCATTTGTAAATCGGGAACCGGATTTCCTGGTTCAAGATGAAAACAGAATTGCCGCCAAAGAAAATGCTGATCGGATCATCGCCGGGAGTGACCGTGTTCAGTCCAAATCCCCTGAGCGTCGTGCTTCCACCGGTCCGAAACTTCTCACTGATTGTCAATATGTTGCTGCGAATTTTCAGGAAACCGGCGCGCACGCCTGCTGCGTAAACAATGTTGCCGAGCTTTCGGTACAGAAACAACTGGGAGAAATTTTTTGCGTAACTGATATCGCTGCCGAAAAGTTCCGGAGCAAATTCACCATCTACAGAAAAGAAATAGCCCCGTTGCGCATTCAAAGGGTCGTCCCTGCGGTCTGCCAGAAACGCCGCCTGAAAACGTGCGACCGTTCCCCGAAATGCCAGGGGCTCCCGTGTTTCCAAATCCTGAAAGGATACTGTGCTGGTTCCATATTCGAACCCCGAGATCAAACGGTACTTGTCCTGAAGCCTGTGGTCCTGCTGGAATTGAAATGAAACTTCCTCGAGGAGAAAGGGAAACTTCATGAGCTCGCCTGAAACCGTTGCTTCGACATCATCATCCCTTCGATCCCGGAATAAAGAAACCCGGGTTCTGTCCCAGATACTTCCAGTCACAGGCAAAGTGTAATCCAGGCGAAAGAGGGGCAGATCAAACGAGCTACGGACATACAAACTCAAGTTCTGCGCTCTGCCCAAAAAGTTGAAATCAGAAAGGCGGATTTCTCCTCCCAGATGATCGTCCGTATTGTATCGGGCTCCATACTGAAATTCATATTTTTTGTTTTCAGTTACGTGAACCACCACATCGTAAGCGCCCGGGGTATCTGTCTCTTCGGTCTCGAGTGTCACCTGTTGAAACACCCCCAGATCCGACAGACGCTTTCGCGCCAGAGCTCGATTGTGCTGCGTAAGAACGTCGGATTCTTTCAACCCGATTTGTTTCCGGATCATATTGGATCGTGTGGTGTCGTTCCCCTCGATCCGGATCGAGGCAATCCTGGCGATTTGACCTGTCCCCAGGGTCCAGTGAACCAACAGGTCAGGACTGCCTTCCTGGAAATCTACGTTGTATCGCACGTGGACATCCGGATATCCTTCAGACTCATAAAAGCTACGGATATTAAATTCATCTTCCAGGACTCCGTTCGGGTTAAAGATTTCACCTTCCCGTAACAGGAACCGCGCCTGCAGTGCTTGCGGAAATGTCTGTCCTTCCGAGGCAGTGACAGCGGCGATCCGGCTGACCGGACCCTCTTCGATTTGGACTTGTTTCACAATCTTGCCGACTTTCTCCTCAACCAGGGTCGGACCAGCCGACACATCCGTCCTCAGGTACCCCCGCTGTACATAGAGAGCCCTGACTTTATCCTGGAAGGAAGAAAAGTCGTTTACAGCATCAACAAACATACCTGCCGAAGAGGCGTATAGCTTGCCTAGATCTTTTTGAAGGGTTGGAGGGTCATAGTGATCGGCGCCTTGAAACTGCAATTCGACCGATGCAAACCGGATCCCGGAATTTACGTCAAAATGATACAGGGTTGCTTCATTCTTTCGTTCAGTCCGCGTACTGATCGACGCCTTATGATAACCCGCTAATTGGAGCTGACGGGACAGGTCTTCTTGAATGAGCTGTTGAACTACGGCGGGCGAAATTCCTTGCCGCCACCACCTTGTATAATACCTCAGCAATTTTTCTCCCACTTTGTAGCCGCTGAAAATCATTTCCGCCGGATCGCCTGAGCGGATCTCTATCATTAACGAAATCTCATCCTCTTTTTCCTGTTCCTGTTCACGAATTTCCAATGAGGGGTTCAGATATCCCATCTTTTGTAGCTGCTTTTTCAAGTTTTCCGCGCGATCCTGAAAATCCCAGTAATCGTAAAAGTCTCCTGCCGACAGTTTCAGGGTTTCCTGGACATGTTTATCTGAAAGCGGTGAGCTATTGACGAAGTCGATTGAAGAAATTCTGGGCCCGCGATCTTTCAACCTGGATTCAGAATTGGCGCTACTGAGTGACGCACCCTTCCCAAATTGGATCCTGTGACTGATGCTGGCCGTGTAGGTTTGGTCATCCTGATCAATAAATCTCGAAACAACATTCTTTCCGTACCGGTACGAGGCGATCCAGGTTTGGTCCTGTGGCTCATCCAAAGCAAAAGAATAAATCAGACTGAATCCGGCGCCGATATCCTTTCCCAATACGAGTCTGGTCTTGGGGTCATTTACCGAACTGAGCCCTTCCTGTTGCACTTGAATTCTCGAAAGCCCGATAGATTTTGCGACTGCCGCTCCTGGAGCTGCCAGGGTCTGTCCGGCGAGGAGAGAAAGCAACTGTCTTTGAAACTGGGCGCCGGGGGAGCCGGCCTGCCCGGACTCCACCGTCCCGCTTGTCAGCAAAGAAAAAATCTGATCTTCCGAAAGCGAAGGGTTGGACCTCACATTCTTGAATTCAATGCTGGAAGTGGATCCGCCAAAAGGGACAAATACTTCATAGAAGGTGTCCGTATTGAAATCTCGCAACAACGAAGACAACGTGATGTCCAGATTTGGTTCCAGCAGCTCACTCCCGTAAAATTCAACGCTTGCCTTCTCCACATCGTACTGGTTTCCCTGAAGAAAAATACGACTCCCTTCGCGAATCCTTACGTTTCCAATCAAAATTGGCCTGTACAAACTTCCTTCCAATTTCAAATCACCCGCTGCCCGCAGGTCCGCGACACTGTTTTTCAATCGCAGATCGTGAATCGTTCGAATGTTGAGCGCGAACTCCAACCGGCTTTTCAGCTGCTTCTCGCTGCCCAGTTCCGAGGTGGAGACCATTAATTTTCGTACGATTGGATTGCGAAGATTCAATTCTTGCTCGTAAAAGGATCGAAGAACCTGGATGTCTCCGGAAAGAAGAGCGCCGGTACCCCTGGCAGTCAACTTCAAATCGAAGTCAACCTGATTTCGCAATCCTTCGGGATAGTTTGTTGCGACATTCTTTCCTTGAAACCATAGATGACTTCCGGCCGTTCCGCGAACCAGCTCACCTCCTCCGGTAATCACTCCTCCGCCGGATCGCGCCTGCAGCTTTTCCACGCTCAACCGGTCCCGGCTCACGGAAGCCTGCAGCTCCAGGTTTTCCAAAAGGAGTGGGGTGTCTGGAATGCGGAGGGATGCATTGTTCAATTGAATTGTTCCCCGATAATCCGGCTTTTCCAACGTTCCGCTTAATTGGAGATCCATCCTCAAAGGCCCGCTGCTTTGGATGTCTGCCTTCCAGGTGGAAAGCAAATCAATGTTCGCATCCAGATGTGTCGTGGATTCAATCTGACCTGTATCCAGATTCAAACTTCCTGCAATCTGAAAATCGAGTGAATCTCCGGAAGTCATGCGGAAAGGGGATAAACTCAGTACCCGATTTTTAAGCGACAAGTGCACAGGCTCTTTGATAGAGAGCAAGTTGTTCCCCAGTTTCATGTCCGCAGGTGAAACCAAAATGCTGCCTGACCATTCGTGAAACGGCAGCTGTCCCATCTCGCCCGGCGTCCATTCCTCCAGGGGAAATCCCTGTCCCTGAAGATCGGCCATAATGTTGAGGGTCCCGCTGATGTCTGCTTCCGGACTCACGGTCTTTAACGACAGGTCGGAGATTTGGACGTGAACATTGCCGGGGCTCCTTTCCAGCGGGATGCTTCCGCTCAAAGCGAAGGCGGTACCGTTGAGGCTCCCATTTCCTTTTAGATCGATTTTTACCCGGGAGAATTCTGCCTCCGCCTGATCGACCCGAATATTCATTTCTTTGGGGAGATAGGTTAGGTCTAGATTTTCCGTGACCAGTTTTCCGTTCAAATCGGGATGCGCTCGCGTACCCCGGATCCATGCATCGAGATTCAGTTCACCGGCTCCCTTCCAACTATCGGTAACCCTCTCCATCACACCGGCCGCAATCTTTCCTTGCACATGTAAATCGAGCGGATAATCCCCCAACAGTGATGCCGAGCCGTTCAGGCGTAACTGTATGTCGGCGGACTCGGCCTGAACATCCAGGCGCGCCGCACCTTTTTCTATTCGAATCTCGCCGGCCGAAATGCGGACCGACTCCTCTTTCCACTGAAGCTCCGCTTCTTCAAACCGGACCAGCGCTGCTGATTCCTTCCATCGCTTCACATTGCCGGATGCGTCAAAATCCGCATGGATCGTTCCGTTTACGGGTATGGATTTCCCGACATACGCCCCTTTCACGTCTTCCATGGTCGTGCCGTCTGCGCGACCGTGAACCTCATATGCGCCCGAACTCAAGCGATAGGTTCCATCTGCGAACAGCCGCAAGTCGGGTAATTCTGCGTGGAACTCCATGCGATCGCCAACAGTTTCGATGCGTGCGGTCAACTCACCTGCGCGAACTTCGGCCGCTTGAAGACCGGCACCCCTTAAGGAAACATTCAAAGCGGGATTCTTCCAGTTTCCTTGAAGTGAGCCTTCGAATTGGACTTCACCTCCCTGAAGAGCCGGCAACAGTCCTCGCAAATCTGCTGTATCTGCATTCCCGCGGAACTCCACTGAAAGGCTCTTGTTCCCGGTTCTTGCGATTCCTTTCGCTTCAACATAAGAGTCTTTCGATTGGGCGGTGAGTTTTCCTTCGAGGGTCATATCACCGTAAGGACCGGCTAATTCAGCCTGCATGCGATATACTCCCGGGGCGCCGGCAAGCTTCGGTTCCAGAAAGTAGAGGTCTTTCAATCTTGAACTTTGAAAATTGAGGTTCAGGTCCAATCGTTCTCTCTGAAATGTCCCGTTCACATGAAGGCTGGAAGAGGAGAGCACCAAGACGCTTCGATCAATACGAAACGCTCCGTCCGACAGCGTAGCTTGAACTTCTCCCGAAACCGGAGGTTTTCCAGAAGCCTGTGCTTGCAATTGCGCCGAGACATGGCCTTTGCCGGACCAAACATCAGTGGTGCCCAAATAGCTCAGCGTGCCGCTGCTGAGCGATCCGGCTTGCGGGAGGTCCGGCCAATAGTTTCTCACCACATGGAGCGGCACAGAATTCCAGTTTGCTTCGACAGAGATCGGATGCGATGCTTCCCCCAGATCGTACTTGTATTGCGCCCCTACGGTGAATGGCTCGCTCTCGTTCAGTGTGAGGGTTGCGTTTTCCATTTGGCCCGAAACCACGAGACGTGATCCTTCGCCCTTCAGCGTGCCGGATGCAGCCGCCAGGCCTCTTAAATTCCCCACAGATGGAAACAGCGATGCGATTTCTGCCACATCTCCGTGGGCTTGATATGTCAGATCCAGCTCCGGCCGGTCCCACGTTTCCATTGTTCCTTCGGCAGTCAATTCGATGGATTTGAAGCGGGCATCGAACTTTTCGAGTTCAAGACCCCTGGAGTCCGCGTGTCCTTTGATTCGAATATCCTTGAACTTGTATTCGCCGGTTTCGACTACTGCAGATTCAACGGCCACTTTCTCAATTCGAAAAGATCCCGCATTCGCCCGAGCTTCCCCGGAAGACGCGGGTTTGAGAAACAAGTTCAAGTTCAGGTATGGAGAATCGAGAGAGACTTCCCGAACAACAAACGGTTCCCTCCAGAAGGAGGAATAAGGAATGCCGGCAGAGGCAGATCGTGCTTGAAAGAAAGGTTTCTTGTCCGGAGCCGAAATCTCGATCCCTTCCAGACGAACAGAAAGAGGATGAAACTGGATTTGCGCGGAAGCGATCTTCAGGGTCCAGCCATATTGATCCCGCACGTAGTCACGAAGAAAATCGGCAAGCAGAGACTGAATGAGAATTGCGACAGTCAACACGATGGCTGCGAGGATTACGAAAACCAGAACCGCCGGGCGTAGTAATCGTTTCAATGACCGCATCCCTAAATCCTACACTCATAACGTAACTTTTCCGAATGCATAGAACATCAGTACTGTCCCAATTTGGAGCGCGGGCGTCTCTGCCCGCGACGGCGGCCACGGAGGGCCGCCCCCCAAATCAGGACAGCATAGAACATCAAATCAGATTGATGGTAAATTAGTTCATGCTCGCTTCCGTTCGCATATTCAGCACGGTTTGCAGGATCTTCATTGGCCCGCCGGACGCCGGCGCTACATGGGAGCGCCCAATCTCATGGGTCTGTCACTCCCGGAGCATGGATATCATGCGCCCAACGAATACTTTGAGTGGAGCCAGGCTGCAGGCGGAACAGGTGAAAGGAGGTGAAAAATGAGAATATGGGCGATCTTGTATTGACAGCAACCGAAGTAAACCCGGTGCGGGCGTTGGTTCCCCCGAAAAAATAGCGGAAGGTTTAAAATCGGCTCTATCAAAAGTAAATACTGAGTAAAATTCATTGATCTTCAATAAGGAGGTAACTATGAAAGTAGCAGTTGGTGTAATTGCATCCTTCCTTCTCACGGCTTCAGTAGCCCTGGCTGGCAGTGTACGGATTCAGTTTGATCAGGATCCGGTCAATCAGACGCCAAAGGGTTTTGTTACTGGCCTTACCGGGAAGGGGAAGCCCGGCAACTGGATCGTCATTGCGGACGACTCAGCTCCATCAAAACCTAACGTGCTTGCGCAGCTGGATTCCGACAATACAAGTTACCGGTTTCCCGTCTGTGTCTACCAGGGACTGGAAGCCCAGGACGTACAGGTCAGTGTCCGCTTCAAGCCCGTGAAGGGCTCGGAAGATCAGGGGGCCGGCATCGTATGGCGTTACAAAGATGTAAACAACTACTATATTGTTAGAGCTAATGCATTAGAAGATAATGTTGTCCTTTACAAGGTGCAGGATGGAAAGCGAACAGACCTCCCGCTGGTGGGTTCGGGCCGAACCTATGGAAAGAAGATAGAAGTACCTTCGGGACAGTGGGGTACTCTCGGCGTGAAGGTGGCAGGTACACTGTTTGAAGTGTATTTCAATGGACACAAAATCTATGAAGTGGAAGACAGCACCTTTACCGGAGCAGGGAAAATCGGTCTTTGGACCAAGGCAGATTCGGTTATCTACTTCGACGATCTTGAGATTGTAACCCTCAAATGAAGGTGAAAC
>CAZDDB010000079.1:0-13612 GCA_964504105.1 uncultured Acidobacteriota bacterium
GATGACCTTCGTTTGATCCGTTTCAATTTTACGCTTCGGGATTTGGGGAACTGGAACGATATCCTGCGGTCGGAATATTTCCGGCCTCTTACCATGCTCTCTTTGGGGCTGAACTTTCAGATCGCCGGGAAGAATCCTTTCTGGTATCACATTGTAAACCTGGCGCTGCATATCACGGCCGTTACGTGGTTCTATCTGCTTCTTCGCCGGCGTGCCCACGGCCTCTTCCTTCCCTGGATTGCCGCCGCTTTGGTTGCAGTCCACCCGCTTGCTACCGAATCGGTGACTTACATTTCCAGCCGCTCCACTTTGCTGTGCGCCAATTTTTATTTTCTGGCGATGCTATCCTTTGACTCCCATCTCGGTCAACCACGCTGGTATAAAGCAGCGGGAGCGCTCCTTTTTTTTCTTCTGGGAATTCTTTCCAAAGAGGAAGCTGCCTTGATTCCCGCAGCTTTCTTCCTGTATGACCGGGTCTTCTTTGATTCGCGCCCTGTCCCGCGGCGCTTTTATTTGACCCTGGCGCTGGTCCTTGTTTGTTTGCTGGCAGCACGCTTACGCCATCTTAGTGGCCCATCGATTTCCGTGGGGGATTATTTTGCGACCGAGGTGAATGTCTGGTTGCGTTATTTGTGGCTGGCAATCTTTCCGGTCTCGCTCAACGTAGATCCGGAAGTGCCGGCTCTCAGCTTTCGCAGCACAGAATTCTGGATCTCAGCATTCGCCGTAACTGTCCTCTTGATTCTTCTGCTGAGAATTCGGAAAAGACATCCCTTTTTGACCTTCTGGGGAATTTGGTTCTTTTTGAACTTGTTGGCTTCTTCTATCTTCCCATTAAACAGTTTTATGGCTGAACACAGGGCTTACATCAGCCTGTTCGGTTTTTGTGGTGTTGTGACTTACCTCGCGGTTGGTTTCTCCAGCGTTATTGAGAAACCTTCCAAGTTGATCCTGACTGCCCTCACTTCGCTTGTCATCTTTTACGGAGTTGCCACCTGGGCGCGCAATCAAGTTTGGAAAGATCCGTACACCCTTTGGTATGATGCCGCGCAGAAGTCTCCAACCAAACCTAGAGCGCGTTTGAATCTGGCAAACGCGCTCTTATGGAGAAACGAATATCAACAGGCATTGCAGCAGTTCAGGTTTGCAGCAACCCTGAGCCCCAATTCTCCGTATCTTTATGAAGGAATAGGCATGTGCTATTTACGAATGGGATATCCGAAAGAGGCGGGCAAGAATTTCCACAGGGCGCTGCTGTTGGATCCTCAGTCCACGGATTCAAAAGCCGGTCTTGGAATGGTCTTCTATCAAACAGGAGACTGTGAGAAGGCGCTTCCCTATCTCCTGGAAGCGTTTGAGCGGAGAAGGGAATCTGCCTTGTTGGCGGGAATGATATCGGATTGTTACCTCCGCATGGAAGAATATGATCAGGCGATTCAATGGATTCAGCTTGCAATTCAGAGAGAACCCGAAGAGGGCCTATGGTATGTGCATCTTATGAAAGCATATTTTCGCGGCGGTTATTCGGATAAAGCACGGAAGGTCTACGCGCAATACGGGCAGAGATTCCCTTCCGAAGGAAGAACCCAACTGGATGTCGCAATCATGTTGGCAGGGTTAGGACGCCCGCAGGAATCACGCAGCATATTAACCGGATTGGTGAATGATCCTGCTGTAGGCGAGGAAGCCAGGCGTCGATTGGAAGCGCTTGGAGGCAAGTAACGGGGGGCAACGCGGAGGTTGCCCCCCTGTTGTTAATTATTGCACTTCCTGCCAACTGGCGGCACGAATGCCCGTAGCGAACGGGTTTGGCGGATGGATGCAGTCGTACTGCACCGAAGGCACACCATTGAAGGTGCTGATACCTGTAGCGGAATTAACTTTTGTTCCGCAGTTGGCGGCGTCTTCTGCAATCATAAAGCCATCCAGACTGGTGTCACCGCTCATGTTTATTTGCTCATGCGCGCCGACGAATCCCGCAAAAGAGGCAGTGGTGCCTCCTACGTCGCAGTAAGCGCCAGCGGTTCTGCCGCACTCCCGGGGGGAACCGTTCGCGTTTCCGGATAATTCAACGTCGCGGCCTGCCAGAAATAGCTCAATTGCTGAATCCGAAACGGCGGTGGCATAAGCAGGAGTTCCCGCCACGTCAATATAACCGGTGGTTATTACGGAAATGCGCCAGCGGCTGTTGGGAAGCGACAGATCCGCGCCGCTGTTCTTTAGCGTCGCAAGGTTTCCTGCCAATCGGACATGACCCCACGAGAACACGACGGCGCCATAGAGCGGAGACCAGGTATCGTTGGATGTGGTCAACCACTGCCCTCTGTTCGTCGGTAGATCGTTGGGCCTTACCAGAGTCGGATCGAAATCCGGTGTTGTGTCGGTTGTCGTCTTTCCGATGCAACTAGTCGTAAAGTCATCATGCGGACAGCCACCAGGCAGCACTATGGTGTTATTTGTTGGAAATATGTTGCTGCCATCGTTGACAGTCCAGTTATTCTGCACGAGGGTTCCGCCCGCCAGACTGGCATCCGTATCTCCACAGGCCACTTCTTCATAAGCATGCTGCAACTGGAAGCCATAGAATTGCCCTGCAGATCCGTCGTTCGCAGCAGTGCCGGCACCCGCGTCGGCAGTGGTCTTCATACCGGTATGAGCTGCAATATCGGTTGCATCAACAACCGCCACCTGGCCGCAATCGTCCAGTTGAACACCTGTCCCCATGTTTAAATCATCAACCAGAAACCACTCCCAACGGGTCTCTGGGCCGACGAATGTAGTATCCGGGTAACCCTTGTAGATAAGGCCGGCGCCGGCGTCTGCTACAAAGGCGAAGTATTTTGTAGCGCCCGGATGGGTGGACGAATCGTAAGCAGGACAACTGTCCAGTATACCGACGGGGAGCCCCGCTTCACTATTCGGGAAAAGTTCCTTTGTTGGGACCCACCGCTGGTCATAGGGATTGATCACGGGTATTGTGATAGTTGGTTGGCTTCCAATTCCAACGCCGCCGACGTTACCGGTACAGTCGTTGGAAAACGTTTGCGATGCTGTGGCATCACCGCATACTTTGGGACAATTTGTGAGCGTAATATTCGTATTGGCGTGAATATCGCCACACTCACCACAGACTCTCACATTTCCATCGAGCGTCAGTGATCCATCGGTGGAGATGGCCGGCAATGTCTGCGGTTCAAACTCCAGCGAAAGCGTCCTGGTTGCCACACCGCGGAGAGCGGCGTTCGTATCTTCTGCGCCGGTGGATGCGTTTACGAAAATCGGGTATTCCGAAATCATCGTGGCATGAATGCGCTTATCCGTATCTGCGATCTGGTCATCAACTCCAGGAAACTCGTCATAGTCATCGTCGACTTTCACATGAACGAGAGCGCGTGGTCCGTCCCAAACTCCGTCACCGTTTGTATCAATACCTCGACGAAAAACTTCATAGCCATTCTCAACTACGGTGGTAGTCTGCTCGTTGGTAAGATTCAAGTCGGCAGGAGTCATTCCTGTGTTCAAATCGGAGGCATCATCGAAGTTTAAATCAAATCCGATCATGTGGTCATCCGCAGTAGAGGCGGTAAAGTCCGGCCCCTGCAACAACTCTGTGAAATTCGTAAAACCCAGGCTGGGATTGGATCGGCTGAATATAACAACTCTCGCCATCGTCATGCCTTGTTCAGCGAACATCAAAGCTTCTTGAGAATCCTGCTCATTCAACGCGATCAAGTGTTCTGTGTTCCCCTGCAGCAGCAGCGAAAGCGCCAGAAGAACCAGCACCAACAATATCAATAACGATGTGATGAGGGCAGCGCCTTGATCGGTAAATTTCTTGAAGAACCGGAACATCCTGGAACTTCGAAAATTAAAGAAACGCATTATTAGCCTCCTATAAGACCCATGTTTCGTACGCGAATTTCGGACTTCAGCGTCACAGTTTGATATTCCCCTACCTTATCCGAACGGTCTTTGGCCACGAGTGTGACTACGATCCTCGTGACTGTTTCGGCCTGGGTGCTCGTCAAAGGAACCGGTGTAACCGCTACAGTTCCGGCAAAATACTCAAAAGTTAGAGACTGTACGTTCGTAGCCATTGTCTCCCAGGTGCCGGAAGCCGTGCCGTCCGGAAGCTGGGGATGATTCTCCTGCCGTTCCACGGTACCGAAGGGATAACTGGGATCGGACGTAAAACTCCAGAATACCTCTTCCATCGTATAAACCTTTCCTGTTGTAGCGCGGAAGGTGGTGGGGAGTGGATCGGCAATATCGATCGAACCCGCAACGCTGTCCGGACCGGTGCTGACGGTATCAAACCAGTTCGTGCGCCGTGACACAATAATTAGATTTGTTCCATCCGGATATTTTCCGCCGTCGGCAGCAGGCACGAAAATTACTGTGTCACCAGAAGCAGAATCCTGAGTCAGATAGGCGCTTCCATTATCGATGTCCGCTCGAAATCCGATTTGATCGCCATCCGCCAGAAAAAGGCTGGGGGTCCATCGAGTAGCAGTCGCACCTACTTTCCCGGCCCGGGGAACTCCATATGCCATCAGACGCAAATCTCGCTCAATTGCCTCCATGGTTAATCTCGCGCTTGCTTGGATATTCGATCTTTTGTCAGACTGAAGATATAACCATTGCCCCTTGTCAAAAAATGAGTACACGGCGAGAAGGATAATCACGAAGATGATAACGCTCACGAGCATCTCGATCAAGGTGAAGCCGTTTCCCAGGGCTTTACGTGTTCGCACACTCTTCAAATCCATTATGCCGTTCATAATTCCCCCTCTAATTAGTTGAAATGCAAAACTGATATCTCGCGATCGTGGCATTTCGTGTCTGGCTGGATTGCAAAACGCCGCTGGAATCGTAGGAAATCCCCCAGCCCGTCTCAATGATTACTGTTGAGACGCCCGTGATGGGAAAATCCGAGATCACGTTCCATTTTATGGAGTAATTTTCGTATTCATTGCCGGGCGGGTCCGAAGTGCCGGGATCGATAACCGAATAATAATATCCGCTGGAACTCCCGGGAATCAGAGTGAGCGTATTGTCACTGTGCACGGTTCCCGGACTGACTGAACCGGCTAAAGCGGCGTTACCGAAACCCAAAGTCTTCAACTCATCCATTTTCTTGTAGCCCAGATGATTGAGCGTGCTGACGCGGCCGGCTTGGGTAACGTCACGATACGCCTGAGGAAATACAGCCATGACGCCGATCACTCCAACCGAAAGAACCAGCATCGCAACCAATACTTCCACTAAACTGAAGCCGTTAACACTCTCGAGTTTTTGCATTTTCATAGGACCACCTCAAAGTTTGCGCGAATCCACTGTTCCCGTAGCCCGAATTATCAGTTGGAACCGTTGACCGGTTGTGCCTGCCAAGTCGATCTGACCGGAGGGACTACAGGCACCGCGGGAAGTGAAGACGAAGGGTCCAGCCGTGCTGGTGTTCTTAATCAAAAGTCCCGGGGGAAGTGTGAAGTCAGTCCCCTGGACGGTTTCCCATATCCCGCCATTATCCTTCTGGACTTCGTAGCTATTCGGAGGGGACCCCAATTCATTCCGAATCACAACTCGATACGTCACCTTTTGACTCACGCACGCGTTTCGAGCAAAACGAAACTGGACTCTCATCTGAGCCACTGCAGTTTGAACGCGGTAGTCGTAAAGCGTCCGAATTATATATGGAATTGAGACTGCCGTGATAGCTCCGATCAGTGCCAGAACTATCAGAGCTTCCAAGAGTGAATAGCCGTCTCCCCATTTCTGACTGACGCTTCTTTTCATAAATCGGTTCTCCATTTTTGACGATATACTGCAAAAGTTATTCCCCATTTGAATCACATAATATAAACTATTGTAAACAAGTCACTTAAAAATAGAGGAGTTCCGCCTTTTGGGGCGGCATAGGATTCGAGGATTGGGAAATTGATACTTTTTGTAACACTCTAGGATATGTAGCTTTGTTGAATACAATGTAGCGAAAATGTAATCCAAATCAACGCTTTGCATTGGGCTCAGGAATCGATTTGATGTCCTGAACCAGTGCTGCGATCTGGCTCTCTTCAGAAGCAAAACGTTCGCGCCCTTCTTGGCCGTTATCCGCCCCAAGGAATTCCTGAAATTGTTCATTGTATCGGATAATGATACCGACGAGTGCTTCCAGTTTATTGAAGGTCTGTTCATATCCCTCGGGAGGGAGGGATAATGTTGTCTTTGCTTCTGAAAGCGCGGTTATTCCGGAGGATACGTAATTTGTAATCTTTTGAGTAGCATCGCGGTTCATAAATTCCTCGATCCATTCATTAGGGTCTCTGCCTGTCTGATTACTGACGTTCCAGATTGTTCCAATCTCATGGGAAAGACCTGCAAGACTCTGCATAGCGTCCGTTGCTCCATCCGCCGCTTCTTGCAACTCCTTGTAATACTCTTTGGCCGACATTTCCACAGGTTGCGCCTGTTGCGTAGTGTCTTCGTTGCCGATCTCGCCATATTTCGCCCGTAACCGATCGATGTCTTCACTGCTATACACCTTTCCCTTTTTAGAAGGATCTGGGGACGGCGTTTTTTCCGTTGACGGCATGGCGGTATGCGCCACTTCTGGCGCCGGGATTACAGACTCTTCCGCGTTCGCTTCCTTCATTTTTTCCAGGTTCAGGGACTGCTTCTTCAAGGAAAACTGCACGCCCTTCTCATCGCGAAAGAGGAGAGTATCGTTAGTTTCCGCAACCAGAGTACCTTGCATCACCTTGCCGGTTTTGAACACTACAGTGTACGCCTGTGCCCAACAACAGAAAGCACAAAATATGATCAACAAACAATAGCTTTTCCGCATCGTAGATATGCCTCAAGAATTTATTGTTTATTATAACATAAACGAACACTCCGACATTTTTTACGGGTGTGCGACATATCTGATACAATCGTTATCATCGTGATGGAAGTACGGAAGGGAAAACGGATCCGTTTGGATCTACCTGTGGATATTACGCACCTGGATGAAGATGGCGAGATTGTATTCAGAACTTCCGGCCGGCTGCATGATCTTTCCCCGGGAGGATGCGCCCTTCACATGATGGAGCGGATTGCGGTAAGTGAGCGCGTTCAAGTGCGAATCACTCTGAGCCCAGAACTGACTGCAAAATTTCGCAAGTCGGAACTGACAGCGCGAGGCGTGATTATTCGCAGTGTCCATGAAGATGCGGGATACCTGCTGACCATTCGTTTCCAACATGCCAAACAGGGAAAAAGTCAAAATGCAAAATGAAAAGTGCAAAATGCAAAACGAATGCATGAGTCGTTGAGCTCATTTTGATTTTTGCATTTTGCCTTTTGGATTTTTCATCTCATATTTTGCTTCGATCACGCTTTTCATTCCGCCCCGCACGTTGAAGTCACCCCGCACAACGGCCCATTCCGGCTTGCACGCTTTGACGATGTCCCGCAAGATCCGGTTTACGGCGTTTTCGTAAAAGATGCCGATGTCGCGATAAGCATTGATATAGTCTTTCAGTGACTTCAACTCCAGACACAATTTGAGCGGAACATACTCGATCGTGATTGTTCCGAAATCGGGGAGTCCGGTTTTTGGACACACAGCCGTATACTCGGGAATCGTAATCGAGATTTCATATCCGGGATACTGGTTTGGCCAGCATTCAATGGATGGAAGAGGAACGTTGATTCCCGATGTGGCATGTTCCTCCGTATACCCCGGCACGTTTCTTTCTCCTCTTTTCAAACTATACTGATTATAGGGGTTCCGTTCGATGAAACAAAGTTTAATCCTGTTCATTCTCTGTTGTTCTCTAATCTCGTGCGGGCAGGAAAAACCAAAGGTCGCGCTCTCCGGAAAAACGTTCCCAAAAGGAACTCCACAGGAATTGAATTATGAAAATTTGGCGGCTCTTCTCGATGATATGAAAGCATTCGCCGCATCGGTCAAGTCACTCGACCAAAAGACGATTCAGACGATCAATGAAGGATACACAGGCGTGCTGTTCCAGACCACACAGAAGCCGCTTTTGCTGAACGTCTATCCCGACTCAACGAACAAGGCGATCGTCTTTCTCCTCTATCCGAAAGACCCGCAAACCGGGTCAAATTACCTGCTCAAGTTTGACAGGGATTTTGCCGCTGCCGGAGCGAGGATCATTGAATTACAGTTCCGGACCAAAGACGAGCAGACTCCCTTGAATTGCACAATGCCCGTCACGGACGCTGACGCCTATATGCAAGAGTACCGGTCTCATTCCTTTCATGCCAGATTCACCTTCAGAAAACAGTTCATGCAGAGCGGCACTTACGACTTTGATGCGCTGACTTATCCCGTTTACCGCACACGCGGATACCCATTTGTCGTGTTCGACTTGACCAAAACCGAGCTGACCGATACAACAGCGAATCTCACCTGCGAATGCCGTCAGTAGATCGAATGAACCACGGAGGCACGGAGGCACGGAGACACAGAGGATTTAAGAATTTCTCCGGAGACCACATGGCCAGGCGACAATCCTAAACTAATTCTCCTTTCTCCGTGTCTCCGTGCCTCTGTGGTTATCCTCAGGCGGTTTTTTCCAGGGGGATGTTGAGCGCAGAAGAGACTTCTTCCAGAGCCGCATGGACTTCCGAGATACTCCGGTACCTTTGATCCGGGCTTTTTTCCATGCATTTCAACAAAATCTGTTCCAGCTCCGGCGGCATCTGAGAATTCAAACTGGACGGTTTTGGCGGGGCTTCGCGGATATGTTTGTTGAGAACGGTCAAGGCAGAGTCGGCATTAAACGGCAGCTTCCCGGTAAAAATTTCGAACAGCACAATCCCCGTGGAATAAATGTCGGTACGGTGATCGATGTCCAGTCCCTGGGCCTGCTCCGGTGACATATAATCGGGCGTCCCCATAATGGTTCCTGTTGAAGTCATTCCCTTCATATCCAGAACGCGGGCGATTCCAAAATCCATGATTTTCACATCGCCTGTGCTTTCCAACAAAATGTTTTGCGGTTTGATATCACGATGAACCACACCTTTTTCATGAGCAGCATCCAGCGCGGAACAAATCTGTTTTCCTACCTGCAATCCGATCTTGAGCGGCAACATCCCGCGCTGACGGATCAACTGTTTCAGTGTGATCCCCTTCACGTACTCCATGCTGATCACATGATAATTATCCAGTTCGGCATAATCATAGGTGCGCACGATATTGCGATGCGTGATGCGGCGCGCCAGCTTGAGCTCCTGTTTGAAGCGCTCCAGCGCGGCGGGATCCTGCGCGAACACTTCAGCTTTCAGCATCTTGAGGGCAACGGCCTCATCCAGTTGACGGTCCTGTGCCTTCAAGACCACTCCCATACCGCCGGCGCCAAGAACCGACTGCACTTCATAGCGGTTTGCGATTACGGTACCCACCGAAATGGAGGTAATGGAGGTTGTTTGATGGACTCGAGTGCCGCTGGAAGTAAATTGCGGCTGCTGCTGTACAACAGTTGCCGCGTCGGTCACACTCGCCAGCGTCGGCTGGTGCGAAAGATACTCCACCAGTTGCTCTTTTTCCTTCAATTCGCCCAGCAGTTTCCGGAAAGATTCTGCAAGGATTCCGACTTCATCTCCGGACTTCACTTCAATCGGAACGTCGTAGTTTCCTTCTTTGACTTCATTGATGGCATCGGTCAACTTGCGGAGGGGCCCGGTGATCTGCCGTGCTCCCAAAAAACTGATCAAGAAAGCAAAGCCGGTAATCCCCAATCCGACATATAGAATGCTTTTCTGAAATTGCCGGAAGGCAAAGAGCTCGCGATCCAGCGAACGGAACGCGGCAAATGCTCCCAGGACCTGACCGTTGGGATTTTTCAAATCGCGAATAACACCAATATATTTTTCCAGTCCCAATTGAAATTCAAATGGCTCTTTCTTTCCCCGATTCAAACGGAAGGCGGTCACCAGATCATCCTGGCCTCCAGACATCGTTGTGGCAATCAGGGAAGCTTCCCCGTTCGGAGGTATCAGGAAGAATGCTGTTTCGGAATGCGTCAGATTCTTCATTTCAGCCGCTACCGAATCATTGATCGCATAACCAACCGCCAGCGTGGCGGTGAGCATGTCGCCTGTCACTACGGGAAGCGCCACTGCATTGTACAGGTTGAGGTCTTCTTGCCAGAGACCCGCCACTTCCTCTCCTTCGGAAGCCTGCTGGATCAACGGCATATCGGCCACACTCTTTCCGCTGGCGGCAGGACGGTCGGTTCTTGCCAGAATGGTTCCCTCGGGATCCGTAATAATAATGAAGTCGCTCTTCAGATCTGCCTGCTTTTGACGCGCCAGATCCAGGATGCTGGCGGAATCAGCTTCCACAATATAGGACTGGATGTACGAATCCTGTGCGATGAGACTGTTGGTCATCTTCAATTTGGTATAGCGGTCGCGCTGGAAACTATCGAAGGCAGACAATGTTTCTTTCAGTCCTGCACGGGCCGTCTCATTCGCCAGAGCTGTGGCTTTCCGTGAGCTGAACCAGAGAGTTCCCCCAATCAAGAGAACAATGATGAAGGCGGTAAACAGAAAAAACTTCAGGTTGAGGCTGAGACTCGTCCGCTTAGTATCGCTCATCTTCGCTCGTGGAGTAATCCTTCCCAAACTTATTCTTATGAAGAATCTTCTTGAAGCTCTTTGCGTCAATGGTGAGCGTCACTTTGAGAGGAACATCCTTGACTTCGATTCTTTGCGAAGCCTGACCCTCCTCGGCGTACGCGCGAAGTGAAAAAATGCCCCAGGGGACGGTTCCGAGTGAAAAATTTCCTGTTTTATCAGCAAATGTCTGGAATGGCGTATTGGAAACTATGAGTGTTGCCGTCATTTGCGGATGGACGTTGCAGAAAACGCGGACAATTCCCGGAGAATCGAATCTGTTGGATTTGCTGGCTCCCCCTTTGTACAATCCCAGGTCAAAATCGTTCGGTCTGGACACTGAAAAAATGTTGTGAAAGATGGGATCAAAATTTGGAAAACGAACCGTCGCCCCCAGAGGAACCGCCATCATTCGCGGAGCAAACTGCTTATTTTTTGTGGACATCTCGTATGCTTTGTTGATTTCCGTTTCCTCCATCTTCGAATCCCATTTGATCCGGTCCAGATACACAATCACGGAGGATAAGTCTGTCTTCTTCTTGTCCCCTTTTTGCACGATTTCCACAGTTCCGGATACTTCATGCGCCTCCAGGGAAAGCACAGAAAATAGAACAAAAATGACAGTCAGCTTAATCATGCATACTCTCGTGTAAACTTGTAAATCTTATCATACATCCACATGGTAAAATCTATACCGGCATGAAGTGGACTGTGCGAGTCACCACAAAACGAAACCGGATGCGGGCATTGCGGGTCAAAGCAAATTCAATCGATGAAATGGCGGAAAAATTAAGCAAGCACGCGCGTAAGATTCAGGACTTCAACATCGAGACTCCGGTCAACGACCCGCAATACTGGAAGGACTTGATCCTGCAAAAATTGTTTGAAAAGACCCATCAGGAAGATCCCAACCCGATCCTGAAGTAGAATTCAAAATGCAAAATGCAAAATGCAAAATTGGTGTACATGTCTCTTCTCTGCATTTTACATTTTGCATTTTACACTTTGCATTTTGACATTTGAATTCCCTCCTCACTTGTGGGGTTCGACACACTCTTCCTGTGCTTCAACCTGAAGGGTGGTATGATCCAGATGGAATTCGGTGCGCAATAGCTGCTCTACCTGATTCCGGACTTTCATCGGGTCGTTTTGAGGTTTCACCTTGATATGTGCGCTGAGAGAATGCGAGCGCGAACCGATGCTCCAGATGTGAAGATCATGAATGCTTTCCACTCCTTCACACTCCCGGACACGGTCGCGGATCTCGTTCAGCGTTAGATGGCCGGGAACAGATTCCATCAGGATATCCACCGATTCACGAATCAAAGACCAGGAACTGTACAGGACCAGGCCACCGATCAAAAAACTGAGCAGCGGATCAAACTGATACCAGCGGGTCAAGGTAATCAGGATCCCGGAAATCAGGGCGCCGACCGAACCAAGAGCATCGTTCAGCACATGATAATAAGCTCCCCTTACATTTAGATCGTGATCCCCGTGCAGCATCCATGCGCATAGGAGATTGACAATCAAACCGGCTGAACCCACAACGATGACACCGCTTCCATTCACCGCGCTCGGTTCCATCAGCCGGTGCAATGCCTCATAGAAAATGAAACCTACAACCAGCGCAAGACCGATTCCGTTAAATAAAGCTGCCAGAACCTCGGTCCGGTAGTAACCGTAGCTCTTCTGCGACGTTGGCGCCTTGCCCGACATATATGCCGCGTATAAGGACACGCCAAGCGCCAGGACATCGGACAGCATGTGTCCGGCGTCGGAGAGCAGGGCAAGACTGTTGGTGAGAAAACCGGCCGCTATTTCGACTACAAAAAACAGCGCGGTCAGAACGAGCGCCCGCCGCAACGCAGGAACCTGTGCCGGATGCTCCTCGTGATCAGAATGCGACGCGCGGGACATGCACTACTGCGAACCGGCCAGGGCCTCATCCACGATCTTCTTGAAAGACGGCAGATCAATGGCGCCCACAACTGGACGCCCGTTTACCAAAAATGATGGAGTGGAACTAAACCCCAACGATGCCGCCTCTGCCTGGTTTGCCTTTACCACGGGAAGCGTCTGACGGCTATCCATGCATTTCTTCAACTGATCCATATTCAACGTGGTGTCTTTTGTTGCCTCCAGCACGGAAGACTGCAGCGTCTCCTTTTTTACCGTCTTCTGGCTTGTAAACAAGAAGTGCGACAACTGCCAGAACGCATCATTGTTTTGCTGATACACACATACTCCGGCAACAGCGGCATCCTCCGCCCAAGGATGCATGCCCAGAGGCAAGTGCTTGAATAGGACTTTCACTTTGCCGTCGTAATCCTTCAGCAACTGTTCCACGGTCTGGTGCGCCTGACTGCAAAACGGACATTGAAAATCAGAATATTCGACAATGGTCACTTTCGCATCCGCAGAACCGGTGGCAGGCACATCCTTGAAACTCACTTTGTCCCAGTTCTTCTTGTAAGGATCTACGCTCATATCCATCAGTCGCCCGACGATTAAACCGTTGTTTTTGGTCACCCACGCGGATTCGGACTGCGTTCCCTTTTCTGAAATAAACTCAAGTTTCACTTCCCGCAATCCTTCAATACTGGAGGTTTCGATATCTTTCACCGTAATCGCAACGTTACCGGGAACATTGAACGCCTTCCGCACATATTCGGAAATTTGTTGATTCGAGAGAACAGGTGTTTCCGCAGATTGCTGCTGCGCACAGGCTGTCAGACAACATGCAGAAAATAAGAACACAAAGACAATCCGGACTTTTTTCATGATCATTCGGGGTAACATCCTCGTTTATTTTGTATAGTGTACTTCTTATATTAGAATTTCAGAAAATGCAATGGAAGGAGCGTACATGAAGGTCTGTTTCGTTTGCCTCGCAATTCTTCTTGGATGTTGTATCTCAATCACTTTCGCCAAAGAGGATCGCGGAGGCTTGATGGAAGCAATCGAGGAAGGGAACCTG
>CAZDDB010000080.1:0-13577 GCA_964504105.1 uncultured Acidobacteriota bacterium
GGCTGGTTCGTCTTGTCATAGTTGGATTATATTGCAGAATGGCCGACTTGAATCGCCCTGAGTGGTTGCAGTAAAATCTTATAGGACACAATTTTATTGGAGGAGAATAACGTGAAACGACTGTTGCCCTTTCTTGTGCTTTTCTTTTCGGGTTTTACGCTTGCGTTGTACGCGGGCGACACGAAACCCACAGATTGGCACGTTAACGCTACGGCAATTGAAGCATGCAGTTGCCCGATGTTCTGTCAATGCTATTTCAATACCAAGCCCGCAGGTCACCATGAAGAAGGTGGAAAACATTTTTGCCGCGCAACGCTGGCCTACAAAGTCAACAAGGGTCATTGGGGCACGGTCAATCTGGACGGAGCCAAGTTCTGGGTCGCAAATGATCTGGGTGGTGATTTCACAACAGGAGTATTTGATTGGTATGTCCTGTATTTTGATAAGTCATTGAGCCAGGAACAGCGAAGCGCGATTGAGGCTTTTTATGCAAAGCTGTTTCCGGTCAAGTGGAAATCGGCAAAGACTGCGGAAGGCGTCATCGACAAGTGGGAGATTACAGACACCTGGGCTCATGCCACTCTGGATGGCGGAAAGTCCGGTGAAGTTAAGCTGGTGCGTCCCGCAGGCTCGGCCCTGGGGGCCGGTCCGGTTGTGATCAAGAACCTGAAATACTGGGGCGCCGCTCGCAACGACGGTTTTGTGTTGATGCCAAACGAAGTCGAGGCATACCGGGTTGGACCGAACGCTTTCGAATACAAGGGTACCAACGGGTTTCTCATCACGGTCGACATGAGTTCGAAGGATTTTGAGGCAAAACCTGCTGCGGGTGGACAGTAAAAACAGTAAAAAGCCCCCTCTTGATTTCTGTTTTTGGTTAGGCTAGGATAGCTCTACCTCAAAAAATCATCTCCAGTGAGGCAAGTCTACACCCGGACTTGCCTTTTTTTTTGTCAATCTAAGATTGAAGAGGAAACGAAGTGTCGATTCAAGAGAAAGCATTGACTAGCCGGCAGGTCTTCTTGTCGCGGAGCTTTGTACTCAGTTTTTCTTCGTTCTTTTTTCTGTGGATCAGTTTTGATGTCTTTATTCTTTTTCCGTTGTTTATTCTACGCAATGGGGGAGATTCGATTGATGTAGGGATCCAGACCGCAATTTTCTTTTTTCCAGCCGTCGTCATTCGCCCCGTTGCAGGATGGCTTACCGACCGGATCGGTCGCGTCAAGGTACTTTGGTTTGGCTCCGCCCTGATGCTCATCACCTCTTTTTTGTTCTTGTTATTTCACGGATCGTATCAGGAGATCCGGTGGTATCTCGGAACGGTTCTTTTCCTGCGGGGTCTCGGCTTTTCCTCGTTTTTTACGGCCTTCTTTACGTATGTTGCGGATCTTTCCTCATCGGGGAATCGCGCCAGGGTGATCGGCATGTTTGGCGTTTCCGGACTTGTTGCGCACGGAATTGCGCCAAAGCTCGGTGAAATCGTGCTGCAGCGGCACGGTTTTGACGGATTTTTTATTTTTTCCGGTCTGCTTGCGTTCCTGAGCCTGTGCATTTCCGCATTCATGAAAGAAAATCATGTGCCGGCAATTTCAGAAGAGACCGGGTTTGAGATATTCCGGAGCGTAACGGTAGCGCGGAGCAACTGGATCATTCTCCCCGGCGCGTTTGCCTTTGGATACGCGGAATCCAGTCTGGATACGTTTGGGGCGCCGTATTTTGATGCTTTGCAGAAGGGGAGTGTCGGGTATTACTTCTTGCTTTATGGCTTGACTGCAGCCGTGATCCGCGTCTTCCTGGGTGGACTCGCGGATCGCCATGCAAGATGGAAACTGGTCACAATTTTCTTTGCGTTATTTGCTGCGGGGGTTCTTCTCATCATTGTGGAACCGGTGGAACATCTATACTTCCTGTCTGCAATTGTTGCCGGCGGAGCACATGGTATCCTGTTTCCGTCCATGACTGCGATGGCTTTGGATGCGCATCCGGCCCGTTTTCGGGGCACTGTGACCAGCGTTTTTACGGCTGTTCTTGAACTTGGTTTCGCGGGCGGGTCTTTCATCCTCGGGGTAGTCGTGTCGGTTTGGGGCTACCGGACCATGTTTGTTTCAGCGTCCATCATTGCTTTCCTATTTTCGATCTATGTGGCTCTCTTCAATCGCCGTTTGACACCAAAACAGCAAAGCGGGATAATTCATACTTCCCCTTCACAATCAGGTCTTTGAGGGTGATTCTTTCAAGGAGAACACCATGGAAATGAGCTTCGCTTTGAGATCTGCCATCGGCAGTTTTGATGTAACACCCGATTCCGAAACGATGGTGGTTTATGTCGAAAGGCACCGGAATCCTTCCGTTCCGCAGGTTCAACCGGCAGAAATTCCTTCCTGGTGCTTTGAGCCGGAAACAATCTGGTTCTATTTTGGCGCGCCGGAATCAGAGGACAAGGTAACGGCCGGGGAGAAGATCAAGTCAAAGCTTTTGGAAGATTTGAGCAGAATCTAATTTTGCTTGGACCGCACGACATTGTACACTGCGCGGCCATTGGCAATCAGTTTGCGTTTCTGACGCACGGAAATCTGCACGACAGCAACTCGATTCCCGATCCGGATGACTTCTGCATCCGCCCGCAAATCCCCGGCTGATGCCGGCAGCAGATAATCTACGAGCAAATCAACCGTTGAAAGCCGGTCGCCATGATTGAGTCTGGTCCATGCCGCCGCACCGCCGGCAGCGTCCATCAGAGTGCTCAGGACTCCTCCGTGGATTGCGGGACGTCCCGTGTCCCCGATAAACTCTTTGCGAAAGGGAAGCAGCAGGCGAACCCTTCCGGTCTGAACTTTTCCAAGCTTGATTCCCAGAAAGCGATTAAAGGGAATCAATTCCTCACAGACTTTTTTGAAGGTTGAGTATTTCTTGTCGCTCATGCAGTCCTGAATTTTACATCACCTTGATATAATCATGCTATCGGGAGAAATGATGAAGGAAAGCTGTGAAAAAATTGACCCGAGGGCACGCCTCCGTGCGCGCCAGTCTTCGATCTGGACGAACATGGCGGGCAGGGACGCCGGCCCCCCAAACCAGAGTCGGAATCTATTTTGAGCTGGCCATGGCTGTAGAGAAATCTTCGGAACAAAAACTGGCCACTGCCACTGGCGTGCTGTTTATTATTGCAGGATTCAACATTTTGCTCGGATTTCTGGGGGCAGTTGGGGTTTCCTTTCTGAGGCAGATCGGAGTCAGCGGAGCAAATATTTTTGTCGGGTTGATCTATCTGGTTCTTGCTTTCTTTGTAAAACGCCAATCCATCGTGGCGCTCGGGATTGCGATTGCTTTGTTTGCTGTTGATGGAGTTGCTACGACAGCGATGATGGCGAAACGCGGAGGCACGTTCCCGGTGGGAGGGTTGCTGTTCCGGGTACTCTTGTTGGTGCCGATGATCCAGGGGTTTCAGGCGATCCGGAATCTGCAACGGCCTGTCTCTCCTGCGTTCCGGTCCCCGCTTCCGCCCGCGCCGTTTCCGGCAGCGCGGTCAGCGACGGTCCCGTCGGATACGTCCGCCGGTGGTCCGGCTTCTCTGAGTTTTGTTGCGCCTGCTTCAGGACAGGCGGTTCCAAACCAGGCAGAAACCAACAGACCTTCCTTTGTCTTTCCGGATACGATGGCTTCTTCAACCGGTATGGTAAATCCTGCAGAAATCCGCACAAAGCCAGTGACATCGGAGTTCATACCAGCCGCCCTCCGGTTCCTTGCGTATCGTTGTGAAATCGGAGACAAAGGAGTGCACGTCATCTACTCAAGCGGTAAACAGCAGGAGTTTCAATGGACCGATTTTTCTGCCCTTGTAGTGCGGCTTCTTCCGGCAAATCCCCCCTTTGAGGGAAAGTTGCTTCTGGATCTGGTCTATTCGCCGGTTCCCGGAAAACCGCCTGTACCGCTTCGATTTTTCTCAACCACCTTTGTGAACTACGCATTTCTACCGCAAGGAGCTTCCCCTTCTTCTCATGAAAACATCCGTCGCCTGGCGCGGTTTGTTGTCGCTAAGAACAGAGACATTTTAATCGACGCCGGAACGAATCAATTTGTTTATCAGCAAAAGGCGCCGCCACGGTTTGTGAATCTTGCGCAGTTTGCCGACTACGATTTCCGATATAACTAGGAATTCACCGTCAGAGACGCGGAGCAGGAAAGGTTTAGCACGGAATACACGGAATGCACGGAATTGAATTGGTAAAAAATCTAATCCTTTCCGTGAATTCCGTGCTTTCCGTGCTTAATCCTTCTCCGCGCCCTCCGCGGTGAATTCCTACTGCAGAGAGATTTTGATCCGGCGGTTTACGGGCAGGCGATCCGGGTCGAGATCGGGATTCAAGGCCAGGATTGCGCGGTCCGAAGGGATGCGGAACCGTCGTTGCAAAATCGCGAGTGTGTCCCCTGGCTGAATCGTGTAATAGACATAGTCGCGTCCCTGCAGCGGTGTGTGCTCGTAGACGGCTCGAGCAACCGGAATCGATTCCGGACTGCTTTTCCGCGCATCATACGATGCGGCAGCCAGAAGGAGCAAAAACAGCCCGAGCAGCCAGCGGAGATACTTCATGGCGTCGCCTCACAAACCACGATCTTCTGTCCAACCTGCAACGAGGATGTCTTCTTGAGTCCCGGGTTCATCCGAAGCAAAGTCTCCGTCGTGATCTTTTGGGCGGCGGCAATCGTTTCCAATGTGTCCCCTTTGATAACAATGTAGTTACAAGTCTGCGATGCAGGGATTTCCGGCGGCGATACCCGTCTTGTCTTCGGAATTGTTGCGGGCGCGCTTCTCTCGATTCTTTCCGGACGTCCCAAAAGGAACAGGCCGGATGCTACGAGCAGTCCGAACAGAAACGTAGCTGCAGCCAGGAGCCGACTGCTTCGTGTCGGCCTCCGGTCCTGAGAAAAATAAACGGGTGCCGAACCTGGTGTGCCCGACGCCTCCAACCTTTTGCTCAGCAACTGCACGTTTTGCGCAAGCTGCCGCAGCGTATCTTCCATTTGCTGCAAATGGGTGTTCTCCTTTTGTAGATGTTCCAGATCGTAACGGATTGCAGCGACTTCTTTTTCAGCATGAAACGGAGGACGGACTTCCATTGGAAGCATCAGGAAAGTGACATCGTCCTTGAGGCGGTCCTGAGCAAAGACAGTTTCGAAGCGCCTTCGCATTTCGTCTGCGGGCATTTTCAGCAGGGGAATCAGGCGGTCAGGCGAAAGCAGATCTTCCATCCCATCCGTGTTCATAAGCAGTCTATCTCCCTGCCGGATCTGAAGCGTCACGATTTGGGATGCTTCCAGGAAATCACCGCTGTCTCCAACAAAACGGAGGGATCGGGTCCTTTGCCGCTCGCTCAATTTGCTGTCTTCACGCACTACGAGCGAACCATCCCAGATCTCACTGTCATTCAACCGGTACAATTTGCCGTCTCGAAACAACTGCAGGACAGAATCGCCGATCGAACAATAGATCAGCTGATCTCCATTCTTTCTGGCGATGCAGAGTGTTCCCTGATACGCGGAGCCGTCTGACCGGCTGCGCTTCCGCAACGAGTCGTGGAGCCGGTTGATTCCATCCGCAAGCTCGATTTTCCAGAGATCTGAGCCCGCGTTCGTGTTCTCACGGCAGAAGCCCTTCCAGAATTCCTGGATGAGTTCGGGTGTGTGAACGGACGCGGCGGACGGGGCATCGGTTACAAAAGCAAGGAAATCAGAAGCTCCAAACGGAATGAATCCGTAGCCGTCCCAGCTCCCTTTCACAGGATCCAGCGCGCGATAAAACGTGAAGGGCTCGTTCATAATTGCATTTTCTTCCAGAAGATCTCCACTTCTTCCGGCACAAGCGCAAAATGATTCTGCAGTTGAGAAAAGTTTCCGCGTTCAGACGGATCATAACCCAGCATCGTGTCCAGATGCGACGCATCCTTCAACCGCTTGAGGTCTTCACTCAGCGTGTTCTTGTATTCGGCGGAACCGTTTCCAAGGTACTTCGATGCGAAAGGTAATCCACCGTCCGGGTCTGCCATCTGATAGAACAAGAGGCCGATCAAATAGATCTGGAATTTTTCTACATCCCGGAAATCCCGCACCGATTCCTCCGGTGTACGATATTCAATCTTCTTCCTGTCCGCAAGCAACTCTACCGGATGTTTCCTGAAATGAGTTGTCTGGACATAGCCTGAGAAATCGATCAAAAAGAGCATTCGGTTGCCTGCGTCGAGTTTTACGTGGTCCGGAGTCAGATCGAGACAGAGATAACCGGCATCCCACACGCGTTTCAGGTATTGAAACAAAAGGGCCCGGGCAACAGGGTCTGGGCCGTTCGGATCAACCGGAAGCGAAGCGTACTCGGGAAGTACAATGATTCGATCCTCGGCATAGGTTTGAATTTCACGGGGAATCAAATTACTTTTCTTGAGGGTCTCGATCGTTTGTATCTCTTCACCGGCCAATTGACCATCCGGACTCTTGATATAGAAGCGATTCCCCTTTTTTTCGGCAAGATAGAGACAGCCTTCAGCTCCGCTGCCAATCGACCGGACGATTTGGAACTCCCGGGCAGAAGCAAAGTTTTTCATTTTTTCTTCAATCAGCTCGTCCGCGGAAAAGACCTGACCGCGCGTCGGAGTGCCGGTGCTGATGTGAAACTGGAGCTGTGAATCCGGTGCGCCCGTCATCAGCGCCGCTCGTGATGTGGTCAAAGATGCGGGCGTCTGGATGATGCGCGGTTCATTGCTCCAAAACGCCTCCTGAAGCCGCAATTCCAAACGGGGTTCCAATTTCAAGATGGTCCATCCCTTCTCTGAATCGTAGTAGATCGCAAAGTTTCCGTGGCTGCTTACGAAATCGGACAAACTTTTTCCGGGGGGCAGAAAACCCCGGAGCTTCTGTCCATAGTTAAAGAGCGGATAGAAATCTTCTTCGCTCAGCTCCCGCTTCAACTCCTTGCTGAGAGTTTCCAGGATTTCGCCGCGGTGTTCCGTTCCGTGCACCAGCACGTTGACGCGGTCGATGTACAGCTTATCCACTGCGTCGGGTGAGCCCTGGAGTATGATTTCCCCTTTTTTAGCGTACGTGAGCAGAGAGCCGAAGGGAACAGCTTCCGGATATTCGATTCGCTCCGCGCCAATTTCCACAATCTGGTTCAACGGGACGCGTTTTCCGGGATTGGCGCGGAAATCGTGCGAGAGGGATGAGCCTCCGTACAGAAGCACGGAATCTTCCTGATATGGTTGAAACGTGCGCCATTCGTTATCCTCCGGCGCGTGCATCCGGAACATTCGACGCTTGCTTTGCAGCACTCCGCGGATGCTTGTGTTTTCCCGGAAATATTCTTTCTTTGCCACGTCGATCGTCCGGCTCAACTCGTGATACGGAAAACCCTGCTTGGGGAGAAACCGGAAGCCGAACGCAAGAGGCAGAGCGCGCTGTGCAATCCACTGTGTGTCCTGTGCATCTTGCAAATCCCGTTTCAGCCTCGCCGCAAGATGCTGGTAGACGGATTCCGGGCCGATGTTTCGCATCTCGTATAGTGTAGTAGGAAGATATATGTAGAGAAATAAACCGGGAGCGGATGGATCCGTCGCCCGCAGAGAATAACGTCCTTTTAGCGGCAGGTACATCTGCGGTAGGTCGAAAAGCTTCAACAGCAAAGTATCGTTGCCGGCCCGAATTCTGCTGATCGGGATGTGAAGAGTATCCGGAGGGAGCATTCTCGACTGCCATCGGCGCTCTACGAAAGAGGGATAGGAGAACGCGGTGGCGGAAAGCAGGAGGATCGCAAACAAGACTGTCAGATCGAGCTCTCCGGTCAAGAGGAGCAGGAGCAATGCTGCGAGAAACGTGAGCGCCAACGCGCTCAGAAATCGGTTGCGGAAGAAAAGAGTCATAGCCACCCTCTGGCGCTGAGAATTCTGGGGAGCGATTGTTTTATGAAATCCACGGCTTTGTGCTCTCCTTGATCTTCAAAATAAACCGCAAACGAAAGCCCGTCCTGTATGTTCCCCGTTTCACGATCGCGGAGGATTGCCGTAAAAAGGAACACCGATGAATACACCTCTTCCTCTCCTTTCCGGATTTCCTTCCGGAATGGAGTTCCCGTTTTTCCGTAAAATTCCAGCGAATGTTTGTAATCCACGCGTTCTTTCAAGTCCTGCAGCAGAGGATAGAGATCTGCCGCCGTTCCGCCCGGAGTGCAGACAGCCTCCATTCCGCGCAGCACGGCATTCTGAACGTCAACGTTGAGTCCGAGCGCCGCGGAGTCTATAGATTCTTGAAGCGTATTCCCTTCTTCGGTGATTCGGTCCAGAAAACGCGCTTCCACCCTGCGATTCGTCACGAGACGCGAGGTAGCTTCTGCGAGTTTGATGTTGTTCCAGCGGTTGGTCGCTCCTCCAAAGAGTATGCTGATAAAGTCGAGACGAAAATCAATGTTCAGATTGAATCCGAGGTTGACTGTTTGCGGCATGATCGTGTAAAAGGCCGGATAGAGATCGGGCCGCTGTTGCAATCCGAGTCGTGCAAAAAGCAGGTTCCAGGGCTCCGGTGAAAAGAACTCACCCGATGCGTCGGAATACTTTCGTTTGACATCAAAAAGCCGTTCCAGGTTCAGAGCCAGTTCCGAACTTTCCAGATTTGTGCATTCGAGAGCGCCGCCGGATCCCTGGGCAACAAAATACCCCAGATCCGGTTTCTCATTCAAAATACTGTTCTCCCAGTAGATTCTCCCGTTGATGTTATCCAATGGAACGCCCGTCATTGCAACACCGTGAAATAGTGGAGCTTCTTTTGGAGCGGAGGCGGCGCTGTCTTTTGCCAGCGACAACACCATCAGGATGGCATGATAGCGGTTGCACGATTTGGCAATATAGGAAGTAAAGTCCGTGGTTCCGGATTCACCCACAAACGGGGTGTGCAAACGAAGCTTGTATCCTTCCTTCAGATCGTAGCCAAGCAGGTTCTTCTCCTCACCCGGCGGATGCGGATCGATCTGAAGG
This sequence comes from uncultured Acidobacteriota bacterium, assembly GCA_964504105.1. Lineage (GTDB taxonomy): Bacteria > Acidobacteriota > HRBIN11 > JAKEFK01 > JAKEFK01 > CAZDDB01. Next base: position 9,015 of record CAZDDB010000080.1, read on the forward strand.
TCCAGAAGGTCCGGGTAGTTTTGCGCTGCTGCCGCTGCGAGAAAGATCTTCGTGGACGATCCGACAGGATGAAGTTTCAAATTTTCGTTGACCTCCTCTTTTCTGTTAGTGACGGAAGCTGTTGCAAGGATTTTTCCGCTCGTGGTTTCGAGGATTGTGCAAGACGCGCGCATCGGATTCCGGGACAACTGGCGCACAAAGTTCTCCAGAGCGCTTTGTGTCAGCCCGGATAGATCTTCATCGAGCGCAAGATGGAGATCGAAAGCAGCTTTCTTTTCCGATTTCTTTTTGCGGACGGCGCTTTCAATCCCCCCGGTGAGCGCGGCAATCAGGTGAAACGAGTTGTCCAGGTTGGTGCGGTTCATGCGTCCGTTTAACACGTTTACAAAAGAGAGCGGCTTTTGTGAAAAATCATGAAATAGAAATTCTTCGTGCTCATTGCGTTCAAAATTGATCTGCACAAGGTCGCCTTCTTCCAGCCGCTGCTCCATCCCTTTTTGAATGGAATGACCGTTGATGGAACAACAATTGCCGGCGTAACTCTTGAGCACAATGTTTTCGCCCATGGCATAAACATCGGCAAGACGGTTGCCGGATCGCCCCTTCAGAGCGATTCCGAAACCGGTTTGAAAGAGATGACCGCGACCATAAACTACATCGCGAAACTCCGACTGTCCCGCTTTCGCCGAAGCTCGTTCTTCCAGAGAAGGACGATATAATTTGAGTGTCCGCCGGGAATTCCAGAGATACGCAAATCCTTCAGAGGATGCGCTGTAGATGCGGCCCCACCAGTTCCAATCGCTTGCCAGCGGTGATTCGATTCGATGCCGATAAATGTTGACTGATTGGAGCCGTCCGCGTTCGATCAAAAACACATCCGAACCTCCCTGATTGAAGGCATCGATATCTTCTCTGAGCCAGCTCTTGTTGAAAAATGCTTCCTCCTCCGGTTCCAGCTTTGAAGTGCGGATGAGCGGTCTGAAGGCATTTCCGGTCTTTTCCGGCTCATAGGAAAGCTTCCCATCCCGGATGAGGTCGTTCACCTTGTCGATGTAACCCTGCGGTTGATAAAAATCATCGATCGGCCGGATTTGAAAAGTCACAAACTGCCATAGACCGAACAGCAGAAAAACCAGAAATGCGATCCCGGTTCCGCGTACGAAATATTTGCTGCCGTTCATTCTTGTTCCCCGGCCGGTATCGCGGGATAAGGAGTCACAAAGGAAACCGGAAAGTCCGTCCTCTGTGTTTCCCCAAGACCTGCCAGCGGCACCAACGTCAGGCAGAGCAGAATCGTAAAGTGGACCAGATCCGAAATGGAATTCAAACCCCAGAGGAATACATTCTTTCCTGTGAACAGAAAGATGCCGCAGTTGCTGAAGATCATGTACAGATCGACAAAGAGGATGGTACCGAGCGATGCAAGCGAAACCATCCTGGAATAGGTTAGCGTATTATTTCCGAGGCCTTTGTTCCAGAGCAAGGCCCAGCAAACCAGAACTGCCAGCACGCCCGCAAAACCAAGCATTCCGAAGTCGTTGAGCAAGAAGACGGACGGGACATTGTCGTTGAGCGCCGTGCCTGCGAGAGCGCTGCTGATGGGGCGGTTCATGTATCCGGCGCCCAGCAGTCCGCCGTGCGCGTACGCAACAAACATGCGCTGATGCCCGAGCTGTCTTTCCGCCGCCAGAAGCCCGCTTTCTTCCAGCACCGTAGGATCCACAGCCAGCAGGATGCGCTGGACATAGTGATTCTCATAGTACGATTCAGGTAGTACCCTATTTATAGTACTAAAGGAGAACAATGCCAGGAGCAGCAGAATCAGAGGCGCCGCAATGCAAGCGCCGGCTGCCTTCCATTTCAGCTCGTATTCCGAAAAGGCCAGAACCGCCGCTCCCGCAAGCAGGAACATCACCGGAACACAGTAGAGCAGGAAAAATCCGGCGTCCGCGGTGAGGAAGCTCACTGCCAGAAAGCAGGCCAGAACAATCCCCAGCCGGATGAGCTCGTTGAACATCTGTTTGAAAGTCTCGGGATTTTTTTCGCCGGTCAGCGCGCGATAAAGCCGGGACAAATGCAGGCAGGACAGCGCCAAAAATACGGGATGATACGCAAGCGATAGCGGGATCCGAACTCCTCCAATCTCCAGCGCTTCGCCTGCTCCGAAGTATTGCAGAAGCAGAGCCGACGCAAGAAAAATCAGGACCCACAGGTCCGAATGCACGGATCTCAGAGAATCCAGACTGCTGGAAATTAGAGGCAGACGGGATCGTGGATGGAAACGCAAGAAGGCAACTGCCGATGCGCCGCATACGGCGAGGCCCAAGAGCCAGAACGAGGCCGGAATCAGAAATGCGGAAATCAATAGGGAAAAAACGGAGTAGGAAAGAAAATTCAAAAGGCAAACGCGGTCCCAGGCTTTTCGCGCGCACAGTCCCGCCGAAAACAGTAGATAGGGAACCAGAAGCATTGCCAAAAAGGAGAGATCCATTGTTTCGGTTGAAAAAGGATACAGACTGAGTGCACGGAATGAAAATAGAAATCGCAAGGCAAGGAAGAAATCTACCGTAACTGCGATGCATTGCGCCGCCAGATTTTCAAATGCTGAAAAGAAGGGAGGCTGAAACAGAATCTTCAGCAGAAACAGCAGCATCATCAACCGCAACAACTCCCAGGGAAATTGGACGCGCGTCACCGACAACAACAGACGATCCTTCTTTCCCAGAGCGAATATCTCGCCATATGCCGGCCGGTAGACTCCTTCTTCCGTGACCACTTCCAGCGGGCCGTTGTCCAGGGAAAACATCTTCAGGATACGCAGCTTCATTTGCTCCCAGGGATCCTCAGGATCCGGGGATTGTTGCGTCTGGATGAATGCAAGCAGACCGCTGAAGCGTTTTGATTCCTCTGCGTATTTTGCCGTCGGAAATATCGAGTAGGGAAGGGTTGTCGTGGTGACCAGGAGGGGCTTGTTTGTGGCCGTCTCGTTTTGCAACAGGGACTCCTTCATGCCCAGAGTCTGCGGCAATGAATGCAAGATGCTGAAGGCCTCCGCATTTCGAATCGTGTACGATCCGGCCGCAATCAAGGCAACGGGATCCGCCGCTGTTCGAATAGAGTAGATTTTCAACGTATCTTCATCGCCGAGAGGGAATCGCCACGGCTGGCGGATCCCGTTTATTTCCGCCTTTGCCGCACCGATCAATACAACAGAGTTGATCGAAACCGGGCGTCGTGCAGCCTTGAACTGGAACCGCTTCATGGTCACCGCCGGGCCGCTCTGCAACTTAACACCGAGGGCTTCACCGATTCGCGAGAGGGCAAAGTAATGAGAGTCGAATCCGCTTCCCAGAAGCGGTTCCTTGATTCGCTTCGATTTCCACTCCTTGCGCGGCCAGATCCATTCTTTCCCGTTGGCAGTAAAACTGCGGTGAAAGGCGCCCCTGCTGTGAAACAAAAGTTCCTGACCGCCAACTGTGATCCTGTCTCCGTCTCGCAACGGCACCGCATTCACAGGCTCCTGATTTTGCGTGAGCAGCATCCCGTCTGAAAGCATCTCCAGCTCGGCAGAACTGTCCACGAGCGAAGGAGTAATTTTGATTGCGGTTGGGGGAAGTTCAGGCAGATACACATCATCCTTTTGTCTGTCTCCCCCCAGCAGGACAGATCTGGCGGGTTGCCGGTAATCGCTCGCCACCTTTTCAAATTGATATCCGATCTTGCGGACTTGCAGGATCCGGTAATTGCTGCGCGTCAGCCAGAGAAATGTTAGAACAAATGCGAATGGAAGAAATGACAGGGTGAGCAGGACCAGTTTTGATTTTTTGCGGAGAGCGAGAGCTGCCAGCAGGAGTGTCAAACACCCGTATAAAAAGATTGCCATCCTCGTTGTTCGCTCTAATAATAATACTTTTACGGGGTCAGAATAGTTTCATGGTAGGATGAAGAGGCTTGCCGGGCGTGATTCATCGCTCCTGGGAAGTTAGCCTCTCTCAATACAACATTTTTGGAGGAACATACCATGAAGAAAGGATTCTTGTTTGGCGTTCTATTGACGCTCTTTTTAGGAAACGGCTCGTTTGCGGATCAGGCACAATTGACCACAGTGTCGGGGTTTAAGGCCGATTTTCTGCAGGCGTTGGATGAGATCCAGCAGAAGGTGGTCGGACTTGCCGAAGCGATACCGGCAGACAAGTACAATTGGCGGCCTGCGGAAAAAGTACGCTCGGTTGGCGAAGTCTACATGCATATCGCGGGTGGAAACTACTTTGTTCTGAAACTGGCGGGTGTCGAGCTTCCGGCCGGAACGAGTGGAGATGAAAACATGACCACGGATGCCGGAGACAAAGCAAAGTGCGTTGAAGCGGTGAAGGCTTCCTTCGATTTTGTCCGTCAGGAAATTCAAAAAACTTCCGATGCCGATATGGAGAGGAAGGTGAAATTGCCCTGGGCTGAAACGACTGTTCGCGGCGTTTACTTGCTTCTTTCCAACCATATGTCGGAGCACCTGGGCCAGTCGATCGCTTATGCCAGAATGAACGGCGTGGTTCCGCCCTGGACCGC
>CAZDDB010000081.1:0-13565 GCA_964504105.1 uncultured Acidobacteriota bacterium
AGTATTTATCAAATGAGGGAGAGTGTCTGAATGCCTACGCAAGCATCGATGCGGTGTGCCATTGCAGCGGTTATGCTCTTTCTTCCATTGCCGGCGTCGGCTACAGAAATCAAACCTCCTATTGATCCTCTCATCGTGACCAGTCAAGCTGTATGCGATGAGCTGAAAGATGACTGGGAAAGCGTAAAGAAACAGGAAAATGAAGAACATGACGCTTGTCTGAAGAGATTCGAGGACAATTGCTCGGGCTTTATGAACGGTCAGCAATGTTCTTGTTTCAACTGCGAAGAGATCCACCAGCAAAGAGATAGAATCATCGATCTCGGCGGCGAGGCATACCTGTCATGCCTGGAAAGGTTGCGGAATTTCAAGGAGATGCAGAAAGCATTTGATAACGCAGTAGATTCATCCGCCAATCGCCAGATGTCCGCCCCCGTGGAACCTGCCGTGGCGCCATCACAACCTGCCGTAGTTGAAGAAGTCGCCGGTACGAACATGGAATGTACATACACGGACAATACGTGGGGGACGTCCGCGAAAGAATGGGTACATTTTCAGCAGGATGGCACGCTTCTACGCAGCATGTCTGCTGAAGATCTGGTGTTCTCCGGACATAATGCCGATGGAAGTGTCACACTAAATCACGGAGATTCCGGCAATACCTTCGAACAAAACGGATCGCAAATAGAGTGGAGCAATTGTACTGTCGGGCGTCTCTGGCGCGGGGAGATCAATTCAGATTCCTCAATGGACGGCAAGATATATGAGTTTCGATGTTATTCGGAAAGGCCTGTAGAAATTGGTCCATCTGATGGATCATTTCATTGTACCAGGCGATGATTATTAGGAATTCAGGTGAAAAGATATATTCTTATCCTCGTCATATTCCATGCCTTTGCTGTCCCGGCATTTGCTCAAAATGAATCGACTGCAGCCACGATAGATTCAGAGCTTAAGGCGGCTACCGACGCCCTGAATGCAAAAAACTACGGTCTCGCTCTTGAGAAGATTGAAACAATCATGAAATTGGCAGGCCGAGATCCCTCTCTTCTCGTGCTGGCTGCAGAATGTAGTCTTGCTCTGAATGACCATCAGAATGCACAGAAGTACGCCGAGGAGGCATTTACAAAGGCAGACGACAGATTCATGGCGTCAGATGAATATGCCCGGCTTGTGAGAATTGCTGATAAGTTGCAGATGCCTGTAGCGGACATTGCGCCCACTGCACCCGCATCTGTTCCAGAAACGAGCATGACGCCGACTCCAGCCGGGGAAGGCCAGGGAGGAACAGACCAGGATAGCGAGAATTCTCCACCACCATCCTCCTTAACTCAACAACCGGAAAAACCGGAAGCGGCCTCCGTATTTTTTGATTACAATCGCTACAATCTACGGCCGGATCAAATTACCGTCCTGGAGAAAACCGCCCAATTGATGAAGACATATCCTGAGATCGACATATTAATCGAAGGTCATTGCGATGAGCGAGGAGTTGAAGAATATAACCTCGCTCTAGGGGAAAGCAGAGCCGGAATGGTGAGAACTTATTTGGTGGAACTCGGTATTGATTCGTCAAGAATCACAACTGTCTCATATGGGGAAAGCTTGCCATATTCTTTCGGCAATGACGAAGCATCATGGAGCCTGAATCGGCGGGCACAGATATGGATCTTGCCCCCTTCCAACAAATAGGATTATTTCGCGTGGCCGCTTCTCAATTCTGCGGATAAAGCGTCCCGGATGCTGTCGTGATCGTAACGAGTTCCAACGTATCCTCCTTTACGAGTCCCACGCCCGGGGCATAAAACTTAAATTCCTCTGCGTCCGGTTCGAGCGGTGTGGTCTCTTTTGTTTCGAGACAGTCCGTGAATTGAGCAAAAGGCGTCGATACCACCGCGTCCAGCCGGCGGATTTCCGCTCGATCCATTGCAACATCCGCTATCTCCTGATGATATCTTGCTCCCAACAGTAGAGTTCCCGGCATGACGATGCCGGCCCTGGCTCCGTCCACTCCGGCCCGCCAGACTCCTGGGTGACCCACGACCTCTCCGTTCTCAAAGATGTTCACGTCCTCTCCAAAGTAAAAAACACTATTGGTGGGTTTGCAGATGGCAAAATAATTCTTTGAGATTTCCACCACTTCGCCGTTGTGAGTCTCTCTTTCCTTGACAATCCGTGTTTCCACACCATTGATCACCTTGGTCTCATCAAGGACGGTTATCACAAGTCTGACAGCTTCCCCGTCTTCGACTCCCTCCAGAACCAGCTCGTAACCCGGCTCCAGTGTGAAAAAAGGATTTCTACCTGTTGAGGAAAAATGACATCTCTCCTCCATAAATGTATCCGTGAATTTGGGCGAAGCGAATAAACCGCCGGCAAAGGCCATCATTGTGATTGCCAGCGCAACTAAAAATGTGTACGTCCTGCTTTTTTTTATCTTCATATCGATTCTCCTTCAAGTCTCGAACTATATAATATTGAAAAAACCATTACGGTATCCTTTCCGGAACATTACATTTTGGAAATGGGGCCAAAAGTGCCGACACCGCGATATTTCGTGTACTTCAGTTTCGAGGCGGCAAGATGCGACCAGTGGGCTTCCAGGATGCAGGCAACCAGCTATGGCCGTTGATTTCGTACTCGACTATTTCCGGAAGGTACTCGCTCTTCCAGAAATAGTTAGACCAATTGTAGTAATAAAAAAAGCGACGCCGCGAATCACCCGGCCTTACCTGAAAGACCGAAACTGTACCCGCCGGCAGGGGCAGATTCATCTCGGTAAAGATCGTTGGCGCAAGATCACCCACCGAGACCGGCGCATCACTGATGCTCAACTCGCCACCGCCACCGATGCGTTTGATCAGCAGAAGCGGGATGCCCGCTTCCGGAACACTTTCGGGCAGATCCTTTTTTAATGCCGGCGAGGCCGATAGATCCTTCGGCAACTGCAGACCGACGGCTCCCCAGGGTTGGCCGTGATCGGCCATGATCACAATCAGCGAGTTATCATATGCCCCGATCGTTTTCAGGATGTTCAGTATGTAGTTGACGATTGTCAGCTCACCCTTGGCCAGGTCGACCACATTGGTCCGAGTCAGGGGCAGATTAACCCGCCAAAGCCGCGAATCCATCTGAATCGGTTCGTGCGTGCCGTGAAGATGGTAGAACTTGAAGGACGGCCGATCGAGAGACACGGTGGCATTCTCGACGAACTTCCCCAAGAAGCGCAAATCAGGAGCCACATCCCGGGTTAGGAGGTTTGCCGGCACACCGAATTGGTCAGCCCGCATCCGTCGTTTGGCGTTAGAAACACGCAGTTTGCCCTGCCGCTCTTCACGGGTGGTTCCGTCTCGTCGACCCCCCCCTACGAGCACCAGCGTCTCATCGCGTAGCCAGCGACCCAGCAGCCACTCCTCATTGTTGTAAATAAAACGCTTGAGAAAATGCGGAAGGTGACGGAACAGCGTCAGGTCGTAAAGACCGCCGATATCGACCAGTCTGAGCCGCGTCGGACGCGCGGCGAGATTGGAGAGAGTACGGGGATCGTAAAAAATAGTCTTTGGTACGGACGGAAATAGATCGACGTTGAAACCGTTCTCCTTCAGCACGCGCGGCATCGAGGTCGGCGAAAGATAGGCATCTTTGAGAAAGGACTGCAACGGTACGGTGTTGTCGTAGCGACGGGTCGTGAGTAGAAATGGAATGGCAGCATAGGTACTCGGAAAGCCGCCGCATGTGTTGCGAAAGTAGACGAAATTATCAAAGATCCGGCGGTAGGAAGGGTCCTGGTCGATAATCTCCTGGAAGATATCCGATTGGAAACTGTCCAGCACCAGTATGATGACATTCTTGTCTGCCGAAAAATTCGAGAGATTCGTTTCGTCAGGTTGGAACATCTTGAAACTGGGAAGCGGCGGTTGCCGCCACAGGTAAAACGAACAGCTGAGCAACTGGGCCAACAACAGCCCAACCACCAATACTTTGCTTTGGCGGATGAAGAACACCGGCTTTATCAGCGCTAAGAGTATACCCAGCAGCCAGATGGGCGTGTCGATCAAACCAAAAATAAATTTGTTTCCCCACTCGATATTGTGACCGTTCAGCAAGCCATAGTTCCAGACAAGCAAGTATCCCTGCAGCCATAACAGGAAGCCTACTGCCAAAAGAAGTGCCGTGACTCGCTCACGCACCCGTGACGGCAAAATGAGCAGCAAGAGAGACAGCACGAGTGCAAATGATAGGAAACCCAATGCGAGAAGGGGCAAGAGTTCACTGAACCGGTACTTGAACTCCAGACTGTTCGTCAGATAAATCTGGGCTGGGCCGAACAAGGTCAGTGTCGAGGCAAATGGCATCGCCGCAAGCACAACAGCCCATCGATTCAATTTCATTGTGAACTCCGCTGCAAAAGAGGAGATCCTGTACCCAGGAGACTTGATAAGAAATTACTTTTCTTCAGATCATCGACAAAATAGCCAAGTGGATGATCTTATCATGGATCGTCAGCTCCGGAAGACTTGACTTTCAATTTTGAGGGGCGGCCCTCCGATGTGGTACAATCTTGCGTTTTATGAGACGAGTGATTCTACTGCTTTTCGGAGTTGCGGTAACTTTCTGGGCCTGTGGAGATTCGTCCCGACCTTCAGCGAAACAGGAGTACAAGTCCCCGCCTTCAGCGAACCAGTACCGGTTGATCAAGGACTTCCCTTATGCTCAACAGGTCGACTATGTCCAGCAAAAGGATGCGCCCTTTGTGCGCGAATTCGGACGCATAGAGGAAAAGAAGTTCGAATCGTTGATTCAGAAACAACCCGGCAGCATCAGTTTTCCTCTTCACCTTTATGGGAAGCCGGTCCTGAAATATTCGATTCAATTCCAGGAGCGGAACACATCCGACCTGGAGGTCGGCTTGAGCGTCGAGTCCGATTATCCGGAGAAAACTGTCCGCCATTTCCAGCCATTATTGAATCAAGTCAATGCGGTCGACCTCAGCGAATTTGCCGGCCGCGTTGTATTGATTACGCTATCGGCCCGCAGCCGCAATCCGGACGGTCTAGGCGGCACTGTCACGTGGGTGAACCCTGTGATCGAGCAGGCGACGCCAAAAACAACGATAAATGTGGATCAGCTTCAGCCGTTTCGCGACCGACAGAAAGGCAGCAACGTTTTGATTTTCCTGTTTGATGCTGCCGGCGCCTCTCATGTGGGCGCTTACGGTTATTCCAGACCCACCACTCCAGTGATCGATTCCATTGCCTCAGACGGCATTCTCTGGAAGAATGCGTTTTCTCAGGCGGTCTCTACCCGTGCTTCTACCGGTACGTTATTCACCGGCGTCTTGCCAGGTGTCCACAAGGTGCTGAAGAAGCCCACGATTCTGAAGGAAAGCTTCAAGACTATGGCTGAGTGTTTTCAGGAAGTGGGTTTCGAAACTGCGCTGTTTACGGCAAATCCCAATGCCTCTGAGGTAGCCGGATTCGGACAGGGCTTCCGGTACTCCTGGAACCTCAGGAAGGGTGGTGTGGTGGAGGCTAACGAAGTCGTTCCGTTTGTCAACCGGTGGCTTGATCAGGTGAAAGATCGCCGGTTCTTCGGCTACGTCCATTTCCGCGAACCTCATGAACCGTATACGCCACCGGCCGGCATTCTGGCCAGATTCACTTCCGAACCGGATTTTCGTCTTCCTTACTTTGAAGCCTATGTCCCCCCTCCGGATAAAGCAGGAATTCAGAAAGTGATCACGGCCTACGACGCAAATCTCGCGTTCGCGGATGAACAATTCGGATTGATCATTCAACACCTGAAACAAACCGGTCTGTACGAAAATACCATCCTTGTCGTCATTGCCGATCACGGAGAGGCGTTCTGGGCACACGGCAAGCAGGGACACAATTCACAGGTCTATGAGGACATGATCCACATCCCCATGATCATGCGATTCCCGAGGAGCCCCGAATTGAAGGGAGTGCGGCCGGAGCAGTTGGTTGGTACGATAGATTTGTTTCCCACTTTTGCGGATCTATTTCAGTTTTCCAAAAAGGGGATTCATCTCAGCGGGGAGAGCCTTATCTCTTTTCTGGTGCAGGGGAGGAAAGAGCCCGACCGCATGATGGTTTCCGAGACATCTTCGCAGGACGCCTACGCATTACGCTCGCGCGAGTTCAAGTACATCCATTACCGCTCGGACGCCGGCAAAGCGGAGTTCTATCATCTTCTCTCCGATCCGGGAGAGAAAAGGAACGTCATTGGGGAATATCCGGCGCTTTCGTCTTATTACCGGTCCGTATTATTGAATCTGCTGGATGAGAACAAGGTGTTGGCCAGCCGTCTCAATGCGGGGCCGGAGGCCACCGCCGTCATTGATGCCGAAACCGAAGAGGAACTCCGCGCCCTCGGCTACGTGAATTAGCGCTCCGTTATTTGGAACTTATCCGGATCAAGGTCGATAGACGAACCCGCTGAAAACATGGGGTACATAGACTGCTTGCAGGATTGATCTCAATGAAATTGACCATGGAAGAGATTTCGCGCTCCACCGATCCGAGAGTTGTTCAGGAAGGGCGGAGGCAATACGAGCGCGCAAGAATCAAAATCGAATTCGAAGATGAAGACGAGATCGACGGCATGGTCAACAATTGGGACGTTGAAATCACTCGCGAACCCAACGGTAAGCTGTCCAGCTGGTGCGAATGCAATGCGTGGAACCACATGTGCATCCATGCTGCAGCGCTGATGCTGGCCGTCGAGAACAGAAACGCCAAACAACTTGCGCTGAAGCAACTGAATTCCTGGGAAGCGTATCTTCACAATCTTCCCGCGCTTCCAAAGATCACGCCCGTACACAAGGCGGGTAAGTACTGGAAACCGGTCTTTCATCTGAAGCTGGAATCCCAGAACTGGTTTCTGAAGGGGCGTCGCGCCTACGTCAAGAAAGACGGCACTCTGGGACAACACAGCTACATCCATTTTGATTACAGCGACAACCCAAACGTAGAAATGACTCCCTCGGAGATCCAGGCAATCCAGGTGTTACGGCGACATGCATTGGCCGGAAACGATTATTACTGGCAAAACACGAGCGATTTTAAACTCCATTACGGGGAACCGGTGGGGCCTCTGTTTGATCTGCTGGCCGACAGCGAAATCAAACTGGAAGGGATTGAAGATTTACCAGTCCGCTTGACCGTCTACCCTGAGCCGGCCACCTTTGCCTTTCAAATAGACCGCACCGGCGGCAACTCCGGTGAATACAGGTTGATTCCGCGCCTTCAGCTCAAGGACCACATTGCCATTCTGGATAAATCGTTTGTGATACTCACATCCTCTCCGGTATGGCTTCTGAGAAACCGTACCCTCGTTAAAGTCGAGAACGCGCCGCCTGCTTCCTATCTGCTGCCGTTTGCGCGGGAAGAAAATACAGGTGTGCTGATTCCGGAACAAAAGTTACCGGAATTCTTGAATCAGTTTATCCCTCACTTGCGAAAGAATATTCCGCTGGAGCTGCCTCCGGAGCTTTCCCTTCAAACACTAAACAAGCTGACCGGACGCCGGCTGTATTTGCATGATCACGCCGATACCATCCGCATCCAGCTGAAATTCTTATATGGAGAGGTTGAAATCGAGCCCTCGGCCGAAACAATTCTTACAAGCAGCAACGGGACAACGGTCAACCGGGTCATCCGCGATGTCACAGGAGAACAGGCCGATTGCCAATTGCTCCTCAACTCCAGTCTGCAGCGGGAGGAGAGCGGATCATTCTACGTGCCCAAAAAGCACCCGATCGACTGGCTCCTGGTGGACTTACCCGCGCTTGCGCTGCAGGGGTTTGAAATTTTTGGCGAGCAGCAGTTGCAAACGCGGATCAACCGCGGTACGCCGAGCTTGAATCTGCAGGTTTCTTCGGGAATCGATTGGCTGGACATGAAAGTGGAAATGGATTTCGGCGGTACCCTGTTGGCGCTCCATGAATTGCGCCATGCCATCCGGCAAAAGAGCCGTTTTGTAAAACTGGCGGATGGAAGTCTGGCGCTTCTGCCGGACGAATGGCGCAAGCGGTTTGAGCATCTCTTTGAGTTTGGCGAGGTTCGCAACGGCAATCTTTACGCCCCTTCCTTGCACGCCTTGTTGATCGATGCATTGTTTGATGAGATAGCGGCAAAGAATTATGACGGCAATTTTCAGCAGCGTCTCAACCGGCTCAACCATTTTCAGGGAGCGAAAGATGTGCCGGTTCCGGAGAATTTTCATGGCGTGCTCCGCCCCTATCAACAGGAGGGACTTCACTGGCTCGGATTTCTCCAGGAAATCGGCATGAATGGATGTCTTGCCGATGATATGGGATTGGGAAAAACGATCCAGACTCTGGCATTCCTGCTACGAGAGAAAAACAATGCAGAGACTCCCCGTACGAACTTCATCGTTGCGCCGCTCTCCGTGCTTTTCAACTGGGAAATGGAAAGCTCCCAGTTTGCGCCTTCTCTAAAAATCTTTCTGCATCATGGTCCCGAACGGCCCGAATCGACAGATGAATTCGGTGAGTACGATATTGTGCTGACCACATACGCAACCATGAGGAACGATATCCAGTTGCTCAAGGACTTCGCGTTTCACTATGTAATTCTGGATGAATCTCAAAACATCAAGAATCCCATCTCACTGACGGCCAAAGCAGCTTCCGTATTACAGAGCCGGCACCGGTTGGTTCTAACGGGAACTCCATTGGAAAACACAACGCTGGATTTGTGGTCCCAGTTTTCATTCTTGAACCCGGGCATGCTTGGAAACAAGACTCACTTCGCGACCAGATTCGCTTTTCCGATTGAACGGAACCGCAATGAAACAGCGGCTGCGTTGCTGAGAAAAATTGTATCCCCATTTCTGCTTCGACGCACCAAAGAGGAAGTTGCGCGCGAGCTGCCTGCGAAAAGCGAACAGATCTACTACTGCGCGATGACTCCGCAGCAGGAGCGGACCTATGGTCTCGTACGCGATCGTTACCGGGCGCAGGTCCTGGATCTGCTGGCCCAACCGGGCGGTAAAGATATCCGGTTCCGTATTCTGGAAGGTCTGACGCGGCTTCGCCAGGTGGCCTGTCACCCGGCACTGATTGCCCAGGGTCAAAAACAGGAGTCCGGCAAATTCGAGGCGTGTCTGGATCTGGTCCGGGAGATTGTAAAGGAAGACCACAAAGTCCTGGTCTTCTCACAGTTCGTCAGCATGCTCAACATCATTGCCCTTCAGCTTCAAACAGAAGGCATCTCCTTCCAGATGCTTACCGGCGCTACCAGAGATCGCAAAAGCAAGGTGCAGCAATTTCAGGAAGACGAAAAAGTCAGAGTCTTCTTGATCAGCTTAAAAGCCGGCGGTCTGGGATTGAATCTGACTGCGGCGGACTATGTGATCCTTTACGATCCCTGGTGGAATCCGGCTGCCGAGCGTCAAGCCATTGATCGCGCGCACCGGATCGGCCAAAACAAAAACGTCTTTGTCTACAAAATGATTACACGCGGCACTGTAGAAGAGAAAATCCTGGAGCTGCAAAATCGCAAATCCGGACTGGTCTCTCAATTGATCACCACCGAAGGCGGCCTCTTCCGCCAGCTCACGGCCAACGACATACGGGAACTCTTCTCCTGACGCAGCGCCGCATCACGCTCTTTGCAGTCCTGGGCGCTTCCGCACGACTGAAGTTCAGACCGGTTTGTTTCTGGATACACACCAGCATTCGCCCTTGCCCGGCTTTAAGTCCAGAATCTCGTAAGAAAGCTTGAGCGCTTCCTTGTGATTCGGCACGATTGCGAGGGCCCTATCGCAGTGTGTGCGCGCCCGGATCGGTAAGTGGTGCGCCATATAAAATTTGGCGAGACTCATGTGAAAATCAGCATTTTCGGGAGCGTGACGGATCGCCTGATGAAACGAATCCTCAGCATCCTTCCGGAATTTCGGGTGGCGTTTGTAAGCCAGCGCTTTGAGAAAAAACAATCTCGCATCGGGATGAACTTGAATTGCCTCATCGCAGAGTTGGGTGACCTTCCAAAAGTTTCCTTCTTCAAACGCTTTCTCTGCAAGCAAAAAGGCGTCATCCACGTTTGAAGCCTTTGCTTGCGATTGCGCTTCCATTTCCTTCTCCGATTTCACAGCTTCAATTCGAACAGCCTCTAGAATCGGCTTCGTGGACGCAGGTCCCGATTCTGCACCACTGACTTGAATTGCTTGAATCTTGTGAAAGAGAAACAAGGCGCGGACAATCTTTTCTTCCGGAAGCCGGGCTGTCCCTTTCAGCATCTCCAGAGTCACCTTGCCGTTCAGACAAGACGCGATGGCGCTTTCTTCCGAATCAAGCCGAAGGGAGGCAATCGCTTCTTGAAAAAATGGAGCGCGCTCTATATTGAAATTTGAAGGAAGCGAGTTCTTCACCTTTTCATAGAGAAGCCAGCGGCGGGCAGCGGTCGGCAACAAATCGCCAAGTGGAATACCGGCCGGCGGCTGGTTCACGATTCTGGCCGGCGCAAAAGCGCACGTAGAAGAAGGCCAAAGAAACACGCTTGCCGCAGACCGCTTTAGCAGGGTCAGATATGCTTCCTTCAAATCTTCGATACTGATGCGGGAGGCTGTCAACAAAACATTCACCAGCGCTTCAATATCAAGATTGGGCTTCGCCGCCATCGCACAATCCAGGACTTTTTTTTCAACCAGCCACGGGACCAGACTATCCTGCGATTCGTTGGATTGCACCCTGACAATTTCTTGCTGTTGCAGAAAAAATCGCTTTTCCGCATCTTGCCACCGCGCAGTTAAAACGCCTGATTGTTTTTCGCGGAACATCCGGGCCAGCGCATCAAAGAAATCTCCCTCACACACGAACGGCGAAAGGAAAGGCTCCACCGCTCTTGGAACCTGAAACAAGTACACTCCGTGTATGGGTCTCCTCCCGGCCTCCCGGCCTCCCCTCCCCTGTCTAGGTTTGATATACCAGAGCTTGAGGCGCTGTGTCAAACCACCGGCCGGTTAGGTACTGCCGGTTACCCCGGTTACTAAAGTACAACTTTGTTTGTCTGGCCGGCCGGACACCGGCGTTACGAACCGCTCACCTGACTCGAATCTCAGCGGCGAGAATATCGCCGTCGGCGCGTGGCTGCCATGTGTATGATTTATGTAAAACATACACCTCATCGTCTATGTAAAGCGGAATCCAGATCAGCTCTTGCATCACGCTCGCCATGCCTTCTTGCAATCTGGTTCTCCGCCGCTCCAGTTCTTCAAGTTGCTCCATCTCTTCAATCTTCTGATCGAGATCTTTGTTGTAGTACCCTCCGGCGTTGTATCTGCCATATCTCAAAGCAGGATCCACAGAGTGCATCGCATCCGCAAGAACCTCGCCGGCGTCCCCTGTGGTACATGCGAATTGACTCAAGTAGAAAGTTACTTCTTTTCGATCAATCTCTTGAAAATAGTTCGTGTCAGGCAAAACGATCAATCGCATTCTGATGCCCACCCGTTCCAACTGTTTTTGCACCTGCACTGCGCTCTCCCGCAGCAGCCTTCGTACGTGCAGTCCCACTTCGAAACCATGTGGATATCCTGCTTCCCGGAGCAAGGCCTTTGCAGCAGCCGGATCAAATGGAGGGGAAAAAATCTGGGGATTGTATCCGAAGATGAACGGAGGAACGGGCTGCGTTGCTGGAACTCCGGAGTCTGCAAGATCGCGCAGGAGAGCGTTTCGATCGATCGCAAGATGAATGGCCCGCCTCACTCGCAAATCCAGAAACGGGTTGGGAACTTCCTTGCACTGGGGAGTCACCTTACGATTCAGGTCATAGCTCAGGAGTTTTAGAAACAGGCTGTTCTGCCTCAGAATCCGGAAATCCGCAGGAAATTCACCGGTTTCTTTCAACATCTTTGAACCACATTGAATCATCCGGCACGCGCCGGAAAGCAGGAGCTGTCTCGCTTTCTCAGGACTGCAGCCGGGAAGAAATTCTACACGCTTGAGGTCGGGGATCCTTTTCCAGTATGTTTCGTTGCGAATCATACTGATTCTTCTTTTCGGTTCCCACTCCAGCAGACGATACGGACCGGTTCCATTCACGTGCCTGGCCAACATCATCTGCCCGGCGCCGGCAGGGATGATGGGGATAAAGCGCATGCGATTCAGTAACAGCGCGACCGGATAAGCCGTCTTGATCTGCACGGTAAGCTTATCCGGCGCGGTCACAGATGTAATCTCTCTCAGGTACGCGTTGGGTTCAAATTCAGGATGCTCCAGAATTCTCCGGATCGAGTAAACCACATCAT
This sequence comes from uncultured Acidobacteriota bacterium, assembly GCA_964504105.1. Classification (GTDB taxonomy): domain Bacteria; phylum Acidobacteriota; class HRBIN11; order JAKEFK01; family JAKEFK01; genus CAZDDB01. The sequence continues at coordinate 12,295 of CAZDDB010000081.1, forward strand.
CGGATGTCAACTCTTTGCCGCTGTGAAACGTGACCTTCGGTTTCAGATGAAAGATCCAGGTAAGAGGATCTGTAGTTTCCCAGCTCTCGGCAAGCCAGGGAACAAACTTCATGCTTGCATCGGTCATGACGAGTGGTTCGTAGAAGTGAGAAAGGATGGCAAAATTACCCGCCGTTGTTGTGACGTGCGGGTCCATGGTGACAGGTTCGTAAGAAACAGCCAGAACCAGGGAATCCGTCTTTTGAGGAATCTCAAGATCGCTGCAACCGGTCAGCAGAAGAACCGGAAACAGAAATCGCCATCTCTTGCGTTTGAACATCCCCCTCCATCTGATCCTTCATTGTAGCATCTCGCTGGTAGAGACTTGATTCGCGTGTCTGAATCAGTGATGATTGCGTTTTCAGGAGGTTGAAAAGTGAAAATGATCATTTCTTTTGCAGTTTTCATTGTTCTTGTGTCCGTTGTGATCGCGTCGGCTGCGGTTCACGGTGAAGAAGTTTCTTACACCTCAGGCGGTAGTACCATGAAAGGCTACCTGGCTTACGATGACGCGGCAAAGGGAAAACGCCCCGGAGTGCTGGTGGTGCATGAATGGTGGGGACACAATGAATATTCCCGCATGCGCGCCCGCAAGCTGGCCGAAATGGGTTACACCTCGTTGGCGCTGGATATGTATGGAGATGGAAAACAAGCAACGCATCCGGACGATGCAGGCAAGTTGTCCGGCGAAGTGATGAAAAACATGAGTATCGCTTCCGCGCGTTTTGCCGCGGCAATGAAGGTATTGAAGGAGCATCCGTCTACCGATCCGGACCACATCGCCGCAATCGGATATTGTTTTGGCGGTTCCGTTGTTCTAAACATGGCCAGACAGGGAATGGACCTGGATGGAGTAGCCAGTTTTCACGGCGGTCTCACTACGGCAATGCCGGCCAGGCCGGGCGCAGTAAAGGCGAAGATTCTGGTCTGCAACGGTGCGGCCGATCAGTTCGTGACTGCCCAGGATATCAGCGGATTCAAGAAAGAGATGGACGCCGCAAAAGCAGACTACCAGTTCATCGAATATGCAGGCGCAAAACACAGTTTTACAAATCCGGCTGCAGATGAGAATGGAAAAAAATTCAATCTGCCTCTCGCCTACAACGCAGAAGCGGACAAAAAATCGTGGACCGATCTGGAGGCGTTCCTGAAAAAAGCTTTCGCGAAGTGATCGAGGCCCTTACGCAGAACGGAGCGCGGCACTGACGCGGTGCAGGTCCGTCAGGATCTCC
>CAZDDB010000082.1:0-10950 GCA_964504105.1 uncultured Acidobacteriota bacterium
CATGTTGTCTGAAACACCGCATCGTTTGCCGCCCGCAAAACTTTTTATCAACGGACAATGGTCCGATCCTCATTCAGGAAAGACATTCTCCACAATCAATCCGGCAACAGAGACGGAAATCATGCAGCTGGGGCTTGCGGATGACGAAGACGTCGATCGTGCCGTGGTTGCGGCGCACAAGGCACAGGACGAAGGGGCCTGGAGCAAGTTGAGCGCCTCGGAACGCGGCAAATTTCTTTACAGGATCGGAGAAGCCATTCTGGCGCATGTCGATGAAATGGCCTATCTGGAGACAATCGATATCGGCAAACCGATCTCGGAAAGCAAGAATATCGACATTCCATTTATTGCTGAACTGTTTCAGTACTATGCCGGATGGGCAAACAAGTTCCATGGCGAGACGATTCCTGTTCGCGGCAACTACTTGAATTACACCTTGCGCGAACCGGTTGGAGTCGTTGCAGCTATCACCCCCTGGAATTTTCCGATTCTGCTTGCTGTCTGGAAGATAGCTCCTGCGCTGGCAATGGGAAACTCGGTGGTGCACAAACCATCTGAGCAGAGTTCACTTACGGCGCTGAAGCTGGCCGAGATTTGTCAGGAAGTTGGATTGCCGGAGGGCGCTTACAACGTGGTTACCGGAAGCGGAAGAACAACGGGAATGTCGCTGGTGCGTCATCCGGGCGTGGACAAGATCGCGTTCACCGGCGGAACTTCCACCGGTATCACCATCATGCAGGAAGCGGCAAAGACGCTGAAAAAAGTGACGTTGGAGCTTGGTGGAAAGTCCCCGAACATTGTGCTTGCGGATGCGGATCTGGATGCAGCAGCCCGGGGAGCGCTCACGGGCATCTTTTACAACAAAGGAGAAGTTTGCGCCGCAGGCTCGCGTTTGTTTGTGCAGGAATCTGTACACGATGCTTTTCTGGAAAAAATATTGGAGCGCGGCAAGAAAATGCAGGTTGGCGATCCCCTGGATCCAAAGACGCGCTTTGGTCCGCTTTGCTCCTCCGATCAGCTTCAAAAGGTGCTGTCTTATATCGGTATCGGCAAAGAAGAAGGCGCGCAGCTCATTCTGGGCGGCGATCGCGCCAGGATCGGAGACGGGAAAGGCTACTTCGTCCAACCGACTATCTTTGACAATGTGACCAATCAGATGCGGATTGCGCGCGAAGAAATCTTTGGTCCCGTGTTGTCGGCGATCACATTTAAGGACATTGACGATCTTATCACCCAAGCAAATGATTCCATTTACGGTTTGGCTTCCGGCGTGTGGACGCGCGACATCAAGAAAGCGCACTACATCGCAAGACGGCTCAAGGCCGGCACCGTCTGGATCAACACCTATAACATCTACGATCCGGCCTCTCCCTTCGGGGGTTACAAGCAGAGCGGATTCGGCCGGGAGCTCGGCATGCATGCACTCGAGCACTACACGCAAGTCAAGAGCGTCTGGGTAGACATGAACCTGTAAGCGGGCGCTATGGATCAGAACATCTTTTCCCGAAGACGACACGAATTCATGCAGAAGATGCAGGGCGGCATCGCTGTATTTGCCGCTGCTCCGATGCGAAACCGCAACAGCGATGTGGATCATGAATATCGCCAGGACTCCGATTTTTTTTATCTGACCGGTTTTGACGAACCGGAATCGTTTTGCGTGCTGGCCCCCGGAAACCAGAAGCATGAGTATCTCCTTTTTGTTTTACCCCGAGACAAAGAAAAAGAAACCTGGACCGGTATTCGCGCGGGTGTCGAAGGGGCCATCCAACAATTCGGCGCCGAGATGGCTCACACAACCGACAAGCTGGAAGAGATTTTGACTGAGTTGCTGCAGAATGCTCCTGCACTCCATTATTCTCTGAATAAATATCCCGAATCCGACCGAAGAATCTTTGCTGCGCTGGATGCAGTTCGTGCCAAAGGGCGCGCAGGGATCTATCCTCCTTCCAGCATCATCGATCCATGGGAGACCCTTTCAGAAATGAGGCTCTACAAAAAGCTTGATGAACTGGAAGCACTGCAACGGGCGGTGGATATCTCCGTTCGGGCGCACTCGGCCGCGATGAAGGCAACTGCCCCGGGACGATTCGAATATGAAATCCAGGCTGTACTGGAATATGCGTTCCGGGTGAACGGATCGCAACGCAACGGCTACCCTTCCATTGTGGGATCGGGATCCAATACCTGCATTCTTCACTACACCCGGAACAACCGCAAACTGCAGGATGGCGACCTGATCCTCATCGATGCCGGCGCAGAATTTGACTACTACACAGCGGACATCACGCGGACATATCCGGCAAATGGGAAATTCACGTCCGCACAACGAGCGGTTTATGAATTGGTACTTGAAGCGCAAAAAAAAGCGATCACACACATGAGGCCGGGAATCACATGGATGCAAGTACACTCATTGACCGTAGGCACTCTCACGCAGGGAATGATTTCACTCGGGCTGCTTCAGGGAACACTGAACGAGAATCTGGAAAACGAAAACTACAAGAAATATTATATGCACCGGACCGGTCACTGGCTTGGATTGGATGTGCATGACGCGGGAAGGTACAGAAAGACGGAAACCTGGAGCGTTCTGGAACCGGGGATGGTGATGACGGTGGAACCCGGACTCTATATTCCGCCGGATGACGAAAATAAAACGTTTCGCGGCATCGGAGTCCGTATCGAAGATGATGTTCTCATTACGAAAGATGACCCGCGCGTCCTGTCCGCTGCCTGTCCCAAAGAAATCGCTGATCTGGAAGCGATCATCGGCACAGCCGGTCTGCCCGAAATTCCATAATTGTGGTGAAATATCTTGATGCGATTTGTAATTTCTCTTGTTGTTGCGGCTTTTCTTGGCGGTTGTCACACGGGCGGGGATATCAATACCGTAGCTCATCCGGTGCACATCGATGCTTTTATGGCAAAGAGAATGGAAGCGGACATCGTGGATCTGCGGAAACGAAAGGACGAGTCCTTTAAAACGTCTCCCGATTCCCCGATTCCACCGGAGATCCGGGTCGTTTTCGAGGGTCTCGAATATTATCCGATCAACTGGAAGTACCGGTTTGAAGGTCCGGTAAACCCGTATCCCAACCCGCAGCCGTTCAAGATCACAACCACCAGCGGAGAAGAACGCGATGCTGTCAAATACGGGTATATTCTCTTTCATCTTGATGGAAAGCAGTTCAAGCTGCAGGTCTACCGGCTTATGGATCTGGAAGTGAAGGACCTTTTGTTTGTTCCGTTTGTAGATTCTAACGTAGGAAAGGAAACATATCCGGCGGGACGCTATATCGACCTGCTGGAAAAAGCGGATGGCATTTACGTGATTGATTTTAACAACGCCTACAATCCCGCGTGCTCTTACGGAGGAGATTTCCCTTGTCCGGTCACGCCTCTAGAAAACCACTTGCCAATCCCGATTCCTGCGGGTGAGAAAAATTTGCCTCTTGCGGATAAAATGGAAAGAAGAGCGCACGGTCTCTTGATGGAGGACGGATGGAACCGCGAAGCTGTGTTGTAGTCTTCACCGAATCTACCGGAATGGTCAACGGACAGATCCGGCAAGGTGAAGAGATTATCAAGGAGCTCAGTTTTTATCTGGGAAAACTGCATCAGCAGGAGCCGGCAATGGTAGATCAAATGATCCGGAGCCGGTATTCTGATTGGGCAAAAGTAAATGGTGTTTCCGAAATTCAAATCGAACACCTGCTGTAGCGCGGGCATCTGCCCGCCGGTTTTGTTTCTCGCAAAGCGCAAAGCGCACAAAGTTTTCTGTACTAAATTGGAGGAAATTTGCTTATGAGAATTGGAAAATTCTTGTGTGGAGCAGTTGTTGCAGCGATACTCTGTCTGATTCTGTCCGCTGGAAACTTTGTTGCAGCAAAGGACCAGCCGGCGGATGCAAAGAGCGCTCAAATCGAGCGTGGAAGATACCTCGTCGCCACCATCGGCGGTTGCAATGACTGTCACACCCCGAAAAAGTTCACCGGAAAGGGTCCGGAATTGGACATGGATCATTTACTTTCCGGATTTCCCACGGGAGAAAAATTGCCGGACCTTCCAAAGGAGTGGGTCGCTCCCATGCCTGGGAAATGGGGTGCGGCAACCACCAACGACTTGACCGCGTGGTATGGACCATGGGGAGTCAGTTTTGCAGCAAACCTGACGCCGGATCTGGAAACCGGGATCGGAAGCTGGACGGAACAAATGTTCTTTCAAGCGATGCGAACAGGAAAACATCTGGGCGCACCCGACGGACGAGACATCCTTCCACCGATGCCCTGGCAGGGTATAGGAGACCTCACCGATGACGACCTGAACGCCTTGTTTGCCTATTTCAAGTCCCTTAAGCCGGTATCAAACGCGGTTCCCGAACCGATTCCACCGCAGAAGTAATCACATTGTTTTGCAAATCATGTCTTTGCGGAAACATAGTTTCTATGCGTCTCTAGCGCTGATCTTGGCCGCTGGCGTTGTACTTCCACAGACAACCTATCGCGAGATGGAGGTGAAAAACGGCGCCACCATTCGCGGAACCGTGCGGTTTTCAGGCAAGGTTCCCGCACCTGAAATGATTCCTGTAAACCGGGACACGACAACGTGTGGAAAGAGCAAGCAGATCATATCCATCGTGACCGGAAAAGGGAACGGTGTTCAAGACTCGTTCGTATTCCTCGAAGGAGTTTCAGCCGGCAAAAAATGGCCGGCAGGAATGAACACCGCGCTGGATCAAAGAAAATGTGAGTACGAGCCACACATTTTGGTTGTGCGGGCGGGAGAAAAGATGGAAATTGCTAATAGTGATTCACTCCTGCACAATGTTCATGCGTATGGTTTGGACTCGAAGGATCCGAATCAGAAGGGACCGCCTACACTTTTCAATATCGCGCTCCCCATACAAGGACTGAAGATTCCCAGAACAATGGCTAAACCTGGCATGGTGATGACCCTTTGTGATGCGGGACATCCCTGGATGAACGCCTATGTGCTGGTTTCAGATAATCCGTACTACGCCATGACAGATGAGAATGGATCGTTTGTTCTGGACGCAGTTCCGCCCGGCACCTACACAGTACAAATGTGGCATGAGGGAATCGGAAAATTTGAGAAAACCACGAAAGCCTTCGTTCCCGGCAGACCTTTCGAACAAGAAAAGAAAGTAACGGCTGAAGCCGGCAAGACGATCACGCTGGATTTCGATCTCACTTTGTAAATTCCTAGTCCAGGGCGAATTCTTTTCGCCAGTCCGATTTGTCCGTGAATTGCGGCTGGTTGGCCTTTTCCAGTACGCAGGTCTCCAGCACCAGCACATCCATTTCGGTACGCATAAAGCAGCGGTAACTATCCTCCGGCGTGCACACGATGGGCTCGCCGCGCACATTGAAACTCGTATTCACGATTACAGCACAGCCGGTTTTCCGGTGAAAGGCGTCAAGAATATCGTAGTAGAGCGGGTTTACATCCCGGCGAACAGTCTGGATTCGAGCGGAGTAATCCACGTGGGTAACCGCAGGAATTTCCGAGCGGGCCACATTCAGTTTGTCGATTCCCCACAGAGCATCTTCCGATTCCGTCATCTGTCTGCGCCGCTTCTTCACGACATCGGCAACCAGCAGCATGTACGGGCTTTCCTCATTCAATTCAAACCACTCGGCTGCATGTTCCTTCATTACACTTGGAGCAAACGGACGGAAGCTTTCCCGGTACTTGATTTTCAAGTTCATGACCGATTGCATCTTGGGAGAACGCGCATCTCCGATGATGCTTCGTGAACCCAACGCGCGGGGTCCAAATTCCATTCGTCCCTGATGCAATCCCACGACCTTCCCTTCCGTCAGAAGACCTGCAACCAGTTCGGGCAGATCATCACGAGAATATTTCTTGTATGGAAGGTTATCTTTCTGGAGAAAAGACTCAATTCCTTTTTCTTCATGACGCGGGCCAAGAAACGCTCCTTTCATTCCATCCTGATAAGCCGGCGAACCATTCCGGCACGACCGGACCGGTTGCCACTTCCCCGCTGCTTCCGGACTGGTACGGGGCTTGTTCAGATAGCGGTGCCACAAAGCCAGCGCGATTCCGACAGCGCCGCCGGCATCTCCCGCCGCAGGCTGAATCCAGAGATCTTCGTACGGACCTTCCCGCAAGATCCGTCCGTTGGCCACGCAATTGAGCGCTACTCCACCCGCCATGCAAAGTTTCTTTAACCCTGTTTCCCGATGCGCAAAACCTGCCATTTTCAGCATCACTTCTTCTGTAATCACCTGGATGCTTCTGGCAAGATCCATCTCCTTCTGCGTAAGCTTCGATTCCGGTTTTCGCGGCGGACCGCCAAACAACTTCGAAAACGCGCCGTTCGTCATCCGCAATCCCTGCGAATAACCAAAATATTCGTGGTTCATTCGCAAACTGCCGTCGTCGCGGATCTCCACCAGCTTTTCCTTGATCAACGACACGTAACGGGGTTCTCCATAAGGCGCTAACCCCATCACTTTATATTCACCGCTATTCACCTTGAAGCCGGTGTAATAAGTAAACGCACTATAGAGTAAGCCGAGGCTGTCGGGGAACCGAAGCTCTTTTAAAAGAGTGATCGCATTCCCCTTCCCCACACCGATCGAACTGGTCGCCCATTCTCCGACACCATCCATCGTGAGGATCGCTGCCTCTTCAAAAGGAGAAGGATAAAACGCGCTGGCTGCGTGGCTCTCGTGATGATCACCGAAGAGCACCTTCCAACGGAATTGCTTTGCCTGCTTCTTTGCTTCTTTCTCATCCTCAGCGCCATCTGCCTTTGCCAATTCGGTTCGAATCAGATCAGGCATCCACAACTTTTCCCGCATCCAGAGAGGCATCGCTTTCAGAAACGAAGGGAAACCGGCAGGAGCATAATCGAGATACGTTTCCAGAAGACGGTCAAATTTCAGCAATGGTTTATCATAGAAACCGACGTAATCAAGCTGAGACGCTGTCAGGCTCGCTTCTTGGAGACAATACCGGACCGCATTTACCGGAAACCGGTAATCATGCTTGACACGCGTGAACCGTTCTTCTTGCGCTGCTGCCGTAATCTCTCCATCGATCAGTAAGCATGCCGCTGAATCATGATAGAAAGCAGAAATTCCAAGGATACTGGTCATTGCCGTGTTAAAACAACGTGTAGATAAACGGAGCGATCGCGGAACTTTTCGCGACTACCAGCAGAAAACCTACCAGAACCAGAACAAGAATGATCGGAGCAAGCCAGAATTTCTTGTTCTCTTTCATGAACTGCCAGAACTCACTAAAAACCTGATACTTGGACATATGGAACCCCCCTCAGTACATTTTCTCATAATGGCGCACATCGCGTTGCTTGTCCGGATATGGCTTCCAGTAGGATGGATCTGGGCCGGAACGCCTGCGGAGGGGATCCCAGCCCGAGAGCCTTTTGACTACTCCAATCGGTGTGACAACCAGAAAGAACACGATTCCCAGAATGACGCGAGTGATGACGAATGAAATGGCTTCACCGAACGTCATCCAGCCGCGTCTCGGCAAAACCAGCACCCGTGGAAACAAAACTCCCAAAAGCACACCGGCAATCCCGGCAACGAGGAAGATCTGGGCGACGGGAAGAAACTTGACGCGATAAATCCACCAACATCCCAGAAGAGTGAATATCCCGCCGACAACCAGACCGAATTCCCGCTCGAGTCTGTACGATTTCTTCTGTACCATAACTAAAGACTACGTATATTACTCTTTCAGAGGCCACGGAGCAAGACTATTTGCGTCGTTGCGTCGTCGCGTTCGTCAGCGTTCGTCAGCGTCGTCGCGATAGAACTAGTTCCGTACGCCGGCAGTCGCTTTCTGGATGGATGCAGGTTGCAACTCCGAGGGGGCGAATGAATGGAGCGTTTCCAGATCGCGGCGGAGATCCAGGACCGACTGGTAACGATGCGCGGGATCCTTCTGTAGAAGGCGATCCACTACCTCGGCTAAATGCGCCGGAATTTGTGGTTGCGCTGACCGGAGCGGCTCGCAATTCTCTTTGACGTGGCGAAAACCGACACTGATCGGAGAATCACCGCTGAACGGCACTTTGCCCGCAAACATTTCATACAACATGATGCCGAACGAATACAGATCGCTGCGCTCATCGGTTCTCTTCCCCAGGATCTGCTCGGGGGACATGTATTCCGGAGTACCCATGATCAACCCTGTCGCAGTCATTCCTTCTAATTGATTCGTACGCGCCAGGCCCAGATCGATGATCTTGACCTGTCCCCGTTCGTTCAGAATGACGTTCTGAGATTTCAGATCGCGGTGAATCACGCCCTGCGCGTGCGCAGCTGCCAGACCGTCACAGATCTGGAATGCAATCTGTAATCCTTCCTGAAGCGATAAGGGGCCCTTCCGGCGAATCAGCTGCCGGAGGTTTTCCCCTGGAAAATATTCCATCGTAATGTAATGCAGCCCACCCGCTTCTGCAATGTCGTAGATCTTGATGACGTTCATGTGGGTAATCCGCCGCGCCGCGGTTACTTCACGCCGCATCCTTTCCAGCGATTCAGAATCATGGCTCAACATCGGGGACAATACTTTGATCGCAACGTTCTCCTTCAACTGCTTGTCGTAGGCCATGAATACGATCCCCATTCCGCCGCGACCCAATTCCTGCATTACCTGGAACCGCGATTCGAGAATGCCAGCAATGTTGAGCATCGCCGTCATCTGCCGGCTGTCACCCGCAACACCCGGGCCGCTGCGCGCCGGCCACATCGATCTTTCCAGCTGTGAATTGATCTCACCATCTAGCCTGCAAACAAGCCCCTCCAGATTCTCGATCCGGTCTTTCAGGGTCTTGTTCTCCTTCCGCAGTTCCAGAAATTCCTGAGGATTCTCCCGTTTCCTCCAGTTCGCGATCACGTTTATGATTTTCACACCGATAAACGTCATGGATGCGAACGTCGCAACCACCGAGATGATAGAAAGAATGGTTAGTCCAGGCGGGAGATCCGGCATGCTTCTACTTTACCCCTCTGACCTTCTAATTCCAAGAACGTTTCGAATCCCCCTATCTCCACCTTTGTTTCCTTCCCGGCTAGAATCAAGTGCTGTGAATCAACAGTCCCGTGATAGAGAGAATGTGCCTTTCATCTGGTGTAAGATAATTAACTATACTGCAGGGGGGTAGCATGATCACGAAGTTCAATTCAAAATGGGTGGCTCCAACATTGATGATTCTCTTTGTTGGAATTGCTGTATCTGTCCAGGCGCAAGGTACCCGTGGCGGTCACCATGAAGCTTTGGGGCCGCGTTTCGAAGCCGCTCCGTATCTTAGTGAAGCGTCGGGCATTGCACCGCGATCCGGGCTCGACACGATACACCGCTGGAACGAGATTGCGATCAATGCGAGCGGTCTGGATCACACGCCGGTGAGGCACGGCGAAAAACGCGCATTTGGCGAACAATTGGGCCCGACACGCGCAAGCCGGGCGATGGCAATCGTCCATATCGCGATTTTTGATGCGATGAATGCCATTGTTGGCGGGTATCAGAGCTACACCGGCATTGCCCCGGCGCCAAGCGGCAGTTCTACGGATGCCGCCATCGCACAGGCAGCACACGATACTCTGATCGCGCTTTTTCCATCACAGAAAAAAAGCTTTGATCATTTTCTTGCTAAAGATCTAAATCAGATTCCAAAAGGACAGGCAAAGACACGTGGCATTGATGTCGGGCAACAGTCGGCGGCCGCGATTCTAGCGCTCCGGAGCGCAGATGGATCGCAACATGCGGAACCTCGTATGGGCATCGAGTTCATCCCGAGTAACGAGCCCGGTAAGTGGCGTCAGGACCCGATCAGCTTGATTCCTATCGCCCTCGGAGCATTTTGGGGAGACGTCAAACCGTTTGTAATGAAGTCGAGCGATCAGTTCCGTGTTCCATCTCCACCTGGTCTGCACAGCGCGAAGTACACAGTTGCCTTCAATGAAGTCAAGGCCATTGGTGGTGACGGGATTGTTACACCGACAATTCGCACGCCGAAGCAGACAGTGATCGGCACCTTCTGGGCATACGATGGGACGCCCAGTTTGTGTGCGCCTCCACGATTGTACAATCAGATCACAGTGCACATCGCCGACCAGATGGGAACGAAAGACATAGAACTTGCGCGGCTCCTGGCGCTGGTGAATACGGCCATGGCCGATGCCGGGATCGCAATCTGGGAATCGAAGTACTACTACCAGTACTGGCGTCCGATCACCGGCATTCGGGAAGCGGACGAAGGAACAGGTCCCACCGGCGCCGGCGATGGCAATCCCGCGACCGTGGGAGATCCGACATTCTCGCCACTTGGTGCGCCGGCCAGCAATCTTCAGGGTCCAAACTTCACACCCCCTTTCCCCGCTTATCCGTCCGGGCATGCCGGCTTTGGAGGCGCGCTTTTTCAGATTCTACGCAAATTCTACAACACCAATGACATCGCGTTCACGTTTGTGTCCGATGAGTTCAATGGAGTAACGCGGGACAATCAGGGAATCGTTCGCCCGCTCATTCCACGCAGTTTTTCCTCATTCTCCAAGGCCGAACAGGAGAACGGACAAAGCCGAATCTACCTGGGTATCCATTGGGTGTTCGACAAAACCAAAGGAATCACGCAGGGCAGGCACGTGGCAGACTACGTAATCAAGAATGCATTCCTGCCGGTATCACAAAAATAAATCGTCCTACACGCGCCAGTAGAGATCGGAATCTATGTTCGCGATTTCCTTTTACACGCGGAGGGAGATTTTTTCGAAGGAGAGAATCGGATCGAAGAAGTTCAGTTGGACGCCGCTCACTTCAGGGCGAAGGAAGCAGTAGTTCTGCTCATGAAAGAGAGGCACAACATAGTGCCGTTTCTGGATAATGTCTTCAACCTGCCGGTACAGGGATTGTCTGGCGACAAAATCT
>CAZDDB010000082.1:10960-13353 GCA_964504105.1 uncultured Acidobacteriota bacterium
CAAAGATGGCCGATGACGCCTGATTTTGAGTGCAGCAGACCGTACAGAAATGTGTCCGGGTCGGGATAATCGGCGATCCAGTTGGAGAGTTGCAGATCGCATTCGGACCTCCGCATAATAGAAGTATCGTCCAGCTTTCCTTCCAGTACACGGATGATGAATCCCTTTTCGCGCAAAATCTCCAGCAGGTCCTTTGTAAATGATTCATACCTGCTCAAAAAAACGCTATGCATGGCTGCAGTCAATTCCAGCGGCTCAAATACCTTTCTCGCGGAGGGGGTAGAAAGCATTTGTTGCGGAGGCTCATAGCCCAGCAGCGATGGAGGAGTTAGAGTGCGAGCGGGAAAAACAAAACGCCCCAGTTTCCTTCGAACCAGCCCGTCCCAATCCACGGACTGAATGAATCTCTGCCGAACGCCTTCGTCGGCAAGGGGCCCCTTCCGCAAGTTCATCGCCAGATATTGCGTTGAGAGACTTGGCGTCTCCTGATACTTCGAAGCGAATTCGGATTCATGGAGCAAAGCTTCGGCGTCAGACGGTATCAGGTTCCATGCAACATGGAATTGTCCGCCTCGAAAACCTGCGAGCGTCTGTGCCGGAGAGCACGGGAATGTGAATTCCATTCCATCCGTTCGGGGAATTCCCGGGATCCAGTAGGAAGGATTCGCTTCCACTTTCAAACCGCTTCCCGGCTCGAATTCGATCACACGGAAAGGGCCGGTCCCGATGCATCCGGATCGCCAGTTTCCGAAAATCTCCCCTGTTCCTTCCGGCAAGATAGCGGTGGGTGTGTAAGCCAGAATAGCCGGGAAAAGGGACAAGGGCTTGTCGAATTCCACGACAAATTCCAGTGCGGAAATAATCCGGAATCCTTCTAATTCTGTTTCATCAGGCGGTCGGCGCCCCGGATCGGCGAAAGAAGCCAGGAGCTCTGGCTTTCTTTCATTTGCAGCAAACGCTCAAAAGAGAACCGGACATCCCGGGCGGTCAGGCGACGTCCGTCATGAAACTTCACTCCGTCCCGCAAATGGAACCGGAACCTTCTACCTCCTTCCTCCGCCTGAAAAGAAGAAGCAAGCCACGGTGCGATCCGGGCTCCATCCGCCGCCCGGGTCAATGTTTCAAAGACCGCGGGAAACAGTAGCCTGTGCGCCGGTAATGGTTAAGGAAGGATCCAGATTGTGGATATCCCCCCAGATCGGCACCCGGAGAATTCCCTGCACGGCTTTGTCCCCGCGCGCCAAAGCGGTTTTCTCCGTTTTTGCCAGTGAGGAATAATTTACGAATGGCGGAGTGTTGGAAAGCGTGAGCCGCTGTACGGAAGAGCTCGCCACACGGTAATCGATATCATGAAAAAGGGGATGCAAGATTCCCTGGTCCATCAAGAAGGTTTCGATTTCCCGGTAGAGGCGTTCCCGGATTTCCGGCTGTCTTTCCAGTCGAGCCTTCTCCATTTTTACATCTAATTCATTAGATGAATAGTATTTTCGCAACTCTCCTATTTGCGAATGAAAGAGACTATAGGTAAACGTATCGGGATCGTCATAGTCTCCGATCCATCTCCCGATCAGCAGGTCGATTCCTTCGTTACGGAGCCACGTATCGTTAAATGTGGCCTGGTCCGGTGTTTGGATGGAAATTTCCACTCCAATCTCGGACCAGAGCTTGAACAAAGCGCGTGTCAGTGCACCGTAGCGGTCCTGCAGGACCGGTTGAACGGAGGCGCGTATCCGAACTGGAAAAGAGAGTCCGGCAGACTGAATGAGTTTTTTTGCCTTGTCCAGGGACATCGAAATGCTTCGTTTGCCGGGATCATGTCCCAGGATTCCCGGCGGCAGCAGACCTTGCGCAGGTTGGGCGAGCCGTCCTACTGTGCTGGGCACAAGATCGTGCATTCGTGCTACTCCCGCCAGCGCTTGCCGGAGCGCGGAATTCTGCCCCAGTGCGGAGGAATTATTGAATAATACAAAGTACACGTTCTTTTGAGGCGTCTCTGCAAGACCTGCCTGTAACCTGCTTTCGCGAAGAATTTCCTCCAGGTCTTCCGGCAACAGGTCACGAACCAGATCAAATTTTCCTGTCCGAAATCCGTCTGCTATCTCTGCAGAATTCAGCCTTGCCTGAAAACGGACCGAATCCACCAAAGCGCTCGTTCCCTTCCAGTATTCCGGATTCCGTTCCAGCGCGACGTACTCCGGACGGAACGAAGCGAGCCGGAACGGTCCCGTTCCCGCAAATTCATCAGAACGGGAGCCGGGAACAGCAATCGCCGTCCGAAGATCAGTCAGCAGCGCAGGATAGATGGGGATGTTCTCAGTCAATTGAAATTCAACTATGTTTTCTGACAGCGCTACCACTCCGGATACCTGAGACGCTGTTCCGTTCAGGAATTC
>CAZDDB010000083.1:0-10524 GCA_964504105.1 uncultured Acidobacteriota bacterium
AGGTTTCGCTGGTCCTGCTCATTGATTTCTTCTTCGATGATTTTCTGTCCCTGATTGACCGCAAGCTCAGCAATGTGTTTGCGAAGTTCTTTCCGCGCATGGATCACTTCTACATCCACTTCGTGGTGAGCTTGCTCGATGATTCGCTCCGCTTCCTTTTGCGCAGAATCCAGGATTCGTTTTTTCTGTTCCTCCGCCAGCATCGCAGCTTCGGTGCGGATCCGCGCCGCATCTTCATTCAGCTGGACCATTTTTTGTTCCATTTCCTGAAGACGCTTCTCCGCTTCTTCTTTGGCCTGCCGCGCACTTTCGATCGCGTTTTTGATCTCGTCCGCTTCAGTCTTAAACTTGTCCTGAACACGCAACTTCTTCCCCAGGAAGTAATACAGGATCCATACCAGCGCAGCGAGGTTGACCCATTTCCCGATCGCCTGCCAGATGCTTTCCTCGTGTCCAGCGCCTTCTTCCGCATGCGATTCTTCCGCAAAGACGATTTGCGTACCCACAGGAACAAGGAAACAGGAAATCATCAAGATGGCAAAAACTGTATTTTTCATTTTTTCTGACTGACCTGTCGATTCAAAATTTGGGAAGCGATCTGGTATGCAAACGATTTCGATTCGGACTCGAGAGTTTTTCGAGCCTCTTCCGTCTTTCTTCGAATTTCTTCACGGCCTTCGGTAATCATCTTTTCGGCCTCGGTCCGTTTCACAGAAAGAATGCCGCTCTTTTCTCCCAGTGCTTCCTTTCGTGCCTGTGCCATTTGTTGGTCCGCTTCGCGGCGCGCCTCGCGCATCCGTTGATCAAACTCTGCGATCCGTTCCTGGGACGTCCGGCGGATCTCTTCGGCTTCCTTCTGCGCGCCGCCGATTCTGCGGTGACGCTCTTCGAGAGCCTGCGCCATCGGTCTGAAAAATGCGCGGTTTAATATGTACGTGAGAAGGATTAGAAAAAAGATAACTGGAATGGCAGTCCAATTTGGAAAGACTTCCATGGAATTATCGAAGCTCCTGACTTAGTTTGTTCTTATCCATCGCAAAATTGCGAAGGTACTCCAGCACTTCCCTTCCGTAGCTAACCAGCGCTGCATCCCACATCTGATGAAGTTCCGGAATGTCTTGTTCCGACTCCACTCGCAGCAGACTTGTCTCGGTCTCCTGCTTTAGTTCGACACAAACAATCAGATCATCTTTGACGTAGTCTGCCATCACAGATTCGCTGAATCCGACCTTCATCCCTTTCCGGAAGCCGTTCTTTTCCAGGTGATCGTGCAAATAGAGCCGGATCTGATCCAGAATCGCCTCCGGTCCACGCACTTCAATCTGCATGAACTGCTTCTCTCAACCCTTTCTTTTGAATCTTGAAAGCGGGAACCAGCAGAACCGGCGCCAGGAACGTGGTGATCAACGTCATCATAATGGCCACACCAAACATCTCCGTATCCACAACGCCCCGTGTGAGACCGTATCCGGCAATAATCAGCGCCACTTCACCACGCGGGATCATACCCAGTCCGATCCGCGTACTTCCGATGAGGTTGAAGCCGCATCCCATCCCGGCAAACCCGCAACCGACGAGTTTCCCGAGGATTGCAAACAACGAAATCACCAAACCGAATGCGACCGCTTCCTTCATCGCGGAAAAATTCACCAGCATACCAAGCACAACAAAAAATACCGGAACAAAGATGTGATATACACCCCGCATTTCTTCAATCAATTTCTCCGCAACCGGGGTGTTCGAAAACGCCAGCCCCACACCATATGCGCCGATGATCATTGCAAGCCCGACTGATTCACAAATGACCGCAGCCAGAAAACAAACAACCAGCGCCAGTACCAGATTTGAGCCCGGCGTGCGAAACAAGGATGAGAGTCGAACCAGATACGGGGCTGTAAGAATCAAGAACGCCGTCAACCCAAGCCAGATCCCGATCGCTTTGAAAGCGGTGATGCCGACAGCACCCAGATCAATCGTGCCCGATTCCACCAGATTCACCACGATGGCGAGCACCAGGATCCCCAGCACATCATCCACAACGGCAGCACCGAGAATGGTGATCCCTTCCGGCGTATCGAGCTTCTTGATATCGCTCAACACCCGGGCCGTGATTCCCACTGACGTAGCGGCCATAATCGCACCCATAAACAGTGCATGCGGATGCATAAACCCATCGGCATGTCCGAACCAGATCGTTGTAACTGCGCCTAAGATAAACGGCAAAATGATCCCCGCCGCGCCGACAACACTGGCCTTGCCTGCAAACCTCAAGAAGCTCGCAAGGTTCGTCTCGAGTCCGGCCACGAACAAAAGCAAAATCGAAGCGACCTGGGCGATTGAATACAACGGAAACGGGATCGGAATGTTCGACTTTACCTCAAGAGAGTCGACGGCAAGCGCCGGAAAGATTGGTCCAATTCCGGGAAACGACAGCTGCGCTCCAAACAGATAAGGACCGAACAACATTCCAGCAACCAGCTCACCAAGGACACCGGGCTGTTTTAAATATTTTTCAAAGATCTCCCCGAAAATGCGGGCAATCAGAAAAATGAAGGCGAGCTGCAGTACAAGAAGTGTGATTTCATGCGTGATTCCATGTTCCACACTTTGCCTCCAAAACTCTTCTCTGACGAAGCAAGTAATCTAGCATACGGTACCATGCAGGTCAAGGCAGAAGGAGGAGTGGATTTTAACCACAAAGACACGAAGGCACGAAGCAGGATTTAGAAAAAAGCACCAAATCTCAAATCCCAAATTCCAAACAAATTCCAATTTCCCAATGTTCCAAAGTCTCTCGAACCAGTGTTTGGAGCATTTACATTTGTGATTTAGAATTTGTTTAGAATTTGATACTTGTAATTTGTAACTTGCGTCATTTGGAGGAGAGTTGAAGCGCGGAGCGAACCGAAAGGGGATTCCACGGACCGGGATTCTGTGCGTAGATTCTGCGATTGCGAACCAGGAATGGGGGAGGCGATGCGAGCGAAATGAGAACGCTGCAACGGCACAACGGATTCACGAATTCCCCCGCCTGCAATTCACGGCTTCCCGCGCCAAAAAGAACAGGCACAAACTCATCGGCCGCCGCAGTCTTGAGTTTTAGCGGAGAATTGCACCAGGACGGTGAAACAAGCACAGAAAGAACCATGGATTCCGGTAGTTTTTCTCGAAGATCCTGCAGCAACCTCTGAAAAAATTCTTTGTTTGGCGTGGAAGGCCTGAAATCCAGTTGCACGCCGGCAAGATCCGGCGCTTTTGCAATTTCCACAATTGTAGAGACGACCCTGTTTCGCTGCGATTCCGAAAAAAACGGGGCCTGAAATCGAATCCGGATCAGTGCAAGTCTGGGCGTTCCTTCCGGGACCTGTATCCGGATGCCGGGGAGAAACTCAACGTCATCGCCGGCAAGCTCCAGTGTTCCAGCAGGAAAGACCGCACCTGCCCGTTCCGGATCGATGAAATGAAGCGATTCTCCTTCGTTGTTCGTCAGAAGCATCACGGACGGAAGAATCAGATCGCACGGTTCTTTGAAGACAAGAGCACATAAAGCAGGATACGGACCCCTTCCAAAAGAAGAAAGCCAGAATGCGACCGGATTCCTTCCGCTCTTTGTGCGGTCCAGATTGGCCTGCCGCATCATTTGCACGGGTGTATGCTTGCAGTGGTCGCGGTTCAGCATATTTCTCCCTGCCCAGGAACCGGTATTCACGTAGTAGCAGTTGAACAAGAAGAATGTCCAGACACAGCAAAGGGCTGCCGGCGCCTGAACATTTTTCAATGCTTGAACAAGACGCCAGATTCCGATGACCCAGAAAATGTAGAGATGCGTGAAAAAGCGCTGTCCAAACGAACAGCCGCCCCACCAATTTGCCTGAAACTGGATGCTCAATAGCGCGAGAACCACAAGAATCAAGGATGCGACAGCGATCCGCTCCCTTTTCCGGGCTCCGAGCACCAGACCGATCAGAGCAAGAAGCGTGACGGGAGACCAGACAAACATCCCTGCAAACGGATGAAAGAGCATCGGGATCAAGAAGCTTTGCGGCGCGACTTTGTAAGGGCTTGCAAACAAACTGCCGTACTGGTGATAGTTGAAATGCAGATGAACAAGAAGGACCGGTAAAGCGCCGGCTGCAATTTGAGCAAAAGCGATTCTGTTGTGTTGAAGATATAGCGCGATGAGCATCAAAGGAACGGCAAGAGCGATGTTGTTTACACGCAGAAAAACAGAAAGGGACAGCGCCAGTCCGAGCAACAGATTCCGGCCGGCGTTTCCTGGAGAAACCGCAAGAAGAAACGCAGCGGAGATCAAGAAAGAATCCGCCGCGTGCGTGTAGGAAGGCATGGTGAACGTGTAAAACATCAGCGGCGTGCCGGCGAAAACCGCCAGCGGAATCCAGCGCGAGTTTTCCGTGAGGCGGGAAGCGATCAGGATGGACAAAAAAGCAAAGACGCAACTTCCCATGAAAATGGCGAAAGAATGAGAGAATGGAATCCGAACGTTTTGTAGATACGGCTGAGCGGTGCTCGCGCCGACCGCCACTTCCCCCGAAAGAAAGAACGGTGCGTACAGCAACGCAAAGCCGCCTGAATAGAATGAGGCAGCACGCCCCGCCTTGTTCCACACAATCCTGACATTTCGTCCAAGCTCGGCATGCTGATCTGCAAGCTTCCAGTCATGATCGCGCAGCAGGCTCAGGGTGAGGGCATAATAAGAAACGCCGTCGCCGTCGATTACAGGGCGTCCATAAACGAATGCCAGTACAAGAAAGACGGCAAGCAGAATCGGAAGAGTGGAGCGATGGAGACTACGCCGAAGGGTCTCCCCTTCCATAGTTTATGCAGATGCCGGTGACGGAGTCATCGTGAGAATCCGGAAGCCGGCTTTCGCTTTGCGCTTCAGTTCAGCAAAACTCCGCAATTGCACCATCTTCTTGAAAATGTAGGAGGGACGCGAATAAAAAGACCGGTACGCATCGACAATCAGTTCCTGCAGTTCCCGTTCACTCAGCATTTCAGTCCAAAATTTCGGCTTGAACTGCGGAGTGGGATTCATCGCAAAATTCTTCCAGTAATCTTCCTTCAGCAATCCGCTGCTGAGACCCTGATAGTAAATCTCGGTTGCGGGAAAAGGAGTCAGGATGGTGATGTGAGTGTAATCCGGATCGAGATCGCGCATGAACTGGAACGTCTGGTGGATTTCCTCTTTCGTTTCGCTGGGTGATCCGATCATGAAGTATGCCAGGGTGTCGATCCCAACGTCCTTGGTCATCTTGAACACCTTGCGCGTTTCCTCTGTGGTAATTCCTTTGCGCAGCACTTTCATGATGCGGTCCGTGCCTGCTTCCACTCCATAATGGATTCGCTCGCAATTCGCGGCTTTCATGTGTTTGAGAAGGTCAGCATCAATCGTGTTTACTTTTGCGCGGACATCCCAGCCGATGTCGAGTTTTCGGCGCAGGATTTCATCGCAAATTGCATGGACACGCTTCTTGTCAACGGTAAACGTATCGTCGTAAATCAAAAATTCGCGAATCCCCATGTGGATGCATTGCTCCATCTCATCGACCACATATTTGGGTGAGTTGGCGCGGAAATTTTTGCCCAGGTGCGGCCGGTCGCAAAAACTGCAGCGGAACGGACAACCGCGGCTGGTAAACATGGTCGTGATCGGGTCCCGCTTGGCCATCACGGAACTGTAGTTCTGATAAGGGACAAGATCGCGTGCAGGGAACGGCAGAGTATCCAGGTCGTCATTTCCAAGAAGCTTGCGCGTAGGAGTACGGACGATCTTGCCGTTGCGCCGGAACACCAGACCCTGGATCTTGTCCCATTCGTCCGGCTTGTGCAAGACTCTCAGCAGTTCGGAAAAGCCGTGTTCTCCTTCACCGGTAAAACAGAAATCGGCCTCCGGCTGGCGGATCATTTCATCCGCGTAAATATGGATGTGCGAGCCACCCCAGGCGATCGGGATCTTGGGATGGAGTTCCTTCACAATCCGGGCGGTCTTGATGCAATCGAGCAGCGTAAAGGTCATCGCGCTGATCCCCACAAGATCGGGGCTGATGTTGCGGATGCGTTCCTTGAGCGCGGGATAGTCGAGCTCCTCAACCTGAGCATCGATCACTTCGACATCGCAGATTTTTTCGCGGCGTACAAATGCGGCCAGATAAAGAATCCCCAGCGGAGGATTGAATCCGCGTTCTTCATCCACTACCGATGGCAAGTTCCCCGATAACGTTTGCTCAGCCGGGGGATTAATCAATAAGACTTTCAACTACCGCCTCTCGAAATCAGATCGATGCAATAGACACACCAACTGCGTCTGGAAACCAGCTATTATGACGCAAAAAGACCAAAGTTGCAAATCCGGTCCCTCTTGAACCTCTTGGGTACTGATGGGAACTTCTGTTTGGTTGAGACCAAGCAAAGCAAAACGTGATCCGGGTCGTGGATTTACGGCTTCGGTTCCGCTTGTTTTTGAATGGGTTATAATTCAGTCGCCGGTTCATATCGTCATGTTCCAAAGGAGGACTTGCATGGGAATGCTGAAAAGAACGCTTCTCCTGGCTCTGCTTATCTTTTTCAACGGCCAATTCGCGGCCGTGGAAGCTGTGCAGCCGCTGCATCCGCTTGATCCGCTATCAGCCGATGAAATCACCTTAACTGTGTCCATACTCAAATCAGCGAGCAAGATCGGCCCCGAAAGTCGCTTCCCTTGCATTGCCCTGCACGAACCGACGAAAGAGGAAGTATCCGGCTATGTTCCCGGCGCTCCGATTCGCCGCGAAGCCTTCGCCATGGTTTTCGATTCTTCGACAGGCAAAGTTTATGAGGCCGTGGTTGATCTGACAAACAAGAGCGTACTCTCCTGGAAGAATGTTCCCGGCGTACAGGCGCCGCAGCTTTTCGAGGAATATGAGATGGCACCAGGGATCGTGCGAGCCGATCCACAATGGCAGGAAGCCATTAAGAAGCGTGGCATCACGGACTTCGAAAATGTCGTTGTGGAGGCCTGGGTTCCCGGCTATTTTGGTCCCGACGAATGGAAAGGCAAGAGAATCTTCCGATGCATTTTCTTTTATCGCGGAACAGGAAAGAATTATTACTCACGGCCCATAGAGGGAATTACTGCTTACTACGATCCCATACAACGGAAAGTGCTCAAGGTGGTTGACACAGGAGTGGTGTCGGTTGCCAAAGAAGTGGGGGAATACGATGCACAATCCGTGGGAAGGCTCCGAGAAGCTCTAAAGCCACTTAATATTGAGCAGCCTTACGGAACAAATTTCGAAATTCATGGAAACGAAGTTCGCTGGCAAAACTGGCGTTTTCGTTTTGGAATGCGTCCACAGGAAGGACTGATCCTTTATACCGTTGGCTATGAGGATCAAGGAAAGGTTCGCAGCATCCTTTACCGCGCTTCTGTTTCCGAGATGGTCGTGCCCTACGGCGACCCGGATTCAAACTGGTCTTTCCGAAATGCTTTCGATGAAGGGGAGTACGGACTCGGTCATTTTGTGAACAGTCTGGTCCCTGCGGCAGATGCTTCCGAGAACGCTACCTTTGTCTCCACAATCTTGAACGACTGCGAGGGAAAGCCGGTAATTGTCGATCGTGCTGTTGCGATTTATGAAAGGGATGGCGGACTATTGTGGAAGCATTCGGACGGTGAAACCGCCGAATCGCGTAGAGCGCGTGAGCTGGTAATCTCGTGGATCACAACGTTGGGGAATTATGATTATGGATTCAACTGGGTCTTTCATCAGGACGGTTCACTGGAGATGGAAATCCTGGTGACAGGACTGATGCTTGCAAAGGGAGTGGGTACCTCTTCCGCGGATCATCACGCCATGCAACCGTACTGGCATCTGGTAGCTCCAAATGTTGCAGCCGTCAATCACCAACACTTCTTCAGCTTCCGGTTAGATATGGATATAGACCATGCTTCTGGTAACAGTGTTGTGGAGATGAATACTAAATCCGTTCCACCGGGGCCAGGCAATCCCCGCCACAATGCTTTCATCATGAAGGAGACCTTGTTTCACAAAGAACAGGAAGCTCAAAGAGACGTAAGCCTTGCCGACAGCCGCAAATGGAAGGTGATCAACCCATCTGCGAGGAACGCTCTCGGTGAACCGGCGGGTTATCTGTTATTGCCCGGTGAAAATTCTATTC
Organism: uncultured Acidobacteriota bacterium; assembly: GCA_964504105.1. GTDB lineage: Bacteria > Acidobacteriota > HRBIN11 > JAKEFK01 > JAKEFK01 > CAZDDB01. The sequence continues at coordinate 8,179 of CAZDDB010000083.1, forward strand.
CTTACGCAGCGCCCGACTCTTGGGTAAGGAAGCGGGGTGGTTTTCTCAATCATCACTTTTGGGTCACGAAGTATGAACCCTCCGAGCAACATGCTGCGGGAGATTACGTCAATCAAAGCAAGGGAGGAGACGGGCTGGTTCGATGGACCTCATCCAATCGGCTTATTGAGAATCAGGATGTGGTTCTATGGTATACCATGGGAGTCACGCATATTCCGCGGCAGGAGGAATGGCCGGTCGTGAGTGTTCATCGTACCGGGTTTAGGTTGCTGCCCTGCGGATTCTTCTCGCGAAACCCTGCTCTGGATGTGCCGCCTCCAAAAGTTGAACCTGCTTCTGAACAATGAGAATTGTCTTAATGTTCGCTTTCATTTCTCGTTGACGCTTAACGGCATGATCGGACAGAACGTATCTCATTACAAGATTACAAGACAGATCGGTTCTGGCGGAATGGGTGAGGTATATCTGGCGCTCGATACAAAACTCGGACGGAATGTTGCGTTGAAGATACTGCCTTCAGAGGTCGCCTCCGATGCCGACCGTATGAGGCGATTTGAACACGAGGCAAAGGCCGCCTCTCTTCTAAATCATCCCAACGTTAGTCACATTTACGAAATTGGAGAGGCCGATGGAATCCATTTCATTGCGATGGAGTACATCGAGGGCCAGACTCTGAATGCGAGGATACACGCGCAACCGCTGGAAACCACGGACATCCTGAATATTGCGATACAAGTCACCGATGCGCTGGATGAGGCGCACGACAAGGGGATCATCCACCGCGATCTGAAAGCGGCCAACATCATGATTACTTTGCGAGATCAAGTCAAAGTACTCGACTTTGGTTTGGCGAAGATGACAAAGCCTATGGGCACAGGAAGCGAGTTGAGTACATCGCCGCAGACCGAAGCAGGCGTGGTAATGGGCACCGTCCACTATATGAGTCCTGAGCAGGCGCTCGGGAAAAAGGTGGATCATCGATCGGATATTTTTTCGCTGGGCGTTGTGGTCTATCAGATGGCAACGGGACGTCTACCGTTTTCAGGCGAAACTCAGACCGAGATATTGTCGCGCATCATGACTCAACAACCGGAGGCAATTGCGCGTCTGAACTACAACGTTCCGCCAGACATGGAACGGATCATTCGCAAGTGTCTGGAAAAAGATCCCGAGCGCCGTTATCAATCCGCGCACGATGTTCTGATCGATCTGAAGAATTTGAAACGTGACATGGAATCAACCGGCACAGCCGCCGCCCCGATGCATGCTGCTACAAGTTGGCGGCGTTATTTCTTGCTCCTCTTCGTTGCGGGAGTTCTTGCTGGAGGCGGATACGCGCTTTATCGGTATGCCAACCGCGGGCCAACGATCCACTCGATTGCAGTTTTGCCGTTCATCAATGTCAACAGCGATCCAAGTATGGATTACTTGAGCGATGGAATTACAACAACAACGATTGATAGTCTTTCTCAGTTGCGCGATCTTCGAGTCATGGCTCGTACCACAGTTTTCACCTACAAGGGAAAACAGGTTGATCCGAGAAAAGTGGGACAGGATCTAAAAGTAGACGCCGTAGTAACAGGAAGCATTTTGCAACAAGGTCACAGTCTGACCATCCGTGCTGAACTTGTCGATACTTCCGATGGTTCCCAGATTTGGGGCGAACAATACAGCCGCTCAATCGGCGATATCATCTCGATGCAGTCGGACCTATCGAGAGAAATCTCTGAAACGTTGCGCTTGAAGGTTTCCGGCGCCGAACAGCAGAGTGTGACGAAACAGTACACGAAAAACCCGGAAGCCTTTCAACTGTATTTGAAAGGAACGTACTTCCAGGCAAAGGTTACGGAAGAGGGCGAGAATAAAGCAATTGATTATTTTCAGCAAGCAATTGAGAAAGATCCGAACTTTGCATTGGCGTATTCGCAATTATCATTTTCGCATGCGATGCTGGTTCTCAACGGTTGGTCGCGTCCAAAAGATGTAATTCCTGAAGTGAAGTCAGCGGCATTAACGGCATTGGAATTGGACAAGACACTTGGTCAACCTCATTTTTTGATCGGATGGGCTGCTCTTTTTTATGATTGGAATTGGTCCTTGGGAGAAAAAGAAATGAAGCAGGGTTATGATTTACACCCGAACGATCCGGGAAATAATATTCTCTATGCCCTGTCACTTTCGGCCATGGGGAGGCACAACGAGGCCATAGCTGAGGCGAAACGGGCCGTGGAGCTTGATCCTTTAGCCCTCATTCATGTATCACAGGTGGCCTGGTTATCCTATAATGCACGGCGCTATGACGAGGCAATCAAGGAATGTAACAGAGCGATAGAAATGGACCCGAAC
>CAZDDB010000083.1:10534-13041 GCA_964504105.1 uncultured Acidobacteriota bacterium
GGCGCGGAGCGCATTGGCTGGTTGGACGGAGGGGGCGCGGAGGAGCTGATTGGGCCAAAGGCGAGCCTGCACAGGCTGTAGCCGATTATGAGATGGCAATCAAGCTATATGGAAAGGATTCGTGGTTCCTGTCCGGTCTTGCCAGCGCAAACGCAGCATTGGGAAGAACAGAAACGGCGCAGCAACTGGTTCAGGAGCTACTAGATCAAGAGAGGAAGCGTTATGTGCCCCCCTTCAACATTGCCGCCGCATTGCTTGCGCTGGGAGAAAAGAACAAAGCTTTCCAATGGCTTGAAAAGGGCTATGCGGAACATGATATCAATCTTGTTTTGCTTAAGGTCGACGCGTGGTTTGATCCGATTCGCTCCGATCCGCGGTTTGCGAATCTACTGCGGCGCATGAATCTGCCAAATTGAACTGCAACTTCCTTTGCGGAAGAATTAGTGCCTACAGTTCCTGCCCCAGAACTACGTTATTAGTGTGTCTCTGTGCTTTGCGCCAGACCGATGCGAAGATATTTTAACGGTAGTGTTCACAAGTCTTAATGGAGACGCAAAGCAGGCCGAGTCGCAAAGCAATCATTACGGCTTTGCGTCTTCGCGCCTTTGCGTTAAAATCGAAACACCGGTCACCACGGAACCCTGTTTGGCTCCGGCTCGTCCGGGTTAGGATTTTCGGATTTCTAGCCTCTAACGAGAATTTTGTCCAACAAACAAGAATTTAGCTGTTTGTAGTACCGATGAACGCGGATTTGGATTTCCGCTTGGCCCACTTCTCTGAATTACTAATAAATTAGTACTAATAAATGCGAGCGTTCGCTAACCCTTGCCCATGATGAGTTCGTAAATCCGAATCAGGTCGTCGCTGTTCTCATAATGGATTTCGATCCTTCCCTTTTCGTTTCCTTCCGTCCGGATCACGACTCTTGTGCCGAAACGTTCCTGGAGCTTTTGTTCGGCTGCCTTTATGTTGGGATCAATTGGATGCGTATCTGCAGCCGGACGGGGTTTCTTTTTTGTCTTCCAATTACGGGCCAGCGCTTCGGTTTGACGCACGTTGAGCTGGTCCTTGAGGATCTGTCTGACCAGCTCGAGCTGATCCTTTTCCTTTTCCAGGCTGGAAATCGCACGAGCATGCCCCATGGAAAGCTCCAGTTTCTGGATACGTTCGCGGATTTCGGCCGGGAGCTTGAGCAACCGCATGTAGTTGGCAACGGAGGAACGGTCTTTTCCGACACGTTGAGCAACCTCTTCCTGGGTCAGACTAAAGTCATCCACCAGTGTGGCGTAAGCGGATGCTTCTTCAATCGGGTTCAAGTCTTGCCGCTGAATGTTTTCAATCAATGCCCACTCGAGCTGCTTGAACTCACTGACTTCCCGGATCACAGCGGGAACGGTCTTCAGCCCTGCCAGTCTCGCTGCGCGCCAGCGGCGCTCCCCTGTAATCAGATGATATTGGCTGCCTATCTTGCGAACGATCAACGGTTGGACAATACCATTGGCTTTGATGGACTGCGCCAGCTCTTGAAGCGTAGCGGGATCAAAGCTGCTGCGTGGCTGGTACTTGTTTGGAATGATTTGATCGATCGGCAATTCAGGCACCGCCTTCTCCCCGGCTGAGGGTGCCGAAGGCAGCAATGCGTTGAGACCTCTACCGAGAGCCTTTCTTTTGGTAGCCATGCGCAATCAACTCCCTGGCCAGATGCAAATATGCTTCTGCGCCTCTTGACTTTATATCATATAGCAGGACGGGCTTTCCAAAGGAAGGGGCCTCCGCCAGCCTTATGTTTCTGGGGACCACCGTCTTGAGCAGAAAGGCGCCAAAGTGCTTTGCGATATCCTCCCGCACCTGTCTTGCCAGGTTAGTCCTCTCATCGTACATCGTAAGAAGGATGCCCTCCAGCGCAAGATGAGGGTTCAACTGGTGCTGGATACGGCGCAGTGTATCCATCAGGTCAGCAAGCCCCTCAAGCGCAAAGTACTCACACTGGATGGGAACAAGGACTGAATCGGCGGCAGAAAGCGCGTTCAAGGTGAGAATGCCCAGAGATGGAGGGCAATCAACAAGAATAAACTCGAAGTGCGGACGGAGCGGCTCGAGCAGCTGTTTAAGCCGGTGTTCTTTTTCGGGCAATGCCTGCAGCTCGATTTCGGCGCCGCTCAAATCGCGGTGCGATGGGACAAGCTTCAAGTGTTCCATCTGGGTGGAAACGTAAAGCTCAACGAGGGGTTTGGAGAAAAGAAGACCGTGGTAGATGTTCTCCTGCTGGTCCTTGCCGGCGCCCAGACCGCTGGTCGTATTCCCCTGCGGGTCAAGATCGATGACCAGTGTTTCCCGCTCGGCTGCGGCAAGCGATGCACCCAGATTTACGACGGTGGTAGTTTTGCCCACGCCCCCTTTCTGGTTTGCAACTGCGATGATTCTGCCCATCAGCCTACCGTTCTGAAAGGCGTAGGATATCACAAAGTCTGAAAACTACCGGAAACTGTTTGTGCAGGCCCTTAGAC
>CAZDDB010000084.1:0-7293 GCA_964504105.1 uncultured Acidobacteriota bacterium
ATGAAAAAATTCCATGGACACGTAATGAAGTCCATTTGCTTCAGCAAGATCGTGAATACGGATGACATTTGGATGTGTAATGCGCCGTGCTGCCGAAACCTCACGCTTCATCCGTGCAATGGCATCCGCATCGTGACTAACGAGTTTACTCGTGGATTCGTTCCGCCTCTCGCTTTACTTGCGACGTATGATCGGCCGAGGCTCCGACCGGCTGCAGCACAGCCCTCTCCAGATCGGATTTCATCTCCGTCACGGAGTGATACCGCATCAGCGGGTCTTTTTGCAGAGCTTTGAGGATTACACTTTCCACCGCAGCCGGCAATTGCGGGTTGATCTGACGTGGCGAGGGAGGATCCTCCTTCATCTGTTTGAACCCGACTGCGATGGCAGAATCTCCCGTGAACGGTACTTTTCCGGTAAACAACTCGTACAAAATAATCCCAAAGGAATAGAGATCGGCACGCTCGTCCACTTTCTTTCCGGCGACCTGTTCCGGCGCCATATACTCCGGAGTTCCCATAATCAGTCCGGTCGCCGTTAACCCTTCCAGATGCGACGCGTGTGCCAGACCGAAGTCAATGATCTTGATCTGGTTGAGAGAATTGATGATGATGTTTTGCGACTTCAGGTCCCGGTGTATGATGCCTTGCCGGTGGGCCGCGTCCAACCCCTCACAAATCTGAGAAGCGATGTTGTAGGCCTGCATCACGGAAAGGGCGCCGGATTTCTTCACGTGCTCTTTCAGGCTTGTTCCCTGGAAAAATTCCATGGACACGAACTGCAGTCCGCTCGTTTCGGAAATGTCATGAATGCGGATTACGTTTGGATGAGTAATCCGTCGTGCTGCAGAAACTTCCCGCTTCAATCGCTCCAGCGCATCGGAATCGTGGCTGAGCATCGGAGACAAAATCTTGATCGCTACCTGCTCTTTCAACTGCTTGTCATATGCCTGAAAAACGATCCCCATACCGCCGCGGCCGAGCTCCTTCAAGATCTGAAATCTGCTTTCGAGTGCTGCAGCCACATTCATGAATGTGGTGGGCATCTGGCTGTTCCCGGAGGGATCCGGTAGAGTCTGGATTTTGCCGGAGGTCAAAGAACGTTCCATCTGATAATTGATCTCGGAATCCAGGCGGCAAAGCAGGGTCTCCAGATTTTCCACCCGCTCCCTTAACTTCTTGACTTCCGCATCCTGCTGCGGATTGACTGCAGGGTTCTTTGCCTTCTCCCGCTCCAGCTCCTGTCTGTAGCGGAAATACTTCGGCAGCACGATCCAGGCGGTAATCGCCGCAAATACTATAAAGGGGACAAGAACGTCTTCGCCCATAGAGCCCTATCATATCAGCTTCCTTTATGTGAACAAATCAGGGGCAAAACGGACGACGTTCTCGTCAGAATCTTCGTAGTATTACAAGATGCGTACGTAGCTCTTGACAACCTATCCGTAAGATGATAACGTTCATTTGATATTTGTAGTACGTAGCTTCCCGGTTGGGGGAACAATCGGTTTGCCGCGGTATTGCAAGAAGAGAGGGAAAGAGAAACAAAGAGGAATCATTGACTGCCCGCAGAGGGCAAAAGGAGGGTGTCCAATTGAGGCCGAAAGTCGTCAGACAGGGGGAAAAGCGCTACATGCTGACGGATCTGGAAATGAAACTCATGAACCGGATCTGGAACGCGAAAGGTGAGGTCACCGTATCCGACGTTCATTATCAGATGCTCAACGAGCGGCGGATTGCATATACAACCGTTAAAACGGTGATGGACCGATTGGTGAACAAGAAGATTCTGGCGCGAAGAAACAAACAGGGCACTTATCACTATAAAGCGCTGGTAGACGCAAAAACGGTCGCAGATTACTGGCGAAAATATATCCAGGAAAATATATCAGGCAGTATCAAAAAGAAATAAGCCCTTTTCATCAGTCGAAGAACCTAGCAAGCTGAAGCTCCGGATCCCCTCCGGAGCTTTTTTTTGAGGGGAGGATGATTCCAGGCATCACGACGTCTGTGACAAGGAGATGGATCTCGAAGTCTTGATTCTGCGCAATCCGGATGGCTTCCGGCCCACTGTCTGCCTGCACTACGTGAAATCCTTTGAGGTCCAGAAAAGAAGCTATTGCGGTTCGAACTAATTCATTGTCGTCTACCAGCAGGATCGTCTCACTCTGAACAACCGGCTGATCTACTCTCGGCAAGTACACCTCGATCTGATTCGAGGTGAATAACAAATTCAGGAAATCGTCATTGAATGATCCGGACTGTGGAACCGTCTTTCAAATCTGCTTTGGGATTGGTTACGATGATATCTTCCGCACTCAAACCGGAAATAATCTCGACCTCTCTTCCGTGGTCGCGTCCCACCTGAACCTTGGTTAGATGAACGGTCTTCTCCTGTATTCTGGCGACATACATGCCGTCCGCCCGCACAAGGATCGCCGGAGCGGGAACGATCAACGGAGCATCAGTTCGGGAAAGAATAAACCGCACCCGTGCGTACATTCCCGGCAAAAGCGCATATTCGTGATTGTCCAAACGGATTTCTGTGCGCAAGGTGCGTGATTGCGGATCGAGCGCATTCGCGGTGCGGCTCACTTTTCCTGTGAATTCAGTTTTTGGAAAATCCTGGCCTGTGATCTGCGCATCTTCGCCGATGCGTATCAGTGAGACAAATGATTGCGGGACGTTCACAAAGATCCGCAATGTATCAATGCGCGCAATCCGGAACAGCTCTCTGTTTGTTAGAACGTTGCTTCCCGCTGTTACAAGGGCTCCGATATCCACATTTCGCACCGTGATGATTCCGGCAAAGGGGGCTGTCACTTTCTGAAAGGACTGCATTTCTTCCAAACGCCGGACACTGGCCTCTGAAGCTGCGACGGTTGCTTGCCGGGCACGAAACGTCCAATCCTTTTCATCCCGGTCCTGGCTGGAAACAACTCCTTTCTGTTCGAGATCCTGAAAACGGATCATCGTTGCGTGCGCCAGCTCCAAAGCCGCGTGCGCCTGTTCCAGGTTCGCGCGTGCCTGGATCAGCTCCTGATCGACTTCAGGCGTTTCGATCTGCGCCAGCAGTTGACCCGCTTTCACGCGGTCTCCGATATCAATCTTCAATTCGTGCACGTAACCATTTGTTCTGGAGTAGATCGGAGCTTCGTGAACCGCTTCAATCGACCCGGGCAAAACCAGATCGGAAGCAGCTTGCGCCCTTCGAACCGGCGCAACTCTTACTTCCGCATCACTGGCTTGCGCGCCTTTGATCGCATCCGCTAATTCCGCCTGGCGATGAAGTCTCGGCAAGAAACCGACGATGAGCAGTCCTGCAAGAATTGTAATCGCAAGAACCGCCACGAAGCCGGCGCGACCGGATGACAGGTTCATGTGTGCGATTCCTTCATGCTTTGTTTTGGTGTTTTTCTCAGGATCGCATAGAACACCGGAACGAGAAACAAGGTTGCCGCAGTGGCAACCACGAGACCTCCGATCACCGCGCGTCCTAAAGGCGCATTCTGTTCGCCTCCTTCTCCGGCTCCGAGTGCCATCGGGAGCATTCCCAGAATCATCGCCAGCGCAGTCATCAACACAGGCCGAAGCCGAGTGTAACCGGCCGCCAATGCCGCAGATCCGGCATCTTTTCCTTCGAAACGCTGTTCATTTGCAAAGCTGACAAGCAGGATGCTGTTGGCTGTTGCCACTCCGATGCTCATGACTCCTCCCATCAACGAAGTCACAGTGAATGTCGTCTGCGTTACAAACAGCATCCACAGGACTCCACACAACGCGCCGGGGATGGACATCAGGATGATCACAGGGTCCAGCCACGATTGGAAATTTACGACCATCAGAAGATAAACCAGTGCTACAGCGAAAATCAGTGCCGTTTGCAAACCCGCAAACGAAGATCGCATCCGCTCCACCTGCCCGCGTATCTCGGTAGTGGTTCCGCGCGGTAGCTTCGATTGAAGTTCGGCAAGAACCTGATCGATGTCGTTCGCCACCCCCCCCAGATCCCGATCCTGGACGTTGGCATATACATCGAAAACAGGCTGCACATTGTAATGATTGACCACCAATGTGGTTAGGGCGCGTTGTACGTTCGCCACATTTCCAAGCAACTGGGGCGATCGCGATCCACCCGGCACCAGCGGCGTACTCTGCAAAGCATCGATCGAATCGATTTTGTGTTGGGGTGTCTGCACTGCCAGGAAGTAACTGACACCCGTAGCTGGATTCAACCACAGGTTTGTCGCCGCTTGAACGCTTGAAGCAAGCGAGAAAAGGAGCGTGTTTGCAACGTCCTTTTGCGTCAAACCCATCTCCAGTGCTCGTGTGCGGTCCACCTCCACAAACAACTCGGGCGCATCCACAACTTGGTGAATGTGCACATCCACCGCACCCGGAATCTGAGCCACCCTTTTTTCGATCTGTCTGGCAATCTCATAATTCACCTTTTTGTTGCGGCCTACAACCTGAATGTCGATCGGCACAGGCACACCGAAGTTCACAATCTGGTTCACCATATCTGATGGCTGAAAAAAGAACAGCAGGTCGGGGAACCGTGCGGGTAGCTCCTTCCGAAGTTGCTTTACATATTGCCATGTCCTTCCTTGCGGACCTTCTCGAAGGTCAACCAGGATCTCACCATCCGAAGAGCCGACAGTAGCGCTGTCGCTGAATGCCAGATTGATTCCTCCGAAGGGCAGTCCGATGTTGTCCAGGATCAGTTCGATTTGATTCTGAGGGATGATTTGCCTGATGGCTCCTTCAACCTCATCAAAGATTCGTTCGGTTTCCTCAATTCTTGTTCCGGCCGGCGCTCTCACATGAAGCCGGAATTCACCCGCATCGACACGCGGGAAAAAATCCTGACCGATCCAGGGAAGCAACGCCAGCGAAACAGCAAAAAACGAAACAAACGCCGCAAGGACTGCAACACGATGCTCCAGTGCCCAGCCAAGCGCATCGCAATAACTTTCGCGCAGTTTGATAAAAGAAAGGTTGAACCCGCGGTAGAAGCGCTGGAACAAACCGGCTCCCGATTCCTTCGCTCCTCCTTCGTAACGATGAAGCTCAGTGCGCAGAAGATACTTTGCCATGGTTGGGACCAGAGTTCGTGAAAGCAGATAAGAGGCCATCACTGCGCAGACAACGGCAAATGCGAGGGGCGTAAAAAGTGATTTTGCAGCGCCGGTGAGAAAAAGAACAGGCACGAACACGATGCAGATCGCAACACTGGAAACAAATGCCGGTACGGCGATTTGTTGCGCGCCATCCAGAATCGCCTGCTCCAGATGCTTTCCCTGGCTCAAATTCCTGTGAATATTCTCCACCTCGACAGTCGCGTCGTCCACCAGAATCCCGACCGCAAGCGCCAGACCGCCTAGAGTCATCAGGTTCAGTGTTAAGTCAAAGAAGTTCATTGTGATGATAGAGCAAAGGATCGAAAGGGGAATCGAGATGGCGACAATCACAGTGCTTCGCAAGCTTCCCAGAAAAAGAAGGATCATACTGGACGTCAGCAGCGCGGCCACACTGGATGCGAAGATCACATCACGTATCGATGCCCGCACGAACCGTGACTGATCAAACAACTCTCTCACATCCAACTCGGGCGGCAATGTGGCCAGCACTTTCGGCAAAGCTGCTTTCATGCGATCCACAATTTGCAGCGTAGAAACTGCGCCATTCTTTAGCACTGTGAGAAGACTGGACCGCCGCTGGTTTTGACGCACCACGTTTGTCTGAACCGCGAACCCGTCGCGGACGTGAGCTACGTCGCGCAGATAGATCGTGGCGCCGTTCACGTGCTTGATCGGCAGATCATTCAGCGCGTCCACCTCTTCCGGACTGCTGTTCAGCCGAACGTTGTATTCGCGCGCCCCGATTTTTACGGTGCCCGCAGGTAAGATCAAATTCTGAGCGTTGACGGCGTTGATCACATCAGTTGCAGAAAGACCGTTCGCAAGAAGCGAATCCGTATTCAGATCCACCATAATTTGACGTGGCTTGCCGCCGTAGGGAAGCGGCACCGACGCGCCCTGAACGGTCGCCAGTTGAACGCGTAGAAATGCGTTGCCGTAATCGTACAATTCTTGTTCGCTCAGCGATTTACTGCTGACGCCTAACTGCAGGATCGGCACGCTTGCAGCGCTGTAGCGCAGGATGATCGGCGGAATCAACCCGGGCGGCATGAAACGCATCGCCGCCGGTGATACTGAGGTTACCTGGGCAACGGCCGCTTCGATTTTCGCCCCTTCATGAAAGTAGATTTTAATCAGACCAACACCGTTCATGGACTGCGATTCCATGTGTTCGATATCATTTACCGTTGTAGTGAACGCGCGTTCGGCAAGAGTAACGATCCGCCGCTCCATGTCTTCCGCGGGCAGTCCCGGGAAAGTCCAGATAACGGTCACAACAGGGATGTCGATTTCAGGCAGGATATCCGTTGGCATCCGAAAAATCGTCACGGCGCCCATAACCAGAATCAGAAGCGCAGCTACGGTAAACGTGTACGGTCTTCGCAGCGCAAGTCGAACTATCCACATGAAGCGTTGAAATGCTGTTGGCAGTATATCACGCGACCTGGCAACAGCAGTTTTTCGCGATATAATTCAGAGCATGGAGATCGAAGAGACAAGACTGGGGGATGCGGTTGTAGTGAAAGTCATGGTCCCGAGGTTTGTAGCCGCCAACGCGCTTGAGTTCAGACAGAAGATTGCCGATCAACTGAACGCGGGAACTCAAAGACTCGTTTTGGATTTTTCTGCAGTTGAATTCATGGACAGTTTCGGTCTGGGTGCAATTCTGTCGGCAGTCAAGATGTTCGAAAAAAAAGGAGAGCTTCTCATTTCGGGTGCAAGGGGAGCTGTTCTGGGTTTGTTCAGGACTTCGGGATTGGATACGATTCTGCGATTGTTTAACACCACCGATGAAGCGCTTTCTTCATCACGTAAGTAAGCGCTTCCCATCACGCAGAGGCAGGAGCACTCTCCTCCCTCCTACCTCTGCGCGCTCTGCGTCTCTGTGGTGATTCCCTTCCTGATTGCTAAAGCGGCGCAGTTCCTGTAAGTTTGAAATCACGGAGGTGAGTGGGTGCTGGTGCATTCCGCAGACTTCAAATCTGTTGGCAGTCACCGGAAGATGGCTGCGGTGGGTTCGATTCCCTCACGCCTCCGCCACTCCCTTTGCCCGGCGGGATCAGCCTGCGAAAGCTTGTTACATGCATTAGTCCACCCAGCTTAAGGATTCTTCTTCCATTTTGTGGATCTGCCAATAAGAAATACCAATGTGC
>CAZDDB010000084.1:7303-12816 GCA_964504105.1 uncultured Acidobacteriota bacterium
GCGAGGATTCAAAAGTTCGATTATCGTACCTTTGGCCTCCGCCACTCCCTTTGCCCGGCGGGATCAGCCTGCGAAAGCAACTCCCGCAGCGCAAGCGCTAATCCGGTATTCTTGACTCGATGTAGCGCTCCCTTGCCGCCGCATCCCAGCTTCCCATGAAATAATCGGTTGCCGCGACCTGGTATTGAAAACCGGAAACAGGTTCCAGTTGTAACCTCTCTTCGAGGCTTTGCTCTTGACGCTCTGGCGGCGGCACAACGGGTATTGCTTTTGACATCAATTGTTCTGTCAAGGATTTTGATTCAAGCGGGGGAATCATTTTTCGATGATTCTCCACCCATTCGCCAACCGTCGCGTTGAACGTGTGATTCCATCGCCGGTGAGATTCGTAATATCGGATCAGATTGCCTCCAAGGTGGGGATATTCCTCCAGGTGATGATCATTCTGAAAATAACATCTCAGGAATTCGAATGAAGGAGTGCCAACAAGATGCATTTTCCGTTGTGAATCATAATAGTATCCGCTGAAGTACCAGTACGGATACGAATACCATCGTGGATTTTGAAACCAATCCGGAGAACCATACCAGTACGGAAAAGCCTCCACCGGAGCATTCAATTCTTTTTCGGAAACGGAAACCAGGACGATCGATGGATCATATCCATAATCACGCGCAATCTCATGAACTGCCTTTTCCAGGTCTTCGATCGATGCAGGATCCGCTTCCAGCAGCTCCTTCCAATTTTGAATTCCTTCCCTCATTCTTCCGACCAGTTCCGCATTGAGCTCGGCGGCTCGTTTCTTCAAACCCTCCGGATCCTTCTTGTAGATTTCTCCAACCAGAATCGTCATATCCAGATGGTCAACAAGGATGCTGAATACATCGGGCATTTCCACCAGTTTTCGAAGCGCGAGCTGCGTCCCGGCGGGAGAATCCTGTAAAATGGATTCGAAGGCGCTCTGGACGGATTTGTGCAGATCTACAATACCGGCGGGAATATTCTGCTTACCGCTGCGGCCGGATTTCAAAAGATCCGGATCGCGGACCATTCCCCAGATGCCTTGCTTCTCTTCTTTGGAAAGATTGGCGATCAGTTTTCGAAACGCCGCGCTCGATTGTTTCTGAAGCAGGCTGATCCTGGAAATCAATTCGGGATGAGCTGACGCCACAAAAATTGAGTCGCGAATTTGTTCCGGATATAGCGCGAGCGCTTCCGCTGCGCTTCGATCTTCTTTTAGTATTTCCCGCAGCGCCGCGACTTCTTTGTCGGCGTTTTGGGCATAGCCCTGTATAGCTGCGATGGGAATGAAGAGCAACAAAAGAAATTTATAAACGTTCGGTATGCGCATGTTCAAGCTCCTTTTCTAAAGGTGAAAGCAAGTTTTCATGGATCATCCAACCGCGCGATTTCAGCTCAATCTTTCCTATCATTGAACCTCCGGGAACTTGTGATTAAAAAACAATTCAGGCGCCAGAGCAAGTTTTCGCCTAATTATATGTCGCTTCGCTCGCGCCTCGCCATCGACCTTGCCGGCCGGCAGCAAAATTGGAAGTTATTTTTACGCAGGCCCTACGATCGAGTTATTTCTATTGTAGAATTTTTGACGTAGAATCTCACGATGCCTGAGAAGGAGATATAACTTATGAGAATCTGTGCAGCATTCATGCTGTTCTTATTATTTCTCACAGCGACAGCCGTTCAGGGTGAAGAGGGGAGAAATCCGAGGCTCAGAATTGGTGTGGCTCTCAGCGGTGGAGGCGCGCGGGGATTCGCTCACATTGGCGTTTTGCAATGGTTTGAAGAACATCGCATTCCCGTGGATTACGTCGCAGGAACAAGCATGGGAGGATTGGTCGGCGGTATATGCGATGGGGATGGCCCCCGAGCAGCTCCGCGAACTGACAACTCATATCGATTGGACGGATTTGTTTCGCCCGGTGCCCGCGTATGATTGGCTGAGTTACCGCAGAAAAGAAGACCGTCGCGAATACCCGAACCATTTGGAGCTGGGACTGAGAGGAGGATTGAAGGTCCCGCCCGGACTTAACTCGGGTCATTCCATCGGCATTCTTCTGGATCGTTTGACTTTGCCCTACTCGCAGGTTTCCAATTTTGATGATTTACCCATTCCTTTTCGATGTCTCGCAACAGATATGGTGGAAGCAAAGCAAATTGTCCTTGATCACGGTCCGCTGGCTGTAGCGCTTCAGGCCACCATGGCGATTCCCGGAGTATTTGCGCCGGTTGAAGTGGACGGAAAGATTCTCGTTTCGGATGGCGGATTGCTGAAAAACATTCCGACTGATGTTGTGGAACAGATGGGCGCCGATGTAGTGATCGCCGTGGACATCGGAACGCCACTGGCAAAAAGGGAAGCTCTGGATAGCCTGGGAGGGATCCTGGGGCAAACGATCGGCGTCATGATGGAAGAAAGCACGCGACGGAGCCTGGATCCACGGCTTCATCCCAATTTGAAGATCGTTCTCTCTCCCGAATTGAAGAAATTCACGACCTTTGATTTTACTGCTGTGAAAGAAATCACCGATCTTGGCTATCAAGGCGCAGAAGCAAAGGCATCCGAACTGCTGCAATATGCATTGACTGAGCAGGAGTGGCAGCGGCACCTGGAGGAGCGCCGTTCGCGTATGAGAAAGACAGTGCCCATTCCTGAATTTGTGCAGGTAACAGGTGTTGCAGCTGATGCGGAAAAAGCCATACGAGGGCGACTCCAAGAAAATGCCGGCACACCTATCGACACTTCTCTATTGGCGACCGATCTCGATCAGATCTGGGGTGAGGGCAGGTACGCGGGATTGAGTTACGGTCTCACAGAACAAGAGGGGAAGTCCGGACTCCTGGTCCATGTGCGAGACAAGAAGTATGCGCCTCCCATCCTGAATCTCGGCCTCGAGCTGAACAATACGGAAACGGATATTTTCGATTTCAACTTGAGGGCCAGAGTGACGATGATGGATGTGTTCAGTCACGGATCCGAATGGAGAGTTGACGGAAGCCTCGGTTCACGAATCCTGGCAGGAACCGAATATTACAAGTTGCTTGGCCCAACACATTTCTTTGTCGCTCCCTATGCCTTCTACGAACGGACGAAACTGGGTTTGTTCTTCGGCGAGGAACAGGTCGCACAGTATCAGATCGACGACAAGCAACTGGGTGCTGACATCGGCTATACTTTTGAGCCTACCAGCGAAGTTCGTTTCGGGTATGCAATCGGACATTTAGACGCCTCGCGGACCATCGGCGATCCCCTTCTACCGGAAGTGAGCGGCAAGACCTCGGTTCTGCGTACCCAATGGATCCTGGATGCCGTGGATAGTCCGGTTGTCGCCACTCATGGTGCCAGGGCTTCGCTCGTCGCGCGCTGGATTTTCGACAGCCCGACCCTGGAAGGCTCCCTGACTGATTCGAGCTTCGCGCAAATTCATGGAAGGTTGACACAGTTCCTTCCGGTCGGGAAAAAGAACACGCTGGTATTCACAGGCGAAGTGGGGCATTCATTTAGTGACAACATTGCTCCTTTCGAAGCGTTTACTCTGGGCGGCCTTTTCCACGTCAGCGGGTTGGGCCGCGACGAACTTCGTGGCGACAATCTCTTGTACGGCGGTATTACCTATCTCCGGAAGATCGCTCAAATGCCGCCTCTGCTGGGCGAAAAAGTTTCGGCCGGAATCTGGTATGAAATCGGCTCCGTTTACAACGATGAGGACGAAAAAGATGCCGTTCAAAGCATTTCGGCCGGTGTGATTGCAGAAACCTTCCTCGGTCCCATTTTTCTCGGAGGCAGCTACGGCGAGGGTGGTCACATCAATTCTTATTTCGCAATCGGCCGCTTCTTCTAATAAAGTAGAGTGGCACAGATCCGTAATCGTTCGATTCCGGTCACTTACCGGCGCGGTAGTATTCGGCTACTTGTTTTGCTAAAATTCATGGCGGAAGTTGTCTACTCTCGAAATTTCTCACCGAAGGAGATCATGATCATCAAGAAATGAAACTCGCAACCATCATTCAGAAAGCTCGCAAGCTCTCCAGACGCCATTGCATTTCAGACGCGAAAAAATTCCGATTGAAGGATGTTGACGCGAGTAATACCGGGAATTTTACTTCGGAGGATAAGCCGCGCGCAAAGGAGGCGCTGCAAATCGGGGTGGAAGCGCTTGCCCAATTGCAGGACATGCTTTATGCGCAAGATCGTTGGGCGCTCCTTCTCATCTTCCAGGCAATGGATGCCGCCGGAAAAGACGGCGCCATCAAACACGTGATGTCCGGTGTGAACCCACAGGGCTGTCAGGTTGCGTCGTTCAAAGCACCCTCCGCAGAGGAGCTGGATCACGATTACCTGTGGCGCTGCCAGAAGCACTTGCCTGAGCGCGGACGGATCGGCATTTTTAATCGTTCCTATTACGAAGAAGTTCTTGTGGTGCGGGTCCATCCCAATATTCTTCAAAGTCAGAAAATCGCTCCGAAATTGATCGGGGATAACATCTGGCAAAAGCGTTATCGCGACATCGGGTCTTTCGAACGTTACTTGAGCAACAACGGAGTCATGATCCGGAAGTTCTTTCTCCACGTTTCTCGCAAGGAGCAAAAACGTCGATTTCTCGAACGCTTAGAAAATCCGGAGAAACACTGGAAATTCTCCGGCGCCGATGCAAAGGAACGCTCTTACTGGAACGAGTACATGGAAGCATACGAAGACCTGATCCGGAACACGGCAACCGAAAAAGCTCCCTGGTACGTTGTGCCTGCAGACAACAAATGGTACACACGCGCCGTAGTAGCCGCGGCGGTGATTGATGCGCTTGCGTCACTGGACCTTCATTACCCGAAAGTGACCGAAGAAAAGCTCAAGGAGCTGGCTGCGGCAAAAAAAGCGTTGCTGGCTGAGAAGTGAACGCCGCCTGCAAAAAACTTTTCGACCGATCCAAGAGGGTGTCTCGAATGAGAAAGACCGTATTTTGTACCTTGATCCTTTTTTGTGGAATTTCCGCGTTGGTTCAGGCACAGCAGCCTTCTGTTGCGCCGGCCTCGCTAGTTTTGGAAAACCGGACGATCGTGATACTTCGCGCAGTGCTTGCCGGGAAAACACCCGCTCAGCGCGTGGAAGCCGCTTCAAAAAGACTTGATGCTCTTCATGGGATGTCGCTGTATGCGCCGGTGAAAGCGGACACAATTCCGGATGGGTTCGTTTTCACCATCGAAGACAACCTTTTCATCGCACTGGTGAAAGGAGATCTGGAGCCGGAGGTAGATTTAAAAGCGGAGGCGCTGACCGTTCAATCCCGTTTGCAGGAAGCGCTTCGCGCGCGGGCCGAGCAGCGATCCATTCCCTTTCTGATCAGAGCCGCGGCTTATTCCATTGCTGCAACAATTCTGTTTCTGATCCTGACCAAGATTCTGTTTGTAATTCGCCGCAAGCTCCTATCGGCTCTCACCACAAAAGCAACGCTTCAATCGCGTTTGATTGTGTTTGGTTTTGATTTGCGCAGACGCAC
>CAZDDB010000085.1:0-6285 GCA_964504105.1 uncultured Acidobacteriota bacterium
TCGCAGCAGCCTCAATATAGACCTCGTGTTATCCCTGGCTTGTTTATTGCATTGCATGTGATTGAGCATGTAAGAGGTGTCAAATGGTAGCAAGAAAAGTCTTGATTTTGTTCTTCCTGGTCGTTTCCATGTTTGATTTGATCAGTTCAGCGGAAAATACGTACGCGCTAAAGCTTGGTGGTGGTAATACTGACGTTGCTGCGATGATCAATACGGCTGACGGCGGCAATGTGTTGCTGGTAAATGGAAACCGTTTGAGGAAAATCGACGCATCGGGTAAAAAAGTTTGGCAGAAAGAATATTATCCAGATTCCGCACTCAGATTTCAATTTGATGCCGTGGATTTGGCTCAACTCTCCGATGGTGGCTACATTGTAACGGGAGTCAAAATAGACTACGATCGACCCGACCCGCCGGAGAATGTTCTGATGAAAGTGACATCAACCGGGAAAATAGATTGGGAAAAGAGCTTTGATGAATCAGGTTATGGGATCGGCTTTTTTTCGGTTGTCGCTAACGGCAATGGCTTTGCCGCAGCGGGAGGCCGCTGCTCCGGATCTTTCCTAAACCCCACCTGTGAGGTAGTTGTCGCAAACTTCAACTCAGACGGCTCGCCTATCTGGCAACAAGCGTTTATGAGCCCTGACCTGAGTATATACGTTTTGAAACTCATCAAGACTTCCGATCAAGGCTTCATTGTTTCCTGTCTCTTTTCAGACAGGTCGTCACCAGACACTGGTGGAGCATTCATTTTTAAACTCGATGCGGATGGAAACATCCAATGGAAAAACCTGTTGCAGAGAAAGAATTTTGCATTTCAGGCAGCCGCATCCACCAGCGATGCTGGAGCATTGCTGCTTTTTTGGGATAGGGGGGTACTGGATACCGGAACGCGTTTACAAAGCGTTTGGGTGGTCAGATTGAGTTCCGGTGGGTCTGTCATGTGGAAAGAGCGGTTTCGGGTAAAAGGTACCAGTAGCCAGGGTCTGGCAGTCACGCAAAGTGTAGATGGCAACTTTGCCGTCACGGGCACGATTGACTCATCTGCGTACCACGATGGATTCATCGCTCGACTTAGCCCGGATGGAATAGTCCTTTCAACCGTAAGTTTTGATGTAGGATCTTACGACTATCCAACCTTTATTCTTCCAACGTCAGACGCCGGCTACATTCTCCATGGCTATAGCGATGTATCCTTTCTTTTCAAGGTGAATTCCGAGTTGAGCCTGCCTGGATGTTTGTTTCAGCCCGCCAAATCGGTGAGGAAAAAATTCGGAAGTTTGGAGATTTCAAATCCGGAAATCAGTGCATCGAACTGGAATCCGGAAATCACAGTGGAGAATGATCTTCATTCTCGAAAATACCGTGTGCACGATTCACCATTGTGCGATTAAACGTTTACGATCTTGTCCTAGAATGAAGAGATCTGTGTAGTTTTTTCTCCGTGCCTCGGTGTCTCTGTCGTTAGAAGCTGTAGCGGAAGCCGAGGCGGAGGACCCGGGGGGATAGAACCTGACGGATCATGTGCAGTTCGGGGTTGGGCTCATACGTGGAATCTTCTAAGATATTGCCTAAGTTTTCTTTCCCAGGCGAGAACCGGATTCGCATTTTATGAGGTTGATCATTTTTTTCTTCGGCGTCGGGAAGAAAAAGAGTAAGATAGATGCCGGCGGAACTGCAGCACCGTAGTCTCCTCATCTCGCGACTGGATCCAATGAATAAGAAAATTTTATCTTGCGTTTTTCTGTTCATTCTGACTGTGTCTCTGCAGAAGATGATTGCGTTTGTCGCGCCTCTCGATGGCAATTTCGGCAAATACGTGGTGGCGGCGAGCCTTTATTCACAAGCGAAGCTCGATCCTGAGCGAGTGACCGACTTCTCCCCCTTTTACTTCGACCTGCACCTCGCTTTGTTGCGTTGGCTCGGGTCCTATGAGTCTTGTTTGATATTGTTGCAGATCGCCGCGGCGGGGCTTTCTGTGATTGCATTTTATCTGATCGCCTCAAAGTACATTTCTCATTGGGCGGCAATGGTTGGGGCACTGGTCCTTCCCCTGACTTCGGGTTTTGCTGTCCTGACCCGGGTTTTCGTCCCGGATATCTGGTTCCTGACTTTTCTTTTGTTTGGCGTTCTGTTTCTTGTCGTTTATTTGACGGAAAATAATCCGGTCGTTCCCTTGCTCTTATCGGGCTTCTTCTTCGGCCTTGGGTTGTTTACGCGACCCACTGCGTTGCTTTATGTGCCATTTGCTTTCCTGGCGATGATTCTTGCGCGCAAGAAACATTTCGTTCAGTCATCTTGCTTATTCCTTTTCACTTTTCTTGCCTTTCTAACGCTGTTCTTGCTGAGAAACCACGCTTACACCGGCAAGTTCACGCTGACGGTGATGGATCCGGGCGGAGTTTTTTTTGAAGGCAACAATCCGTATTCGGATGGAAACGGAGTGAATACGCCTTTGATCAAGGAATTGGAAGGACAATATCTGGATCAGCCATCGGCAGCTCAGGCATTTTTGAAAAGAATTCCTTCTGCGATTCGGGGACGCAAAATGGACGCAGCGGAGAGTAACAGCTATTGGCAGACGAAGGCGCTCCACTACATCAGGGATCATCCAGGCTCTTATCTTCGTTTGATGCTGCGCAAGGTGTATCGGCTATTTCAATCTCAGGAAGTCCATGATGTTTATCCGGCCCTGTTGCTGTCGGGTACGTTGCGAGAAAAACATTTTCCGCTGGTCCCGACTTCTATGATCGTCACACTTGCGCTTTTGGGACTTACCGTGAAACGAGTTGAATGGAAAAACCTCTTGATTCTTTACAGCGGCTTCTTGATCGGTTGTTCGGTTCCTCTCATTACCTTTGTCAGTAACAGATATCGTCTTCCCTTGATGCCGTTTCTCCTGTTCTTCAGCTGCGGAGCGCTGGAGTATTTGGTTGCAGAGTACCGCGCCGGTAGAGTGCGTAAATTTGCGGTTTTTGCGGGTATGGGCCTTTTGCTGATCGCAGCTCTTGATTGGCCTGTAGAAAAGGGCAAGAGTCCCGATGATGTTTGGATTTCAATTAAGAAGGCGCATGCTTTTCAAGTTTCCGGAGCCAACTTGCGAAACGCAGGCAAACGGAACTCGGCCGCAGATCATATTGCCGCTGCGATCTCGGCCGCTCCCTCTTTGCAAGAAACACTGATCCTTGCGAATTTACCTTACCGGGGAGGCAGTCCTGTAGAACACGCAATTGCCATGAAGAGAACGGCATGCCAATCCTCGTTGACGGACGATTGTTATTTTGATCTTGGCCTTTTGCTGCTGGAATCGGGGAAGTTCGCTGAAGCGCGGAAGATTTTTGAGCTTCTGGCATCATCGGGAGAAGCGTTCCGCAGATGGTATCTCTGTTCCCCGTATCCCGAATATTACCTCGGACGGATCCACAGTCAGGAAGGCAAATGGAATGAAGCAGTGCAGCGTTACTGGAACGTTTTGCAGAGCAGCCCGGGCGAGCCGGACACTCTTGCGGGTCTCACCGTGGCTCTTGAAAAAACAGGCAAAGGGCAGGAAGCTGAAAATACCCGCAGGGATCTTTTTCGCTACTTTGATGAGGCCGATGCAATGTTTTTTCTGGGAAAGAGCTATTGGTATGCGAAAGATTATCAGCAGAGCGCAAAATGTTTTGAGCAAGTAGTCAAATGGGTTCCGGATTACCGGAAAGCCCGTATTTACGCAGCTGCGGCTCTCGGACAGGCGGGGCGAATCGATGACGCGGTTCGGGAGTACTGGAAAGCAACAACACAGAAAGAAGATCCCCTATTGCTTCAAGAACCGATTCTCACAATTTTCCGGAAGAATGCAAACAAGCTCAAGACATCGCACGGGTATTACACATATGGGGTTGTCTTAAGACAATTTGGACAATTTGAAGAGGCGTACCAGATTCAAACACTGGTCCTGGAACTTGAACCGAACTTCACGCCCGCCGCCATAGAATTGAAAGCACTGTCAAGTATTTTTAGTAGCCGTTCGGGTGGGCGCGGAGCCAGTTCCAGGCAGATTCAACAATGAGGGAAAGATTCTGATGAGTGGGACGCCAATCCATCTCGTTGCGGATTTTTTCGGAGCTGGCGATCAGCACGGCCGGATCACCCGGCCTGCGAGGCGTAACGCGTTCGGGAACAGGATGACCTGTAATCTTGCGGGCCACTTCCACCACTTCCCGAACACTGTATCCGTCACCGCCACATCCAAGATTGTACGACTGGTTTTGGCCGGCCTGGGTTTGAAGCGCCAGAATGTGAGCGCGCGCCAGATCCACAACGTGAATGTAATCACGCACGCAGGTTCCATCTCTTGTTGGATAATCGCCGCCAAACACGTCCACATGCGGCCGCTGTCCAAGGGCAACCTGGAGAACCGATGGAATCAGGTGTGATTCGGGAACGTGGTACTCGCCGCATCTTGCCGTAGCGCCCGCTGCATTGAAGTATCGAAGCGCAGTGTACCGGATTCCGTAAGCCTGACTGTACCAGTACAGCGCCCTCTCAAACGCGTGTTTCGTTTCGCCGTATGGATTCGTAGGGCTTGCAGGATCGTTTTCTTCAATCGGTTGCTTCTCGGGTTCCCCATAAGTGGCGGCCGTGGATGAGAACACAATGCGATTCACGCCGCTATCGCACATCGCATTCAGAAGCGAAAGACTCATCTCCACATTGTTGCGGTAATACTCGCGGGGCGAGCCCATCGATTCCCCCACCAGCGAATAGGCAGCCATGTGAATGACCGCTTCAATTTTGTGCTCGATCAGCAGGCGGCGGACAGACTCACTGTTGCGCAGGTCTTCATGGACAAATTCAGCCCCATCTGAGACGGCGTTTCGGTACCCCTTGGAAAGATTATCGATGACAACTACATCCTGCCCTTCGCGGACAAGTTCTTCCGTAATCACACTACCGATGTAGCCTGCTCCGCCGGTTACCAGGATCCGCATGAAGTCAGCCGGGACTTACTCAATGGGCACGAACTGTCCGCCTCGGACCATAAACATCCGTGGCTCGATGTTTGCATCTCCGTCGCTTCCAAACGCAATATCGCCTGTCAGTCCTTTGAAGTTCGTATCGGCAATCCGGGCACGCAGATCCGCCGGATAGTTCGCGCAGTTTTCAATCGCCTTGGCGACAAGCCTGAGAGCATCATAAGAAAATGCAACATCAACATTCGGTTTTGTGGGAAATTTTTTCTTGTAGGCAGCAACAAACCTCTGAATCTCAGGAGACTTGCTTTCGGGATCGAACGGAGGCTGCGGGTAAACAACACCTTCCGCTGCATCGCCCGCGATTTCAACGATCATCGGCTCAGCCATTCCCTGAGTACTGATTACCTTTGCCTCCACTTTTTGCGACTTGAGTTCCTTTAGAACCGCAGCAACCTCGGTGAAGTACCCGGGCAAATAAACGGCGTCCGGCGGATTTGCCCTTACCTGCTTTACATCGTCCACAAAATCGACAGTGCCTTCCGGATAACCTTTCTCATAAGTCACCACGCCGCCCAAATCCTGGAAACGTTCCTTAAAAACGTCCGTAATTCCCTTACCATATTCCTTATCGATGTAGAGAATGGCAACGGTACGGATCTTCATCCTTCGGACAGCATATTCGGCCATCACTCTGCCTTCAAGCGTATCAGAAGGATAGTTCCGGAAAAAATACTGGCCGATCCCGGAAAGTTTTGGGCTGCTTGCCGTTGGAGAAAGCAAAACAACCTTCCCTTTTTCACACACAGGAGCCATCGCCAGGGCGACGTTGCTTGTTACACCGCCGATAATGATCGGGACCGCGGTGTTCTTGACCAGCGATTCTGCCTTGTTTGCTCCTACTTTTTCATCGGAACGATCATCCTCAAACAAGATATCCAGAGGCTTTCCTTTGACTCCGCCGGCCGCGTTGATCTCTTCAAGGGCCAGAGCAAGACCGTTTTTCACGTTGCGACCGTACGCTTCAAACTGACCACTCAAAGGGATCACCGCCCCGATTCGATAAACCTTTAGTTCCTGCTGGCATCCGAACAGAACAAGCAAGAATACGACGAACAAAGTGGATAAAAGTGATTTCATGGATGGCCTCCTCTTGGATTGCTGTCTCTATCTCACAACGATTTACGTTTTTTTTCAAGTGGGCAAGAGAAACCGCAAAGACCGCAAAGAGGGAGAAGTGCGTGTCGCACTGTGACCTTTTGGACAAATCCTACTTTGCGGTCTCCGCGGTCTTTGCGGTTCAATCCTTTCCCCCGTTTTGCCAAGCGGT
>CAZDDB010000085.1:6312-12770 GCA_964504105.1 uncultured Acidobacteriota bacterium
ATTGCGTTATCCTTATGGGCTTATGAGAAGCTTTCGAGAAGAACTTGCCGAACGAATCCTTCTTTGCGATGGAGCCATGGGAACGATGCTCTATCAAAAGGGGATCTTTATCAACCGCTGCTTTGATGAGCTGAACCTCTCGGCGCCTGATCTGGTGAAGGATGTTCACAAGGCCTATATCCAGGCCGGCGCGGACATCATAGAAACAAATACGTTTGGAGCGAATGCGTTCAAGCTGATGTTTCACGGATTTGACGCGAAATCGCAGGAAATCAACTACCGCGGCGCAAAATTGGCGCGGGAAGCGGCAAGAAAAGAAACGTTCGTGGCCGGCGCAATCGGACCGCTTGGGGTCCCCATTGAACCGATCGGGAAACTTGGCTACGACGAAGCAAAGGAAGCGTTTCGTTTTCAGGTTACCGCGCTTCTCGATGGCGGAGTGGATCTTTTTGTTCTGGAGACGTTCTCGCGCCTGGAAGAACTCGAGCAAGCGATCCTTGCGGTGCGGGAATTGTGCGATCTGCCGATTCTGGCACAGATGACCATTACCGATGACGGCAACAGTCCGCTGGGAGACACTCCGGAAACGATCGTCCGCAAATTGAGCAACTACACCGTGGATGTTCTTGGCCTGAATTGCAGCGTCGGTCCTCAGATCATGCTCGAAAGTATCAAGAAGATTGCGGAGTTCACAAGGCTCCCGCTTTCGGCTCAGCCCAATGCCGGATTTCCGAAATTGGTGGACGGCCGGTATATCTATCTTTGCTCTGCCGATTACATGTCGAAGTATTCGAAGCGATTCATTCAAGCGGGAGTACGCGTTCTCGGGGGATGTTGCGGAACCACGCCGGAGCACGTCAAAGCGATCAAGACTGTTGTGCGTGTGCTGCAGCCTTCCCGCGTTGTGATCACGGCCAGCAAGAGAATGGAAACCGCGCAGGTCGCAGTGACGCCGGTGCCCACTGCGGAAAAAACACACCTGTCAAAAAGTATTGCGTCAGGAAAGTTTGTGGCTGTAGTGGAAATTGATCCGCCGAAAGGAGTGGATCTGACAAAGGTGATTGAAGGTGCGCGCCTGCTTCAACGCGCGGGAGTGGATGCGATCAATATTGCAGATGGTCCGCGCGCGAGCGCAAGGATGAGCCCGATGGCCCTCGCCATGGTGTTCAAACATCAAATCGACATAGAAACGATCATTCATTATTGCTGTCGCGATCGTAATTTGCTCGGAATGCAGGCGGATCTGATCGGCGCTCACGCGCTCGGTCTGCGAAATGTCCTGATGATCACGGGCGATCCGCCCAAGATGGGGGATTACCCCAGCGCAACGGCCGTTTTCGATGTCGACGCCATCGGCCTCACCCAGATTGCAAACCTGTTGAATCACGGATTGGATCTCGCCGGAAACCCGATTGGATACCCTACCGCGCTTCACATCGGTGTGGGGGCGAATCCCGGCGCCCTCAATCTGGAAGAAGAAATCAAGCGCTTCTTTTACAAGGTGGAAGCGGGCGCGGAATATGTAATGACGCAGCCTGTGTACGACTTGCGTCTGCTTGAAGATTTCATGAACAGAATTCACTCCGTAAAAATCCCGATCTTGATCGGAATCCTCCCTCTCGCATCTGCAAAAAATGCTGAATTCCTCCACAACGAAGTTCCCGGTATGTCAGTCCCCGAAAGCATCCGAAAGCGAATGCAGACGGCCGGGAATGCGGAAAGCGGGAGGTTGGAAGGAATCAAGATTGCGCAAGAGGCCCTGCTTGCCTGCAAGCCGATGGTTCAGGGAACTTACATCATGCCGCCTTTTAGCCGGTTTGAAATGGCTCTGAAAGTGCTGGAAGTTTTGCCGGAATATTCCGGCGTCGCGGAAAAAGCCCTGTAGGCTTTTATCCGGGGGCGGCAGGCGTCCCTGCCCGCCAGGCTCATTGTTCACTGGAACTTGGCGGGCACGGAGGCCCGCCCCTCCACAATGGGACATGTACTACTACATCGCCCTCGGCGACAGCATCAGTACCGATGACTACCCCGGTGAAGGAAGGGGGGCCGCTTCCCTTCTCTTCCGCAACCAGGACCATCTTTATCCCGAATTCAAAGGGAAAGATCTCCATACGCTCTACCCCGGCATTCAGTTTCTCGCTCTCGCGCAAGATGGCGCAACAAGTCTTGATGTTTTAAGCGATCAGATGGACAGACTCCCGGAGACCTTTTCAAAACCGGTCCTGCTTACACTCACTGTGGGAGGAAACGATATCCTTGCGAACGAGGCCAAACCGGAAGAGATCACGGACCGTATCCGCGCGATTTTGAAAAAACTGCAGAAGAAACATCCCAACGGAAAAATCTTGATCGGCACCATATATGATCCATCCGATGGAACGGGCGAACTGTCCGACCTGGAGGTACCTGTGGCACCGATGATCAGAACGCTTGCGGAAACAAATGCTATGATACGGACCATTGGCCGTTCACCGGAGATCCGTGTTGTGGATATCCACAGTCATTTTCTCGGACACGCATCGCGTTGCAGAGACCCACAAAATCCGCACTACCATCCTGAGGATCCTTCAGCCTGGATGATGATGACCATCGAACCGAATGCGCGCGGCGCGCATGAAATCAGACGTTTGTTCTGGCAGGCTGTGCAGGAATGAAAGTTCCCTTCTCACGGTTCAAATCGCGCTTGACCACATTCGACATCGACTTTTCCATCTCCGAAGAGGAAGTCCTGAAGGATCTGGACACAGAAATCGGAAATGACCGGTTGCTGGAACGTTTTTCTGTGGATGAAGTCATGAAAGCCCTGTCGCAGAATGGCGTGCTGCAGGCGCTTGCCGGTCGCGGATTTCCACGGCCGAAGATGAAGATTCGCAGTGTTGATCCTTTCCGGCAGACACTCAAGATCTTCTCTTCTATCCAGGCGCCGGAAGATGACGAACACCTGCTGTGCGTGCTCCGTGTGTTCGATGCCCATTTGAAGGGTCCCTGCCCGCTCACAGGCAAGCCGTTTGAAGTAGATGCGCTGGTAATCGATTGGTTGAATTTTCAGAATCCGAATGGCAAATTCAGTCCCGACAAGCCACGGTTGCCCGGCCAGCGATATCCTGGACTTGGAATCATGCGCATTTCCATGAGCGCGATTCTGGATCTGGCGCGGCAGATCGGCAAGGAAGCTGTGATCAATATCCCGGAGTATTATCACAATGCCGTACTTTATCGTCCCGCGTTCCATTTCTTTTCCGCTTTTGTCGAAGGCAGGTTCAATGCACTGGAACGCTTTTTCAGCGGACGCTCTCTCGCGGATGCTTCTAATTCTGTTGCCGCGCAGACGATTTGCAACGAAACCACAAACGAGATTTTTGTTTGGAAACCTCACGAACAGATTTTGGGACTGACGCCTCGAATCACCGATACCTTCACGTCAGAATTGTACAGACAAAAAGTACGCGAAGCGGAAACCGCATCACGCTTCCGGTTGATCGAAAACATCTAATTTTGGAGAGGCGGGCGGCCTGCCCGCCGGACACTCCGCACAAAGGCGGGCACGGAGGCCCGCCCCCCACAATCCCAGACCCTTTCACGTTGAATCGTTGAAAAAAAAGCAAAGAAATTTTATCGCAAAGACGCTAAGCCGCAAGGATTAATTTTCTTTGCGTCTTCTTACCTTTGCGCCTTTGCGTTAAAATCCTGTTTGGTTCCGGCACGTCCGGGTTAGGAGTCTTAGGACTTCAAATCCTTGCAGGTGGTGTGTCCGCACGACTATAATAATCAACTCGAAACCTCCGTGGAGGATTTGCATGCGGCTCTTTTCACGCAAGAAGGAACATTCCGCAACCGGACAGGTTGTGTTTCCATTTGTATTGAAACTGGACACACGGGAGAACGAAGCATATTCGTTCTGGATCAAGAACCACCGATGGAACAATCGCACCGAACGCTGGTGCCGCAAACAAATGGATGCACTTTCCTACAAACCCACAGTGGGTGTATTGGTACGGTGCAGCAACCCGAACCTGGAATTCTTGCGCGAAAGCCTCGCGTCCATCTTCAACCAGATCTATCCGTTTCATGAACTATCGATCGTGGACCGGGGTTCCAACGACTCCCGGATTCGAACGCTGCTGGATCAGGTCAGGGCAGATCCGCGCGTGAAAGTATCGTTTCAAAAAGGATCGGAGCGGGATATTGAAGCGATTGCGCAAATCATGAAAAAGGCGGCTGCCGAATGGATCCTTTTGATGGGCGCCGAAGACATTCTGGAACCAAACGCTCTGTACAACATGGTTGCGTCACTACAAAACTCGACTGAGATTGACTTTGTATTTTCTGACTCTGACATGATCGATGACCAGGGTCTCCGGTTTGATCCGCAATTTAAGCCGGTTTGGGCGGTTGGGGCTCACTATCCGCTCGGCTACTATCAGCATCCGGTTCTGCTACACGATCGTCTGGTGAAGAAGTTGAAAGGTCACGAGAATGTCTGCGCCTTGATGGATGAAGGCACGCTGCTGGATGATGCTTCCAATCACAGCAGATATGTAGTCCAGGCTCCGGGAATCCTGTATCACGCCCGCTCGCGAGGCCGAAAGAACGAAAAGCCCCCAACTCCAGTGGACAATGTCCTGCTCAATGAGAACCTCCTGATGGAACACGGCGAGTTCGTGATTCATCCGCTGCTGAGGAACAAATCAGAACCGAAAGTCCCGCTCAGGATCTTGTGGGCATTGGATTCGCTGGAACGCGAAGATGCCCCGATCGTTCTGTTTCACTACGCGCGATATCTTGCAAAGGAATCGGGACACCGATTCTCAGTTGTGGCGCTCCAGGACGGTCCGCTGCGTTCCGCATACGAAAAGATTTGCCCCGTCTCGATTGTCCCGGAAGGTCTATTCGATGAAACAATCGCGAAGCTCCACAACCAGTCTCCCTTTCATGTTGCCTTCATCAGCTCCGTAGGAAATTTCTGGTTTCCGGAGGATGCGCCGGCAAGACTGGAGATTCCGGCATTGTGGCTATTGCATCCCGGCCAGGAGTACCCTCGCGGGTTAGAGAAGAAGTTTCAATATCCCGCAACGATCGTATTTCTAAGCTCTGCGATCGCGCAAAGCTGTAAACAATTCGATACGCGAGATGTGTCGCGCATCCTTCCCGCAGGCGTGGATCTGATGGACCTGAAAGTATTCAAACAGCGAAACAGTCCATTTGATATCCGGGCGAAGCTGGGAATCAAGACTTCTTCGGCAATCTTTACGATCGCAGGCCCCACAATTGAAAGAAAGGGACAGAAGATCTTTGTGCAAGCAGCGGTGAAAACTTTGGATCTCAATCCCCTCGCCGAAATCGATTTTATTCTTGCAGGCGTACGCTCCGGTGCGTACCTTGATGAAATAGAGAAACTCATTGAACGAAGCGGCAGACCGGACCGTTTTCATTTGTTCCCTGAAACGGACAACGTTTTTCAGCATTATCCGTATTATTTGATTTCCGATGTTTGCATTTCCTGCTCAACAGAGGAGCCCTTTCCGCTGACAACCCTGGAAGCAATGACCATGAAGAAAGCCGTGATCGGCACGCGAGTCTTCAGCACCACGGAAGTCATTGAACAGGATGGAAACGGCTATCTCGTAACACCCGGCGATGCCACTGAGCTGGCAGAAAAAATGGACTTCCTGGTGAAAAAACCCGAGTTCCGCGACTTCTTCGGCAGACGCAGCCTGGAAATCATCTACGAAAAGTTCCAGTTCCGCAAAGTGGTTACCCGACTGGAAGATCTCTTGCGCGAGTCCATCGTCTTTGAATCTTAGTTAACTACTCTAGTGCGCGTCCAACAGATCTTTACTTATTCTTACCGCAGAGACGCAGAGGCCGCAGAGAATAGCTCATTGTGAATTGGTATGAAAATCAACGAACTCAGTGAAAGCGTCATATCAGGAGCAATTGAAGTTCATCGAGTTGTGGGGCCCGGACTGCTCGAATCCGCCTACGAAGAATGCCTGGCCAGAGAGTTTGCCCTCAGAAGGATTCCGTTTGAAAGGCAGAAGAATCTACCGATTGAGTACAAGGGAGTGAAACTCGACTGCGGTTACCGGCTTGATTTCCTGGTTGCCGGGATCCTTGTGGTAGAAGTCAAAGCCGTAGAACTGCTTCTTCCTGTTCACCAGGCCCAATTGCTCACGTATCTCCGATTGCGAGGATGGAAAGTGGGGCTCCTAATCAACTTCAACGTTCCCTTGCTCAAAAACGGGATCAAGCGAATGGTACTCGGGCTGGAGGAGTCGCAAGAACAGTCGAGATCTGCTCTGCGAACTCCGCATCTCGGCGGTGGACACGGCTTATGCCCCGTAACGGTTTCATTAAACCGTACAGATGCAGAGTCCGCCGAGAGATCCCAATGATTTTTGTTGCTGTTTTTCAGCAATCCAAAACTCTGCGTTCTCGGCGACTCTGCGGTTTAATAA
>CAZDDB010000086.1:0-12769 GCA_964504105.1 uncultured Acidobacteriota bacterium
GCCGGTTGGTGACACTCTTCCTTGACGAGATTCAGGTCGTTCCAGGTTGGGAGACCTCCATCCGGCGAGTGCTGGATTCGGAGAAAGTCGAGGTCTTCGTCAGCGGCTCATCTGCGCGCTTGTTGAGCCGGGAAATCGCCTCGGCGCTGCTCCTGCTCTCATCCCGGCCTTTGACAGGAGTGGCAAAGCCAATGTGGGCCATGCACTGGCGACGGCGGTACTGATCGAGCTGGAGCGCCGCGGGTGTGAGATCGCATACGTGTTGACGCCGGTGATGCCGGCAGCTTCTCGTTCCACTTCTAACGCCAGAGTTTGAATGATTCTACTTCTCGGAGAGTAGCGCCCTTTTAACGGACTGCAGTTCTTTTAGCTTTGCCTCATCGACCCTGGGGTAATGCAGTTTCAAAGATGCAAGGAGATCGATCACGGCAGCCGCAACTACAATTCGAGTGAACCACTTATTGTTCGCCGGTACGACATACCATGGCGCGTATTCGGTAGCTGTATACCGAATCAGGTTTTCGTAGGCCTCCATATAGTTGTTCCAATACCCCCGCTCCTGCGCGTCCGCTACAGACAACTTCCAGTTCTTCTCCGGCTCTTCTATCCGGGAGAGAAATCGTTTCTTTTGTTCCTCGCGAGAAACATGAAGAAAAAACTTTCGAATCGCTACACCATTCCGGCTCAGATATCGTTCAAAGCTCCGAATATCTTTATAACGATCCTTCCAAATATCCCCGGATATAAGTTCCGGTGGAAGCTTTTGTTTCTTCAGCAGTTCAGGATGCACTCGAACTACGAGCACTTCTTCATAGTAGGAACGGTTGAAGATTCCAATACGCCCTCGTTCCGGGAGCGTCTTCATACAACGCCACAGGTAATCATGGTCCAGATCCTCCGATGAGGGCGCTTTGAAAGAAAATACCTGGCATCCCTGCGGATTCAGTCCTGACATTACATGCTTAATGGCGCCATCCTTACCCGCAGCATCCATCGCCTGAAAAATAAGCAACACAGCCCATCGATCCTGGGCATAGAGCATGTCCTGCAATTGCGCAAGAAGATGGATGCCCTGCTGCAGTACTTCCTTTGAACGAGGCTGATCTTCCGCTTCCAGATCGCCAATATCGGAAGGATCGATGTTCTTGAGCTTGAACTTTTTTCCATCTGTGATGCAATAGGGTCTGGAAAAGCGCCCTGCTCTCTTGATCAACTTTTCATCGTTCATGTTTCTCTCCCATGATTCTCTTTCAGTTGTTCTTTGATTTCCGCATAAAGATTGCGCTGTGGCGTCGTTGGCGGTCCATCCGCCCCTTCCAGATCGGTGGCTAGCGCGATGAGCGCGTCAACAGCGTCCACGAATTTGCTGATCTCCTTTCGTTTGCTCTGCGCATCTTCGATTTCTTTTTGCTTTCGGGCTTTTTCTGCAATGATCGCTTCCAATTTCAGATCAAGCACTTTCGCGGCATCGTATTTGTCGGATACATCAGCAAGCGTTTTCGATACTTCACGGTAAAAAGCCAGTTGCGCTTGCATATCAGCAACTATCGCAGTCGATCTTGGATCGCGCTCCACGATCAGAGTCTGAGTTATCGTTTTATCTCCATCGATCAAGCGCAAGGTATAACGGTCCGGAACTACAAGCATTCCTTGCGGAAGAGCGGGCGTGTCCTGTCCGGGTACAGCAGCAATTGAATATTCATATTCCGGCGATTTGGGTCGCGTATATCGCATATCCCAAACAAACCGGTTGTGGCCGGCATGTGCCGGAAGAACAGAAAGTTTCTGTTGCCATAGCTCCGAGAAGTAGCGTGTGGCTTTGGGCCGCTCAGGTTTATCATCGCTTCGAAATTTACGAATCAGTTCCCCCTTTGAATCCAGGATCTCCAAAACCACAGGTGTCGCAGTTGCCGGGAGAAAGTAATCGATCACAGCGCCGGCCGGCGGGTTTGCCGTGGTGGGAACTTCGGGAGGAAGAGGCGTATCGCGGTTTTCGTTTTGCGAGAGGCGAATCGCCGGCGCGGGAGGTGCCAGCATTGTAGTTTGGACCGCGACTGTTGGATCGCCGTTGCGAAGCGGCGTAACATCGTCAAAGATCCAGAGTGCGCGTCCCTGTGTGGCTGCGATCAGATCGCGATCATGAATTAACAGATCATTCACACCGGTTCTTGGCAAGTTGAGTTGCCAGGGTTTCCAGTGGGCGCCGTCATCGAACGAGGCAAAAACACCAGTGCGTGTACCTGCATAAAGCAGACCCGCTTTTACCGGATCCTGACGCGCGACATTTACCCATGAATCTTCGGGGATTCCTCCAGCGATCGCAGTCCAGGTTTTTCCGTAGTCGCGCGTGCGATATATATAAGGATGGCGATCATCCAGACGATGACGATCCACAGCGACATAAGCGGTTGCCGGATCGGTGGGTGATGCATCGATGGAAGCGATTTTGCTCCAATCTGAAATCGCTTCCGGTGTAACGTTTGTCCATTTCTTTCCATCATCACGCGTGAGCAGAATGCGTCCGTTGTCTGTTCCGATCCAGATCTGATCCTTTTCGCGCGGTGAGGGCGCAATCGAAAAAATGACGCCGTAACCGCAGGCAGTGGCGCGGTCAATGGTCATATCTCCTTCGCAGTTCGTTGCATTGCTGTCTGCGCCCGAAAGATCGGAACTGATGATCTCCCAACTTTGTCCCTTGTCCAGTGAGCGAAACAACACTTGAGCGCCTTGATACAGCGCATGCGGGGAATGCGGCGAGATCGCGATCGGTGTAATCCAGGTGTATCGATACTTTACAGTGGTGGGCTGTTTTGCATAACTGGAATACGGCCAGGGTGATACGTTGCTGACTCTTCCGTTCCGCGCATTCCATTTGGATAGACGCCCACCAAGACCGCTTCCATAGATGATGTCTGGATCATCGGGATCGGGCAAATCGAAATCGCGTTCGTCTCCGCCAACAGGATGCCAATCACGAAAAGTGAGCTGACCATAATCACTGCGTGACGCGATTCCGACAGTGCCGCTGTCCTGTTGCGCAGAATAAATCCAGTATGGAAACCTGTTATCGGCACCGAGACGGTAAAACTGTCCGGTCGCCTGGTTGTACCAGGTGCTCCATGTTTTTCCGTTGTTGACACTGATTGTTGTGCCCTGATCGCTTGCAAGGATCATATGATCGGGAAGCTTCGGATTGATCCACATGAAGTGATAATCATCGCCGCCTGGAGCGCCCTTAATCATCGTAAATGTCTTTCCGCCATCTTCAGATCTTTGGACGGAGCGGCCCATAACGTACAGGACATCCGCGTTTTTTGGATCTGCCGTCACGCGATTCATGTATGTGCTTGCGAGCGCATCATCCGCTTTCATCAACTGCCAGGACGCGCCTCCATCATCGGAACGATAAAGGCCGGTGCCTTTTGTTGCGAAGACAGAGGCATATACTCTGTTTCCATTTGTATTCCGCGCGACGGCTAATCCGATCCGGCTAAGCGGCACATCCGGCAAGCCTTTGCGTGAAGTTTGTGACCATGTTTTGCCGCCATCACTCGATCTCCAGATTCCACTACCCGGGCCGACCTCCGGCTTAAAGTAGGATTGCCACGGATACAGTCGCACCTGCCACATTGCGGCATATACAATGTTGGGGAAAGCCGGATCGGAGGCAAGATCGACCGCGCCTGTATTTTCATCAACAAAAAGGACACTCTTCCAGTTTCGTCCGCCATCTTCACTGCGGAATACGCCTCGCTCTTTGTTCGGTCCAAACAGGTGACCGAGTGCGGCAACAAGAAGGACATTTGGATCACGCGAATCAATCAGGATCCGGCCAATGTGGCGTGTATCGGTTAGACCAAGTGAGATCCATGTATTGCCATCGTCTTCTGATTTGTACACGCCCGTGCCATCCATGATGTCGTATCGCGTCTGAACCTGTCCGCTTCCTGCATAGATAACCGGTGGATTACCGGGGATAATTGCCAGCGCTCCAACGGATGAAAACGGAGCGCGATCCGCAAGTGCTTGCCAGGTAAGACCCGAGTCCGGGGTTTTCCATACACCACCATCGGCGGCGCCAAAGTAGAACGTATCGGGTTGCTCCGGAATCCCTTCAGCGATTGTCGACCAACCGGCGCGAAGCGGTCCGAGCAATCTCCATCGCAGGTCCGGTGTTGCGTCTTGTCCTGTCAGAATAGACGCTCCAAGAACGAAGATGTACAGAATTGTAAGTAGTTGTACAACATTTTTCATCAGTCCTCCTTTCAATCGAAGGGAAAAAGTATTCATCATGCGGGAGCCGCTATGATGCAGTTTCGTCCCGCAGATTTTGCGGTATAAAGCGCTTCATCCGCGCGCCGCAGCAGTTTTTCGAAAGACTCATCGTGGTTCAGCTCTGCCAATCCAATGCTGACTGTGATGCGTAGAACCGCACCCGATGGTATTTGGATCCGGAAATCGGATAGCCGCCGTTGAAGTCGTTGCGCAGCAGCGAGCCCGCCGGAGGTATCGAGATGAGGCAACACCAGAACGAATTCTTCACCACCATATCGCCCTACCACATCATGCTCACGAATGGTCCGGAGCAGTTCTTCCGCAAACGCGCTCAAGACGAGATCGCCGGCTTCATGACCGTGCGTATCGTTAATCGATTTGAAGTGATCCAGATCGAGCATCAGAACTGCAAGCGAATGCTTGTGCCGGCGCGCCCTGGCGCACTCCGTTTCTGCCTGCTGCATCAAACTGCGGCGGTTGTGTATCCCGGTCAAAGGGTCTGTTGTAGCAAGATGCTCTAATTCGCTTGTTCGATCCGTGACGCGCTGTTCGAGATCTCGATTGAGATCGCGAAGCTCTCCCGACAGTTGCTCGCTCGTACCGAGGGCACTGGTAAGACGTTTTCCCAACATCGCGCCATGCGAACAGACAACAAAGATCAAACCAAAGGGAAGCAGATCTGTTGTACCGCTGATAAATCGTAAACGGTGCGCAATGTCGTAAATCACAATCAGACTCAAAATCAATGTGCTGGCAGCGAGAAACAATGCGCCCTCCCGTTTGCGCATTGCCGCACGGGCCAGATACAGAACTGCGGTGCCTATCACCGCTACCGCGACAATCTCAGCAGGTTCGCGGAGTAGAGTGAAAATCCGGGCAGGCAACAAAAGGGCACAAAAGAAACCAAAGATTGCAAACGCAAAACTCGCGCGTCCCCACCTTGCAGAGAAGTCGGCAGGGAACAGGGATCGTACGGAGGCGTAGTAAAGCATCGGGGCCAGAAACAGCGTGAAATAATCAATGCGAAGCTGGATCCGGTCCGGCAGTGAAGGGAAAATTTCGGTTAGATGCCAGTTCACTGTCGCCAATCGCAGTAAGATGATAAATGCCACCAGAGAAAACAGGAAATGACTCTTGTCCGAACGGCGGGTAAAGAAAAGAAATGCGCTATAGACACTGAAGATTGCCGCGCATCCCATCACAAAATAATCAAGAATCGCAGCTTGATTTCGGGATTTCTCCAACTGTGAAGCCAATCCCAGATCAAATGCTCTTACCGGACCGCCTTCAAAATGAAAATGGTTGGAGATCTGGAGCACAATGTCGATCGTAGAACCTTGTGGTGTAAACCGGATATAGCCCGGCCGGAAGCCTGGAATTTCTTCCTGCGCATTGCGCCCTACTCTTCCGTTTTCAAATACGACGGCTCCGTCCAAATAAAGCCGGAGAGCGGAGGCGACTTCTCCGATCCGCAACCCCACCTCGCGTCCTTTCATTGACGCCGGCAAAAGGACGTGCAGGGTGTGCGTCGCGAAGCCGATTCCTTTTGTTGCCGCGGCGGGGGATCGCGCTTGTACCCATGTACCAGGAATCTTGATTTGAGCGGTAGCGGGAGCATTTGCAAGATCGGAAGGATCGACAAACTGGTTCCAGTAAAAGTTCCACATCCCCGATAACGACACCGGACCCTGATGATCGAAATCCCAGTTGCGCAGATCAAGAACACCTGCCTCCGCGTGCGGGTCTGTATCTGCATATGCATTTCCTGGCCCTGGGATAAAAAGGAGTACGAAAAGAATCACGCAGCCCGGCAGCTTTTCGTCTGAGCGTCTCCCCCGAATCATGGTTTTGCTCGAATTATAGCACTCCAGGTTATGCCGCCGGCAATCTGATATATAGTTAGGGTAAGCTGTGAACTTTAGTGGTTTTCTGACGTCTTTGTAAGGCGGGATTTATATGGCTCAAGACTCAAACTCTAACTGGATGAAGATGTTTGGCGGCAAATCCAAGGACTCCGAAAATTATCCTCTGCGGTATCTGATTCCCTTCGGGGTTTTCGCACTCATCTTTCTTTTGGCCGCATCCGAGAGGACCGCATTGATCGCAATTCCTGTATTTGCGATTCTGATGTCGCCCCTCTGGATCTGGATGCGCCATCGACACGAATTGAACAAACAGCGATTAAAGGCTGTGAGTCCAGAAGAAACCGCAAAGTCCACCCGGATGGAAGATCGAATTGCAAATCTGGAAGCGCTCATTTGCCGTCTGGATACCGAATTGAATCAGCAAATGGAACGCTCGCTGATATCCACCAGAATGTTTGCTGCTCCCGCTTCTACCGGCGGAAGTGCAATGCCCACAACGCTTCTCAGTCTGGCCGCCGCGCTGGAAGGGCGTTATCAAGTGCTCTCCGAATTAGGACGCGGAGGAATGGGAATCGTTTACCAGGCGTACGACAAGCAGTTGAAAGAACAGGTTGCGATCAAATTGCTGTCTCCGTTGTTAAGCACGGACCAGGAAGCGCTCGAAAGACTCACACGCGAAGTCTCTCTGGCGCGCCGTGTGACCCATCCGAACGTCATCCGGATCCACGATATTGCCGAAGTGAATGGTCTTCACTACGTCTCCATGGAATATTTCGGCGGGACGAACCTGAAAGAGCATCTAAAGAGAAGTGGTCCGCTGTCGCTTCTAAATGCGTATCAGATCCTCTCGCAAATGTGCAATGGTCTGGAGGCTGCTCATTCACAGGGCGTTGTTCATCGTGATTTGAAATCGCAGAACGTCATGGTCGGCCCTTCCGGCCAGATCAAGATCATTGATTTTGGTCTGGCACGTTCGGTTCATCTGGAAGGAATGACTGCGACAGGCCTGATCATGGGCACGCCGGAATACATGGCGCCCGAACAGGTGGCGGGAAAACATGTGGATGAGAGAGCTGATATCTATGCGATTGGAGTGATTCTGTTTGAAATGCTGACAGGGCGTGTGCCGTTTACCGGTGATTCTCCGATTGCTGTGGGATTTCAGCAGTTGAAAGATCCACCGCCGCCTCCGCGCTCGATCAATCCGCAAATTCCGGAAGAAGTAGAACGGATCATTCTGAAAGCTCTGGAAAAAAATCCGATTCAACGATACCGCAATGTAGATGAATTGCGGAAGGATTTTGAGTCTGCATTGCCTCGCTTTGCCGCCGCAGCGACCGCCTCTGCGGGTTCTTCAGAAAGACTGCCTTCGCACCAAAAGAACTTAAGCGGTCTGTAACGCCCGCCTTCGGCTGGCGCGGCCCGCCGGAGGCGGGCGCTGGAAACCGTTATTTCAAATCGGAAGGGACAAACGGCATCGAAAGAAGGCGCTCAAATTCGTGCCATCGTTTCTCGGGATTTCCACCGGCACGCGATTCAATATACTTCCTGACTACATCTTCCCCCAAATTGTAATTGATCACATAGCTGCGATACCTGTCGATAAAAGAAACGCGCTGCACTGCGCGCTCTTTCTCCATCAACGAATATTTTTCTAACCGTGCCACCACTTCTACGCGTCCGATTTTTCCATCCAGATACTGCCTGGCTGCCTGATTACCTGCATGGCCTAGCAACTCTGTCGATTTTCGGATTTTGAAATACGCTTCTGCTTTTGCGGGATCCAGTCCGGCCAGAGGGAAGAGGACATCCCGTTCAAAGCGGAGTTTCTCGTCATCGGGAAACGCAACGTCAATCCCGTAATTCGCGCTTCCTTCCGCAATCAATGACTGGGGACTAAACAGGGGATACACAGCGAATTCGATCCATCCTTTCTCTTTCACAAGCCGGTTTTCCAGGAGCACGTTGTATACGTGATGGCCCGGATAACCCTCGTGGCAGGCAAGATCGATGGCGCGGTCTATATAGATCGGAAGGTCCGTGTTGATCTGGATCAAGCTCTGATAATCTCCTTGATACCAGTTATATCCGCTCCAGGGTTGGTTCTTGACATATTCGATTCTGAAATTTTCGTTCTGAGGCAGCCGGATGTGCCGCGAGGTCCGCTTTCGTGCTTCCCGGATCGCTGCCTGGAACACAGAATCCAGTTTATTCGGGGGGATGATCAAGTCACGTTTGAACGCTGCATATCTCTTCGGCAGCGGATCTTCTCCGGGCAATTGTGCCTCGATTTCTTTCAATGCGTTTTCGAAATGACTTTCGGGATATTCCGGCGCGACAGCGTCAAAAAGGCCACCGCTTTCGTCATCAAATGGAAGTTTGTCTCCCTGAAGAACACGGATTCGCGTAATCAGAGAGAATAGATGTTTCTCAAGATACCGTTGTCGAAGCCGGAGGTATTCATCTGATTCCTGCGCCATCTTCACAAGCCTGGAAAGGAGCAAGGCGGCATCGTTTCTGATTTCATTCAGAGATCTTTTTTGTTTCGCGGATTCTTCTTTCCACTTTTCCGGCCCGTAGTACGCGTCCACATAATCCGGATCGTGCTGTCCCACTGCCAGCACCAGTTTCACATACGATTCAGCAATCGAGTTCATCAAATCATCCTCACAATAAATCGAGTTTACCAGCGAAAGGAATATTGCAGCGGTGATGAAGATTAGAGGCATAATCCTCCATGAAAATCATAGCTTATTCCACTTTGCGCGATTCACAAGCATACCCGTGTTAGAATGTCGTTTTTGAAAAGGAGAGACCAGCCATGAAATCGTTTGCTTCCCTCATCGTCGTGTTCGTCATTTCATTGTACTCATCATTCGCAGGAACTCTGCACGCAGGTACCGGCGTTGTTCCGGGCGAAATGGATCCGAGCGCTGAGCCATGCAAGGACTTTTTCCAGTACGCGAATGGAACCTGGGTTACAAAGAATCCGATCCCGGCCGACCGCTCTTCGTACAGCTCATTTAGCGAGGTCTTCGATCGCAACTTGAATATCCTTCACCAGATCCTCGAAGACGCTTCCAAAAACAAAGCTGCGTCCGAATGGAGCGTTGTCGGAAAAGTGGGAGCTTTCTACAAGTCAGGCATGGATACAGTAAAAATTGAAGCAGAACGGGCGAAGCCTCTGGAAGAGGAATTGGCGCGGATCGGTCAGATCAAGGACGCTCTTGGGGTGCAGGAAGCTATAGCAAGGGCCCACCAGTTCGGCATCTTCCCGGCGTTCCAACTTCAGGCGATCCAGGATTTCAAAGAAAGCACGGAGATCATCGGGATGGTGTATCAGGGCGGTCTTGGGATGCCGGATCGGGATTACTACGTCAGTGATGATCAGAAAATGAAAGCAATCCACAAGGAATACGTGGCTCACATCGCAAGAATGTTTCAACTGCTCGGTGAAAAAAAATCACTGGCCGAAATGGAGGCCGGGAAAGTGATGGATTTTGAAACACAACTTGCGAAACGTTCCATGACACAGGTGGAGCAGCGGGACCCGAACGCGATCTATCATAAGATGACCGTGGCGGACATGGATGCACTGACCCCGTCATGGCCATGGGGCCGCTATTTCACCAAAGTTGGTCTCTCGAACCCGGGAAGCATCAATGTGGCTCAACCGGAATTCTTGAAAGAAGTGGGGAGGATGGTCGCGGACCATCCGCTGGATGATTGGAAAGCGTACCTGCGCTGGCAACTGATTCATGCGACAGCCGGCAGATTGAGCTCGGATTTTGTAGCGGAAGATTTTCATTTCAATGAAACAGTGGTTCGCGGAACAAAGGAGCTAAAGCCGCGATGGAAGCGCGTTGTCGAAACTACCGATCAACGTTTGGGAGAAGCGCTAGGTCAGCTCTTTGTGGAAACGGCGTTCAGCGCGGAAGCCAAGAAGCGCGCGCTGGATCTGGTGACAAATGTGAAAGCGGCACTTCGGGACCGGATTCAGTCCCTGGATTGGATGGGTGACGAAACAAAGAAACAGGCGCTCCGAAAACTGGATGCGATTCGTGTGAAAGTGGGGTATCCGGACAAATGGCGCGACTATTCAGGACTCATGGTAGATCGCAATTCCTACGTGTTGAATGTGATGCAAGCGGATGCGTTCGAATTTCAGCGGAATCTCAACAAAATCGGGAATCCGGTCAATCGTGACGAATGGCAGATGACTCCCCCTACGGTAAATGCATATTATGACTGGAGCTTTAACGACATTAATTTCCCGGCCGGAATTTTGCAACCTCCTTTCTTCGATGGTAACGCCGATGATGCTTCCAATTACGGCGGTATCGGAATGGTGATCGGCCATGAACTGACTCACGGATTTGACGATCAGGGACGCCAGTTTGACGCCGAAGGAAATTTGAAGAACTGGTGGACGGCGGAAGATGAAAAGCGGTTCAACGAACGCGCGGCCATGGTGGACAGCCAGTATAGTGGTTACGTTGCAATCGATACTCTGCATGTCAACGGAAAACTTACCCTCGGCGAGAATATTGCGGATATCGGGGGTCTGAAGATTGCCTATCTCGCTTTGAAGAAGTCGATGGAAGGTAACCCTCCCGCGGAAAAAATCGATGGTTTCACTCCGGAGCAACGCTTTTTTCTTTCCTTTGCGCAAATCTGGCATGGGCAGGAACGTCCGGAACAAATCCGGCTGCGGGTCACCACGAATCCGCATTCCCCAAACCGGTTTCGCGTACTCGGTCCGTTAGCCGATACACCTGAATTTTCTACTGCATTCGGTTGCAAAGTAAGCAGCTCCACACCGAACCAGATCTGGTAGGGGGCGACCCTTTTTGGCGCCCATTGCGTGCGGGCGGGGACAAGCCCCGCCCCTACCAACTTCCATATCTGTGGTAATCTTTCCATGGAAGATGCTGGACAATCCAACAAATAAAGGAGACCAGTATGCGACGGAACATTTTTTTACTCGCCGTTTGTTTTTTTCTCGCCGTGACTTCCGCAGAGGCGGGAGTCGGAAAAGGCAAACTCAGTTCAGGCGCAAGCCAGGTTTTTCACTTTACTGCCAACGAAGATGGACACGCGCAGATCTCAATGATTTTCTCGAGTGCTTCTGCGGATCTGGACATCGTGGTCACAACGAAGAACGATGCGGGAGACGACGTGATTGTCGGCGCTTCACTTTCTTCCATCCAGTTTTTTGAGCGTGTGGAATGTGGAGTGGAAGAAGGCCTTACTTATGACATCACCGTTACCAGCTTTACCGGATCCAGTTCTTTCAAACTCTACGTTACGACAACCAGTCTGGAAGATCTTGCGAAGGGCCCTGCGGGCGCGTCTGCAACAGGCGCGAGCATCCCGGCATCCCTGAAGAAAGTTGTGGATCAATTCAAGAAAGGGAAACAGTCTGTAAGGAAGAACTGAGGAGGCACCTGAATGGATCAGAGCCAATCTCAACAGGGAACTCTTGCTCCTGAATTGACGCTTCGTTCGGTGATTGTCGGTTTGATCGTGGCCGCGATCATCGGCAGCGCATATCCGTACATCGTGTTAAAACTGGGGTTCGGACCGAATCTCTCTGTCGTTGCGGCGTTCTTTGGTTTTATTGCGCTGGTGTTGATTCTTCGTGCGAAGGACACAAACGCGCGAGAAAATAACATCGTGCAGACGATGGGAACCAGCGCCGGTCAGACTGCTTTTATGTGCGTCCTGCTGGCGGCGTTCGATATGCTCAATGACAGAGGGGTTTTCTCGCCGCCGATTCACCTGGGCACGCTGCAAATT
This sequence comes from uncultured Acidobacteriota bacterium, assembly GCA_964504105.1. Taxonomy (GTDB): domain Bacteria; phylum Acidobacteriota; class HRBIN11; order JAKEFK01; family JAKEFK01; genus CAZDDB01. The sequence continues at coordinate 11,940 of CAZDDB010000086.1, forward strand.
TTTCTATGGCTTTGCAGCGCAAGCCTTCTGGGGGTTTTGCTGGCTGTTCCGATGCGTCAGCACTATATTGAGCAGGAGAATCTGACATATGCGGATGGTGTGGCGGCCGGGGAAACCATTGCTGTTCTTCACGAAGGAAAGGAGAAGGGCGTAGGCGGACCCACTGCGGCATTAGGCATAGGCGGTCTTGCGTCCGGGTTGTTGATGGCCCTTTTGAGCATCGTGAAGCCGTTTGCGGATACGTACTACGCTGTTGCGTGGATGCAAACGATGCGGATCGGTTTCAACTGGAGCCTGCTTTCGTTTGGCTCCGGTCTTCTGGTGGGGATCCGGGTGTGTCTCGCGATGGCCATCGGAATGGCTATCAGCTGGTTTATTCTCCCACCGTATCTTCATTCACACGGAATGATTCCGGAGATGACGTTTCGCGAAACGCTTCGATGGGTGATGTGGCCTGCAACCGGGTTGATGGTTGCCGGCGGTCTCGCATCCCTGTTTTTGAAGTGGCACTTGATCGTTAAGACTTTCAAGAATCTCAGGGCCGCGGATGTTCAGAGCACTGATTTTCCGATCAAGTGGGTGGTGGTAGGATCGATCATTCTGACGATCGTTTTGTGTTTTACGCAGTATTTCAGCCTTGGGATTCCGCTTTGGATTTCACTCCTGTCGATCATTCTTTCGCTTCCGTTGATGCTTGTGGGGCTACGCGTTCTCGGCGAGACGAACTGGGGTCCGATCAGCGCGATGTCGAACATGATGCAAGCGGTTTTTGCGTTAATTTCGCCCGGCAATGTTGCCGTGAATATGTCTTCCAGCGGTCTGACCGGCAC
>CAZDDB010000087.1:0-12751 GCA_964504105.1 uncultured Acidobacteriota bacterium
CAGATTCTGACTCGCTCGGCCGTTTGAAACGAGCGGTGCCCCGCTAGGTTTCTATTCCTGGCCGGCTTCTGTCCTCCGGATTCAGAAGCTCAAATGGAAAGATTGTCGCAAGCCTGTTTGCGGCCTCCTGTCTGGGCAAGAAGCAAAGATTCGCGGATCCCGTTTTTTTTTCAAAGCAGTATATCCAGTGGACAAAGTGTCTGATTCTTCCCTGCTCATCCCACTCCTGTGCAGCGCACTGCAGCAGATATAGGTACGAGTCGCTCAGAAAATCTCTCGCCGCTTCCATTCGCACTGGAAGAAGCCAGATCAAATTGTCGAACTCCCCTGTTTGAAACGATCGTTCAGACCGCACACCGCGTTCTACGGAAGTAACGGTATGGCCTTTCACAAATTTCAGTACTTCACCCAGCACAGAATCGGAAATCAGATTATAGAATGCTTCCGCATCATCGCTGTTCAAGTCCCGGCAAATTCGTTGGATGTGATCGAGGAACTGTCCAGCGATCGGATCCGGACTCTCCGGCCAGACTGCAAACCATTTGGTTTTGCAGAAGGGGCAAACAATTCGCAACCGTAGGGCTCCGGGATTCTTTTGCATTTCCTCTTCGGCAAGCGGATAAAAGAGCACATCGCTGCCGTGATCAGGCCAGAATTCCGTTGCATTTCTCATGCGGCAGTGCACACAGCGGAGAGCATCGCGCGGTTTTACGTCCGGTGGAAGCTCTTTACCTGAATCGAATACAGGAACACGCCACGCTTCTCTCTCCCCTTCCTGCAAGATCAGGTCGAGCTCGAATTGGTGAATTGCAAATTCTTTCAATGCAGAGTCGTTCGCTTTTGCCCCGCTTTCCTCCAAAATCGCAGCAAGGTGTTCATGAGGATTTGCAGCACCTCGCAAATCCAAAACGATTCGGTCATTGCTGAGCAACGTGGAAAGCCCTTCATAGTAACGGTAGATCTTACGCCGTTTTTCTTCGGTTAGATCTGCAGAAAGCGGCTTACTCTGCGCTTGCCGGATTCGCTTCCACAGCTTTCTTGCGCTCTCCGACCGCCCATCTTGCGTCAAAGCCTGCGTTATCTTCTCTTCGGCTTCGGATAATTGTCCATTGTCCAGAAGGGATTGGGCGGACTGTTCCAATTCTTTCAAATCCATATCCGGCGATCGTGGGTCCGAAGTCCGATCCGCCGTTGAAGAAATTGCTGCTTCCATGATGGAACGAAGGTCCTCCTGAGTCCAAGTGGTTGGTTTTATTGCAAGGGCGCTCAACACTGCTCCTGCCTGAGCACGCTCGTCCCGTCTCCGATCGATAGTACCTGCCGCAATCAGAGTGCCGATCATTCCCATCAAAGATCCAATAACAAAAGTGAAAGGCAAAACGACCAGTAGATATCTATTGAATCCCGGTACAGGAGCGGGCTGATAACCATTCCACGAAAATGTTGCGGCAAAAAAAAGAATGATTATTTCAGGAATGCGAGCGACAGTTACAAAGATCAGGAGTCTTCTGCTGAACGGTGGCCATATGGCGAATTGGCCGGCGATCAGAGATCCATAAAGAAGTATCAGAGTCACAGGATGACGTAGAAATGCGGCTTTTTGGCCGATCAGACCCCCCAAAAGCCCTATCAAAACGAACATGCCAACGCAGCCACCCAGTGCCTCTTTGGCATCCATGTCTCCCATGCCCTGCAGATCGCTGTTTTCACTGTATGTTTTCAGCGCAAGATAAATTCCGCCGAAAGCGGTTGTCAGCCATGCGATCAGGAATCTCTTACCTGTAGGTATTTCGAACCAGCCTGCAATTTCAGCCGTTGTCAGAAGAAGGTGAATTGCGAGTGTCAAGGCAGTAGGAAAAATGACGACGCGCATTGGATATACCATTTACCACGCAAATTGTTCGCGGTCAAATCGACTCTGTCTGCTGCTTTTTGACCCTTGCCAAACAGTGATAAGATAAAAATACTTAGACGAATCAGATCCGGCCATGAGCGACCACGTCAATTTATCTCCAGGCTCAATCGTTCCTGCCACGGGAAATTACAAATGCGAATTTTGTGGCGAAGGCGGATTTGCCGATTTCATGTCCAGAGACCTTCTGGGTACAGGATTGAATGCCGCTGCTCTTCAGCAGTTTTCAAATCAAAGCAGCCAAAGGTACTTCGTGAAAGGGAAGGTATTCCCTGAGTGTCCTACATGCGGCCCGGCAACCGGATGGAGTTTGATTCAAAACGCCTCCGTCCCGCAGGCGAGTCTCCCGGGGAAGCATGGCGAAGTTGTTGTGGAAACAGTCGTCTGCGACATCTGTAACCGCCGGGTAGAACGCCCTTTTGGATACCTGCTCATCACCGGACAAGTGGTGCGCAGTCCTGAGTTCTGGAAACATTATTACAGCGATCACCGGACGGAATTGGCGAAAGTGGGAATTCGAGATTATGAAGAGTTTCGACGCCATGCTGTGATACGGGAACAGGTGGTCAAAATGTTTGCCGGCCAATCAAACGCATGGATGGTTTGCGATTCCTGCATCAACAAATTCGATGTGGATATCGTCCAGGCGCGACAACACGCCGAGCGCTGGTGGGAAAGCGAAAAGAAGTTTGTGCCTCCCGGAAGCGGCCCTGTGGGGCTTTCCAGCGTTCGAATGAAGCCAAAGGCGGATCACTCTCAGCTCATTGCAAGTTTGATACGCGGAGTGATCGGATTCGTGATGTGGGCCGCGGGAAGTTCATTGATCTTCATAGCTGAGCGCGCTTCAATGATTGCGAATCGAAATCCGGATGCCGAAGGTGAAGCAATTGCTTTGATTGTCGGAATACAGCTCGGTCTGGCAATCCTCGGGAGCCCGGTCTGCTGGTTGATATGGAAATATGTCTTTCGTGAACGACATGGCTTCGGCGTTTTGACATTTTGGTTTCTTTGCTTAATTGTGGGAATCCTGTTTTACTTCGCGAGAACGTGAATGCGAATTGATATGTGAAGCCGTTTTCATCTACCGGTCGGATGTCTTAATAAAAACTTACTCACTTAAGGCTTTCGCATCTTGGCCTTTGCTCGTTCGCGATCTGTCCGCCAAAGAATATAGATCAGCATCGGAAGTGTCACAAGAACCAGAGGAGCAATAACCAGCGATGCAGATTCAGGGTCTAACAGAGCGCTGTTCCAGTCCGGCTCAGTAAAGATTCCTTCCCACTGTTGCTTCCGTTTATTGTGATCCACGGAAAATTGCCAGGCCCACTCGCCCGCTGAAGAACAGTGGCCCCGACAGACGTAATATTTGTGAAACTGCTCGCCTGTTCGGGAGTTTTGACTATAACGAATGCAAGCGGCAGGCTCATTGCAACCCTTCAGGTCACAATGGGCCTCCAAAGCAGTTACCGCCTCTCCTTTCGTTTCAATTGAAGCTTTCGGATACAACGCGAAAACAATGAAGGCAAAATATGCAACGGACAACACTAAAATAACTTTGAAGAACTTTGACTTTGCGATTACCTGGTCGGCTGCTGGAGTGGCCTGCCTTGCGGGAGCAGACACTGGTTCGTCTGACACGAATTGCTCAGGCGGAGTAAATCTCTTACATAATTGTTCAAATCTCGATAACTGTCCACCAGTAAATCGAATACTGAATGGCTCGGTCGATGTTTGCAAGAACAACTCCTGATTAGTCACCGCAGATTCTGTCACATCGACGGATGCTATCTCAAACCATGGGTTCAAGTTTCCGTGGGGGGACTTCCGCTGAATCACGATCTGGTCTTTGTTGAGCCGAATCACAGCAGGAAAACTGAGTCCGCTCCTGGTGACGATTGCTTCAAAGGGACCAATTTCCATTTGACAGAACTCCCCTTTATTTCAACGGAACATAAATAGTGTCGTACGAATTGTAGAAGCCCGGTTTCGAGCCTTTGCGATGGAAACGGGCTATGACATAGTCAATCCGAATCGTGGGATTCGCAGATTGTGTAGGACGCTCTAATCCAAACCCAGGGAGCAAGTCCAGTTATGATCGCTGCGATTCTCCAGACTACATGAGGATCTCTCATTACTTGTTCCATCGATCAACTTTCCGAAAGGCTTCTCTCCGTTCGTCTAGAATCATGATATAACAGACGCAATAAATCCTCTTTATGAAACTTAGCTCTTTCTTCAAATATGCAGCTGAGTTGATGGTTGCCATCTTCCTGCTAAATGCATGTTCGGAAAAGCCCGATACGGAAATCAGTGCTGAACTCCTGCGCAAGTTGAAGGATCCTGATCCCAAAATTCGGTCACTGGCCGCATCCCGTCTGGGAAATCCAGCACATCTAAAACTGGTAATCCGTTCACTCGAAACATACGGCAACACGGAAATGACCGAAGATTTTCTGAATTGTGGAAATGATGAATTGGTGAACGCAGCCAGAAGCTGGGCGTCCCGGAATGGTTATTTTGTGATCCAACGAGAGAGCTATGAGGGTCATCCGCAGTGGGGTAAGAAGAGATCATTCTGAACGATGCCTCTTCGTTTTTGTGAATTGGGAACCACGCGCTAAGCATTTAGTTCCGCACTGTCATGATGTTAGAATGATAAAAGATATGCCATCTCCGGCGACGAAGCCGGATCCATTCTTGTCTCGGTATTGGATTGGCAACTGCTTTTCATAGTAAAACTGAAACGGAGGAACAAATGCTTTGGTGGAGATTGCTTCGATTAAAATCAAAACTCGCTTCACCCAATCCAATCGTACGGAAAGAAACAGCGTCCACTCTCGGATCCATCCAGAGTTCCAAGTCAGTAGACCTGCTCATTCATGCAATGGCGGACAACGATACAGATGTAAAGAATGCTGTCAATTCGTCTCTTGTCCGGTTAGGTTTCATGTTAGGTTCCATAGCCGTTCGCCCGCTGAAAGCTTCGCTGTCCGGTGGAAACATCGATGCAAAGCGAGTGCTGAGCCGTATAGCGGATACATTATTACCACAATTGAAAAGCTCTTACCCCAACTGGGCTATGCAGATGTTGGCGGAAATCGGCGACGCTCGTGCAATCAGACCACTAATTGAAATGCTTGAAAATTCCCTGGCAACAGCGAGGATGGAGGCTGCACGAGCGCTCGGTCAGTTCGGCTCAGAGGCTGGAGAAGCAGTCCCTGCATTGGACCGCTTGCTGATGGATCATGCGCTCGGAGGGATGATTCGCGAAACTGCCGCAGTAGCCCTTTCCGATATCATCGGGCAGGAAGATGCAGCGTTACATCTGGTTGCTTCTGAAGTCGCAGAAAAACTGAATCGTCCCAAACGTTGACTCTTCGAAAACTGAATTCTTCTGGGGTTCATGAAACTCTTATTACTGGAAAGCCAAGTCAAATTTCCTGCCATGACTGTTTTTCTCATGGTTTTCCTGCTAATTGGATGTCAAGACGAGGTTGAGAGATTGCAGGCGAAATATTACAAAGCGCATCCAGATGAACGTGCGAAGGTGATCGAAGATCTCGCAAAGACGGAAGATATTCGCGCCGTGCGGTTTCTGGCCAACGTGGCATGCGGACAAGATGCACCGGTCATAGACGCAGCCAAAAAAGCCCTGTTGGAAATCAAGAATGTTGCCGTTGAACCACTCATACTGTCACTTCAAACAAACGATGAGCGCGCAATTACAACAGATGGCTGTGCAGCCGAACTTCTGGGGGATATGGGCGACCAGCGCGCAGTTCCTGCACTGATTTCGCTCATGCAACAGTATCCGCGTTATTGCCGGACGGCAGTTGAGGCTCTTGGAAAGCTCAGGGATCGCAGTGCCGTAGCCCCTCTGCTAGCTTTGCTGGACAAGGACTCCTTTGCGCATGGTGACGTTATTCTCGCGCTCGGCAAAATAGATGACCGGCGCGCGATCGATCGGCTAAAAAAGATCTTGAAGAGCGAAGAATATTCCCTCAAGTCCTATGCGGCTGAGGCCCTCGGAATGATGACGGATCCGCAGGCTGCGGCCGTGTTATATGAAACCGCCGTGAACACAAATCCGGATCTTCGCAGGATTGCACTCGGGGGACTTGTCAAGTTGAAGACACAAAAAGCCATCGATCTTATGATGTCTGCTTTGCACGACAATGATCCCGTTGTTGCCGAAAAAGCATCGCTACTGGCTACGCAGGTGCCGGCGGTGCTTGATCGTGCGCTGGAGATTCTTTTGAGCTCTGATTACAACTCGGCTGTGAAAATCAACGTTGCGCGGGGGATCGGGCGGGGGCTGCGCGCTGAAGCAGCGCTTAAGAAGGCCCGTGATCAGGGTGATGTGGCGGTTGTCGCAGGTGCATACCATTTCTTCATCTGGGAGGGCGACCCACTGTCCGAAAAGTTCTTGATCGCCGCTCTTCAGGAGTTTGGTACGAAAGAAATGGCTGTGGATTATGTCAATTGCGGAAATCCGAAGCTTGCGAAAGCAGGTCGAAGTTGGGGATCGGATCATGGTTTCTTTGTGCTCAGTTTGCCGACAACGGAATCCAGGATGAAATGGGGAGAAAACAAAAAGCGATGAGAAGTTCGAATCAGAAAAAGCGCTTCATACTTTGGTTGCACAACTTTTCAGCGAACTACCAAGACTCAAAACGGAGCATAGCATGCTTTGGTGGGACCTAAGACGAATCCGATCCAATTCGGAGTACGCAAGGATCAAAGCAGCTGAGCGGCTAGGCCGATACAAAGACCTTCGGGCCGTTCAGGCTCTGTTAAAGGCGTTAACTTCCGACGATGGATTGCTTCGAGCTGCTGCCGCTGAGTCCCTTGGTTGCGCGGGCGGGCCTGACGCCATTCCGGCATTAACAGCAAGCCTTGCTGATTGGGATTATGCCGGTAAACGTGCCGAGGCAGCATTGAATCAAATCGATCCCCATTGGACTGCTACTGAAGCCGCCAGATCAGCCGTTCCCGTCCTGATTCAAGCTCTTGAGAAAACTTACGATTTCTCAATGCGAGAAAGGATTATCACAGCTCTGGGTAAGATCGGTGATGCGCGGGCCCTTGAGCCTGTCTGGAATGTTTACCTTTCGTGTGTTCGGCATGAAGAACTGAATCACGTAGATCATTATCAGAACATAAGAGTAGCTGCAAAGGAGGCATTGGATCGCATCGATAATGGATGGCGAACCTCAAAAGTTGTTCAGGATGCGATAGGTACGCTGGTCGCAACATCAGCTCACCGATATGGCCTGAACCGTCAGAAGGCGATGGAGGCCTTAGACGAAATCGGCCCTTATTGGAAGGAATTGGATGTTGCAGACAATACAATAATTCCCCTGGTGGAAGCTGTTCTAACGGGAGGGGACCTGGGGGATGGGGTGGCTATGCTGGCAGAGATTAATACTAAAAGCAGAAGCTCTGCAGTACGAAAAGCTGCGCTCGCGAGACTTCTCGAAGCGCTTCGTTCGGAAAAGGATATACCTGGCAGATCAGCGGAATTCGTTCGCCGATCTGCGGTATGGATGCTGGGAGAGTTTGGTGAAGAAGCTGCGGAATATTTGGTTCACGCTGCCACTGGCGATTCCTCTCCTATGGTTCGAGGTTCTGCTGTGGCTGTGTTGCGAAAATGGGGGCTACCACAACACAAGGAGGTTTTGATTCGCTGTTTGAAGGACAGTGCTGAAAATGTACGAAATGAAGCTTTAGAAGCGCTAAAGGCGATCGCCTCAGCAGCGGAGGTAGAAGCTTTGATTCAAGTCAAAACAGAGGCGGCAGGTAAATCGCTGGACGATACACAGCAACCGACTACGGCACTGACCCACGCGCAGCAGGTGAAAAAAAGAAGCGTTGAATTCGGAAAAGGGACGACAATACTTCAGTTTCCGCCGGGCTGGGAAAAGCAGTACGAAAATCATTTAAAGTTGATTGCTCATCTTCAGGCCTTAGCGGTTTACCCACGCGTGAAAGTGTTCGGCCTGAAAGCTCGTGCCCCTCATGCGGAGTCATCGAGGATGATCATCCTTACAGGATCAGTTTCTGAACTGCAACACCTCGATAAAGTCTATTACAAAAAGGAGGCTGAGGATTTCATAGCCCGCGAGCATAAGAACAACTGGGATGCGATCGAACCGAAATCGTCAGTTGGAAATATTCCTAAACCCGGATATGGACTCGATCTCAGTGGATTTGAGGCAAAAATCTTATCGGTCCATCGTGACTATGAAGTAGAACAAGTCCTTGATTCAGAAAGCGGCCCGGCGCCAGCACCGCAGGTATTAGCGCAGGATCTCGCGAATATCAGAAACTACTGGCGGCATCTTGGAAAAGAGTGGTGGAATTCTCAGGATTTATCGCAGCAGCAGGCCATTTGCGATTCTTGCAACGAATACATTAGTAGAGACCTCGGATTTTTATACGGCTCCTATCTGCTTTGCGAAAAATGCTGTGATCAGAGACTCGATGCGTTGGATCAATTGCGGGAGGATCCGAATTATTTCGGAGCAGGAGTTTTAGAAAAGGCGCGAGCTTTTGGATTCAGTCCACAACAACAATTCCAGAATATTGCAGCGAATAAGCTACCTGCAAAAGTTTCGGTTGTGATCTTTCGTGAAGGAGGCGATCAACCTCCGGAGCCGGAGCAGTACTTTCGAGCTGTTGTGGAACACGTCTATCGAGATACTTCCGTGCAGATCGATCAATGGCGCATTGTTGGCGTGCGGAGCGCCTTGACTGCCCCAGAGGCATCCAGTCTTTATAGGCAATGTGCGGTGGAAGGTAAGCTTGACTATTTTGGTTACGAATGTGAGCGATTTGAGGGTGTGGGCACAGATGGAAGAAAGATTGCAGCCCTGTTTTTTTCAAAAGAGCAATCCTGATTTTGCGAAATAGTGGAATGAATGGGCCCAACCGAACCGGAAAGATTTAGGAGCGAGAATAACGTTAGCGAAGAAAGCGCGTCTGAAGAATGCGGATCTGCAAGCCATCCTGATTATATTCACAAAAGAATTTTCACCGAAAGAAAAGTTTATAGACTCCATACTGGACAAAATGGAAGCGCGGGGGAAAACATATCGGATGTGGATGACTAATGATACTCCGGTGATCGTTCGTGTTCACGCAGATGCTCAGGTACCCCATGCCTTTCTAGCGATGGCGACTTTTGAATTCCGTCCTATTTTAGATGAAGTTTTCAATATGGATCATTTGGAGCATGCGACGTTTGAAGGGAGCGATCGCATTTCAGGAGTGATCGTCACCCACTGGAACAATGCCTGACTCCGGGAGGTCCGCGATAAGGAGACAAATCCAACGAATGGATTTTGGGCCGGCAGAAAGCGGTTTGCCCTGCGCCTGTTGGATTGGATCCCACAACTTTCTAGCGCTGTCTGTTTCGGAGAGCTTCCCTCGGCCAACAGGGATTCAGCACCTTTCATGTTGGGGGGCAAACTTTGTATGAAGTCATGATTCTTCGCCGGCGCCGCTGATTACCATGATCTCGCCGCATTTTACGCATCGGAACTTGGTCGTCCATGTTCCAAAATCAAACAGTTCGGGTGACTGCTGCTTCAACTGCCGGATCACGGCAACGCGATTGTAAATGGTTTGGCACTTTGGACAAACGGGATTTTCCTTGCCGGCCGGTGAAGACTGCGCCCGCTGACTCATTCGTTCCATCACTTTCTGACCAAGCGGGGAGAGCATCGGTGAAGAAGACTGCGCCCGTTGCCAGACATTACTGACGGGCTCACCCGTTTCCATCAGGACCGCTGTCAGAGGCGCCGCACCTGTGCCCGGAGGCTCAAAAGTTTTTCGACTCTCCCACCATCGCTTTGCATAGTTTCCAGTCTGCGACAAATCCACAGAAAATAAAGAAACACACTTCTCGCAGACGAGCCATGGAGTTCGCTGACCTGCCATAGCGGTAGCAACTCCGTTCCGCAACACTGTGCTTCCGCAAAATTCACTGTAGGATGAGATGGCGCCGGTCATTTCCGATCTGTGAATTTCATAGTACCGTTGCCAGTACGCCGGAGTGCTGACCACTTCTCTTGTCGTTAGCAGATAACCTTCGGGCCGGTTGACTCGATTCCCGCAAACATCGCAGACTCCTGCGAGCTTCTCCAGCACAGCTACGGTTTCCTCGCGGATCTGCGGTTCCGGGTCCTTCAAACAGTCTGTCAGAGCTTCTACTGCATTAGAACTACCGATCCATCCGAACGACCAAACTGCCTGCAACCGAACCTTCGAACTATTGTCTTTGGAGAGTTTCGCAAGAGAATCAATGCCGCGTGGATCGGCAATTTTCCCCAACGCATGAGCCACATTGAACCGGACACGTTCGTCTTCATCCGACGCGAGCTGAATGATCGGCTCAAGCGCCTGAGAGCTCTTCAGATTTCCAAGCGCGAATGCCGCCGCTCCGCGCCCGGCGTGGTTGGAATCTGCAAGTACCGCCAGCAAGGACGGGGTCGCAACTTCTCCGATCTTGCCAAGAGCCCAGGAAGCATTGGAACGAACGCTCTCATTTTCATGGCTCAGCCCCCGAATCAACACAGGAATCGCAGGGTGTCCGATCTCTGCGAGCGAGTTTGCCGCCTTTTGCGCCAGGATAAAATCACGATCCAGAATATTGAGCAATGCTTCCGCCGCAGTTGGATCCTTGATGTTTGCCAGAGCGCCGACAGCAGATTCTTGAATCCCCGGATGGACATCCTGCAGTGCGAGTTTGAGTGGCTCCACGGCGGCAATGCTGCGACTCCATCCAAGCGATATCACGGATGCCAAACGCACACGGTCATCCGGATCGCGGGAAAGCGCATTCAGTGCGTCAATCCCGCGCGGATCGGCAAGTCTGCCAAGAGCATACGCAACTCCTTCTCGTACATTGGAACTTTCATCGGCAGACATGGAAATCAATGGCTCGACCGCTCGCGCAACAGCCAGATTTCCAAGCTCCGATGCAGCCAAACGCCGGACATCGGAATTCGAGCTGGCTAGAGCTTGCAGAAGAGGCTCTACCGCCGCTTCACCTTTCGTGCGCAAAGAGGACGCTGCACTTTCACGCACGTTTTCATCCGGATCACCAAGCGCAACGACCAACGCCTCGATTGCACCCGGAAACTGATTCTTATCCAATCCTTCCGCGGAGATCCTTCTCTGATACGGATCCTGGTCGTGCTTGAGCTTATAAATCAGCTCTTCCGGAAGCAGTGTGTGACTTCCCCCCGAGCTCAGATCATATCCTGCGAGGGCATCCACGGCTTTCATGCCCACCTCCATCTGTTTTCCAATCGCTCGCAATAGCCGGGCTGCCCCGCGCTGCAATTCACGATCGGACCCTTCCAGCGCCTCCACAAGGGCTTGCTTTGCAACCGGGTCGGCGAATTGAGCCACGTCAGGCTCTTTGGAAGGATTTTTGATTTCTTCCATCACGTCCCATCTGTGAGTGATGCCACGGCAGGCGTCCAAACCTGAAGAACGGATACTGTCAGCCACATCCTTGCGAACTTTTTTTGTCCAGTTGACAAGATAAACGGAGAGCAAACCTCCAACTGCGATACCTGAGATCACGGCGACAACGAAACGGGTGATGCGTCCTCCGGTTGTGGAGACGCTCCAGGGAACAAACTGAAGGAAAAGTGTTGCAGTTAAAACACAGCACGCAAAGAAAATACCGGGCGACTGCTCCTCATTCAGATTAAATCCCCGGTGCGCAAGCCATTCCGAAAGCCCCTCTTCAGTGGGAGTTGCCTTCAAAAAACGGGTGAGCCTGCTTTTGGAAGTAGCGTAGAGAAAGAAAATGCGGGTCAGGAGAAGGACGCCCGACCCGCTCAGTCCGAAACAGAATGCCGCAAATCCTGAAAAATTCAGAGTGGTTTTCGACAAATAGTACAGAACAGCGGCTAGGACAAAGTAAGCTGCCGTTTGCATGATGACCAATCCACGCGGTTCGGCCATCATATCACGCCGATGGCAAGACTACATCGTGACTAGAGACGCATCCGGAAACCAGTAGGAGCGCGGACTTCCAGTCCGCAACGCAGGCTGGAAGCCTGCGGCGCTCAATGCCGGCGGGACGCCTGCGCTCCATACATAAGATACAATAGCCGCATGTGCGGAATCGCTGGAGTGTACTTTTTTGATCAACGTCCCGTTCCGCAAGATTGTCTCCAGAGGATGGCGGCTGCCCTTTCGCATCGAGGGCCGGATCAAGAAGGTTTTCACATCACCCCGGTAGCGGGTCTGGCTTCCAGACGTCTGAAAATCATTGATCTGAGCGATGCTGCAGCGCAGCCGATGCACGATGAATCAGGTCGTTATCATCTCATTTTCAATGGGGAAATCTATAACTTTCGAAAACTGCGGAGCAGACTGGGAAAAAAATATACCTTCTTTTCACATTCTGATACGGAAGTCATTCTGCGTCTTTTTCAAGAACATCGCGAAGACGCATGGCCGCTACTCAACGGCATGTTCGCGCTGGCGATTCTGGACACGCAAACAAATGAGCTTTTTCTCGCACGGGACCATGCCGGTATCAAGCCTCTGTACTACTATGAAGATTCCGTCAAATTCGTGTTTGGTTCTGAGATCAAAGCTTTGCTTGCCTCCGGTCTGATCCAACCGGAAGTCAGCACCGATTCTCTCGCCGTTTACCTGCGCCTTGGATATTTTCCCCTCGATCATTCGATTTATCGGGGAATTCGAAAGCTCCTACCCGGAGAATCGATTCGGATAAATCCATCCGGCATTTTCCGAAGACGTTTCTGGGACATCAGATCCCAAAATCGACCACAGGAACGTGAGCAAGAACCC
>CAZDDB010000088.1:0-6118 GCA_964504105.1 uncultured Acidobacteriota bacterium
AAGGACTGCGGGAGGTGTCTCGTTTGCCACACTGATCAGCCGCATTCTGGGGCTGGTGCGCGAAATGGTGCTGGCCAAGTATTTCAACGTGATGGCCACGGACGCATTTTTTGCGGCGTTCCGGATTCCGAACTTGCTGCGCGATCTGTTTGCCGAAGGGGCACTCAGTGCGGCATTCATCCCCACGTTTACCGATTACCGGCAGAACCGCGGTAAGGAAGAAGCATGGCGTCTGGCCAACATCGTGCTCAACGCGCTCACGGTCGTGCTGAGCGCGATCACACTGCTGATTCTATTTGGCGCAAAGTATCTGGTTTACTTTCTGGTTTCCGGTTACAGCCAGGTGCCCGGCAAGATCGAGCTGACCATCCATTTGACGCAGGTGATGGCCCCGTTCTTACTGACCGTAGCGCTGGCTGCCGCTGTAATGGGAATCCTGAACACGCATGGACGCTTCTTTATCCCCGCGCTTTCTCCCGCCTGCTTCAATCTGATGAGCATTCTGGCGGGAATTTTTCTCGCCCCCTACATGCCCCGGTTCGGACAGGAGCCGGTTACCGCGATGGCCATTGGAAGCCTGGTGGGCGGCGCAGCGCAACTGTACACGCAAATCCCTTCCTTATATAAGTGCGGCTACCACTATCAGGCTGTGCTGGACTGGAGCCACCCCGGGCTACAACGCATTTTCGGATTGATGCTGCCCGCCACGTTTGGTCTGGCCGCAACACAAATCAACATCCTGATCGACAACCAGCTTGCTTCGTATCTGGGCAATGGACCCGTCTCGTGGCTCAACTACGCATTCCGGCTGATGCAGCTCCCGATCGGCATCTTCGGCGTGGCGATCGCCACGGTGAGCCTTACCACTGTTTCCAGACATGTCGCCGCTAATAATTTAGACGGAGTCCGCTCGAATCTAGCGGAGGCGATCAAGCTTGCCGCCTTCCTGAACATCCCCGCCACGTTTGGCCTGATCTTTTTGCGCTATCCCATCGTTGAAGTGCTCTACGAACGCGGACGTTTTGTCCACGAATTTACGATCCATACGGGAGACGCACTTCTGTTTTACTCGCTCGGTTTATATGCCTATTCGCTGGTCAAGATTGTCACTCCGATTTTCTACGCGCTGGGAGACACCAAAACACCCGTAAAGTACGCGGCTCTGGTGATCGCCATCAAGATTGCGGTCAACCTGTCACTGATCGGGTATGTCGGTTTTGTAGGTCTGGCTCTCGCCACTTCGATTGCGTCGATCCTCAACACACTGTTTCTATTCAGCGCATTGAAACGTAAATTGGGAGGACTTGGCAACTACGGTGTCCTGAATTCTCTGTTGAAAATCACAGTGGCAAGTCTTGCAATGGGAGTTGCCGTTGCGGCGGTCCATCCGGCGGTCTCTCACATTCTGGGCGGGACAGGGTTGGTGTTTAACGCAGCAAGCCTCGGTGTTACCATAGTGCTGGGACTTGTGGTGCTCCTGGTGGCAAGCTCTCTCTTGAAGATCGAACAGGTCTCGGAACTGTCCCGCATGATCGGCAGGAGATTTGCGCGAAAATGATTGCAGTTGTTTGCTTCGTTCTCTTTGCTCTGGTCACGGTCCGCTCGCTCCTCCTGATGGCGTTCGAAAGAAAACCGTGGCCCGGCCGGATCCTGGATTTCTTTCTGACACTCTTCTTCGGCTTCTGCGCTTCCGTGTTGTGGGTATGCGCAAATATCACAATCAACGTGCAGTTGTTGATTATTTTTGCTGCCCTCTCAATTCCAATTGATACGGCGCTGGTGTTGCGGATCCGCAAACCGCACAGCGGCAACGCCGGACTGACCGTGTTGAAGATTTTGTTTGTTGGACTTCTTCTGTTCGTTTCGTATTCGGTGGTCATGATGACCGGATTCTTGCGTCTCACAGAAGACCAGCCGGTGTTGAAGATCACAATGACCGGGAATCAGCAAAGCGAATTCGTAGAGTGGAAGCAGCCTCACGGCACATTGCAGAAGCAGGAACTTCCGATTTATGAAGTGGCGCTGGAAACACCGGACAGCAGGCCGATCACCAGGCTGTTTGTGTACGGCGATCAGGTGGCTGTAAAAGCGAAGGTAATCCGTTTCCGCCCACTCCTGATTCTCCTGGGTTTTCCGAATCTGTGCCGGATCGAATACGTATACAACGGTTACACAACAGCGGAGCGGTTCAACCTGTATCCTCATCGCGCGCAGGAGATCGCGCTTTCGAATCCGGCACTGGAACCGCTGCAGAAATCGTTCTGGGCGTTCTGGGAAAACGCCTACTATCAGACCAGCGAAAATAACTGGATCAAAAGCGCGACGCTGGAATCGAATTATTTCCCGCTGATCCATCCGGACGGCAAGCCGTTCCAGGGATCGTATTTCCTTACGATCACCGCGGGCGGCCTCTCCGCGACACCCCTTCCGTAGGAACCACGGAGACACAGAGGCACGGAGGCTAGAATTTTTTGTTTTTCTCTGTGTCTCCGTGCCTCCGTGGTATTCCTTTTGGAAATCGAAGTATACTTAGTAATTCCCCAAATCCGGAGGTTGTAGATGCCCCCCTTGGAAGAAAAGCAGGAGCTCATTTACGATTGGAACAAACTGGAAGCGCCGCCGAAACCGCCGCGTTTGTTGCTCGATGACGAAACGCTTCGCGATGGATTGCAATCACCTTCAGTAAAAGATCCTTCGATCGGAGACAAGATCCAGTTGCTTCATTATATGGATGAGCTGGGAATCGACACGGCCGATATCGGTTTGCCCGGCGCGGGTCCGCGCGCCGCTGCCGATGTGGAAGCTCTGGCGCGCGAGATCGCGAATTGCAAGATGCGGATTCATGCGAACTGCGCAGCGCGGACGGTGATCGCCGATGTGACGCCGGTGATTGAAATTTCGCAGAAGACCGGTGTTGCGATTGAAGCGTTTTGTTTTCTGGGATCGAGTCCGATTCGGCAGTACACCGAAAACTGGACGATCGATGTGCTGATGAAACACACGGAAGAGGCAGTTTCGTATGCGGCAAAGGCAGGAATCCCCGTCAGCTATGTAACGGAAGACACTACGCGCTCCGATCCGGAAACGCTGGCACGATTGTACAGGGCCGCAGTGGATTGCGGGGCGCGAGGGATTGTGCTGGCGGACACGTGCGGCCACGCGACGCCTTCCGGGACAACTGCGTTGGTGAAATACATCCGCAGCGTGGTTGGCCCGGATATCCGGATCGACTGGCACGGGCATCGCGATCGCGGGATGGATATGGCGAATTCGTTTGCGGCCTGGCAGGCGGGCGCCGATCAGGTTCACGGCGCAGCAATCGGTCTGGGAGAGCGCGTGGGAAATACGCCGATGGACCTGCTGCTGGTCAACCTGCGGCTGCTTGGCTGGATCGATCGTGATCTCACAAAGCTGAAGGATTATTGCAGTCTGGCGTCCAGAGCCACCGGTGTGGCCATTCCGGAAAACTATCCGGTGATGGGAAAAGACGCGTTTCGCACGGCCACCGGGGTCCATGCAGCCGCCGTCATCAAAGCCTACAAGAAGAATGACGAGTGGCTGGCAAACAATGTATATTCCGGTGTACCTGCTTACTTTTTTGGATTAAAACAGAAAGTCGAGATCGGTCCGATGAGTGGAAAATCGAATGTGTTTTTCTGGTTGAGCGAACGGGGGATTGAAGCCACCGAAGAGCGCGTCAACCGTATTTTTGGCGCTGCCAAACAATCCAACAGGCTGCTCAGCGATCAAGAGATCGAAACTTTGGCGGAGTGATCTATGCTATGCAATCAATGCGGCGCGCAACTCTCTGATGGATCCGTATTCTGCAACAAATGCGGGGCTGCACAAGCAGTTCCATCCGCAATTAAAATTCCGCCACCGGCGCCCCCGCAATACCACGGATTCAGCTCCGGTCAAAATGTGTTGAAGCGCTCCACAATCATCACGATCCTGGCGATCCTGAATTACGTTGGCGCTGGGGCTTACCTCCTGACGGCTGCCGTGCTCACTTTCCTTGCCTCCAGGCAGGACAAGAACTTTGTCGCTTTTGCCGCCATTGCCGGAGGCGCCGCTCTGCTCGCAATTTTGCTGTTTGTGTGCGGACGCGGCCTCTGGAATCTGGAGTCTTACGGTAGAAGCATTCAGATTGCATTTTCGATTCTGGGATTACTCGGATTTCCTTTCGGTACCGTGATCTCCGTTCTGATCCTTGTGTATCTATTCAAGCCGGAAGTCAGAATCCTCTTTTCAGGACGGATGATCCACCAGCTTTCCACTCCTGAAATTGAGATGCTCCGGAAGTTCGAAGCGGCCGGAGCAAGCGGCGCAGCGATTGCCGCCGGGATCGCGGTGGCCCTATTTGTGGGCGTCGCCGTGATCGGGATCATTGCTGCCATCGCGATTCCCAATCTGCTGAACGCGATCCAGCGCGGCAAGCAAAAACGCACCATGGCGGATATCCGCGCGATCGCGACCGCATGCGAATCCTACGCTGTGGCGAACAACATGTACCCCGGCGCGCAGACGATCGGGGAGCTGGTCCCCTTCCTGGAACCAAAATACATCGGGAAACTACCACACCAAGACGCCTGGGAACACGACTTCACCTTTCAGGCCTGGAAGGATCAGGAAGACATCGAGGGGCCGAATCAGTATGTAATCATCAGCGGCGGAAAAGACGGCGCCCTCGATCACGATTCTGTGGAAGACTACGAAAATGTGGCAACCACGTCCTTTAACAACGATATCGCTTTCAGCAATGGCGCCTTTCTCCAGTACCCGGAAGGAGCGCAGCAGTAATCTTCTCCGGAAACCTATGATGACCACATCCCTTCGCACTCTCGATGTCTGCCGGCAGTTATTTGATACCATCGACCGGAATACATCTAATTATGTAGACGACCTGATCCGTATTTGCGAAGTAGCCGCGCCTACGTTCCGTGAGGGGAACCGGGCGAGATATTTTGCATCGCTGTTTGAGTCGCTGCGGTGTTCCCCTTCCATCGACGAGGCTGGGAACGTGAGGATTCCGTTCCTGCAAAACGGACCGCCGCATGTCGTTTTGTCGGCCCATTTGGACACTGTTTTTTCTCTGGAAACGATCCGTGTAACGCGGAAGGGAAATATCCTCTACGCTCCCGGAATCTCCGACGATTCGTCCGGACTCGCAGCGCTGGTATCGCTGGCACGCGCGTTCCTGGAAACCGGACTTCCAGAATCCGGAACCCTTACCTTCCTGGCGACCGTGGGAGAAGAAGGACTCGGCAATCTCCGCGGAACGCGGCACTATTTTTCCACGATGCCAAAGGATGACATCAATTGTTTCATTTCACTGGACGGTTGTGATGCGGAGCGTCTGGTCGTCTCGGGTCTGGCCAGCAAGCGTGTGCGCGTCTTTTTTCGCGGACCGGGCGGCCACAGCTGGGGCGACGCAGGCACGCCCAATCCGATCCAGATTGCCGGTGAGTTCCTCTATAAACTGAACCGGTTCTCGTTGCCGCGAAAACCAAAAACCACGCTCAACGCGGGAATCATTCACGGAGGAACTTCCATCAACGCAATTCCCACGGAGATGTTTCTAGATATCGACCTGCGCAGCGAATCCACGGAGGCGCTGGCGCGTTTGGACGAATCGATGTCGAACACATTGAAAGAGATTGGCAAACAGGAACGCGCGATCACAACGGAAATTCAAATCCTGGGAGAACGGCCGGCCGGAGCGATTCGAGAAGATCATCCGCTCGTCCAAATCGCAATGGCGGCAAATCAACAATTCGGTTTGGGGGCACAACCGGATTCGGGAAGCACCGATTCCAATATCCCGTTTGCGCTCGGAATTCCGGCGATTACGTTAGGCACCGGCGGAACCTGCGGCAAGATCCATACTCAGGAAGAGTGGTTCGATGTGAGCGGAGTGGAAAAGGGATTGAAACGCACCGCCCTGTTGTTGATGGAGCTGCTGCACAGAGAAAAATGACATATTCTGACCGGTTTGTAGCGCCGGCGTCCCCGCCGGCAAAAGCAGAGATTCCAGCTCGAGCTCTGCCGGCGAGACGCCGGCGTTACAAACCGGAAACATGCCTTCTTCTTGTCATCTGCTGCTTCATCCCACTATTGC
>CAZDDB010000088.1:6128-12748 GCA_964504105.1 uncultured Acidobacteriota bacterium
GATGGAGCTGCTGCACAGAGAAAAATGACATATTCTATTTCGGAGTTGCGGGCGTCCCTGCCCGCAACAAGTGCGCGATCTTCACTGGCGGGCACGGAGGCCCGCCGCCCCACACGTTTGGGAAAATTTCTACTTGTCATCTGCTGCTTCATCCCATCATTGCTTTCGGCGCAAACCGTAACGTTGTTTGACCGGATCCAGAGCGCTTTCCAGGGGCGGGATGAGCCGGCTTACCTGGCGCTTGTTTCGAGCGATCCCGGAGTCCAGAAAGCCGAAAAAGCGTTCATTCAGAACCTGTTGAGCTTTGATTACAGGACGGCCATCTTCCAGATGGCAGAACAGAGCCAGGAGCGCCTTGCAATGCATGTCTTTCTTTCCGGAAAGGATGAGGCAAGGCTGGAATCGTGGCTGATCACAACCGGCGCCGAAGAAGGGCGCACAGTCATCACGAAGCGCCGCGTGATCAGCTCTGTCAGCGGCCTGTACCGGTTACGCATGACCGATCAAGCAATCCCCGTAAACGGCGTGGATTTTCAGCATCAGGATGCCGGATTTCATCTGAAGCGGGGCCATCTTTTCCCGATTACGGCAGGAGGACAAATCACGGGAGTCGTTTTTCTCGGCAACGGAACTCTGGAGTTTTCCCCGAAGGATCCAACCGAACAACAACAGCTTACTCTCTTTTGCAAACGTCCACTGCTTCAAACAGACATCGAGTTTTTCTATATCCGGAGCTCCGCCAACAATCTGCGAAAACTTTTCGGCGCGCTTCTGCAAACGCCGCGCACCAGCGCTCCGAATCCGTACGCAAAGGCCCAGGAAATCGCAGCCGAAGGGAACCGGAATGCATTTAATGTCAGCATCCCGATGACAAACGAGTTATGGTTTCCACGCGTGGAGCAGAACGATTTCTATTGCGAAATGAAAACCGCTTACGGCATGCTTGTCTATCAATTCTCTGCTGGAGAAAAAGGCGATGTTCTTCTGGCAGACAAAGAGAAGGAACAAATCATTTCTCTCTACAGCACGAAAGGCGAAGTGGCGCGAGAACCGCACAAAGAGGATATCCGGGTTCTTTCCTACAAGATGAGGCTGAATTTTGATCCGCACACCCTCGCGTTCGGCGCCAACACAAACATACGTCTTTCCACAGACCAGGAAACATCCACAATTGTGTTTAAGCTGAACCCAAAGTTGCACGTTACGCGGATCGGAAGCAGCCAGGGGCCGTTGATCCATTTCCAGGAGACCAAAACCAAGAATCTGCACGTCGTGCTCAACGAGTCCATCCAGCCCGGGGACGAACTGTCCTTGCAATTCGTTTACCAGGGACGATTGGATCCGGAGCTGGGGAGGTCAGAGGCGCAGGTTTCGATCGGCAGGGAGGTACCGGACGTTTTTGTCCCTCCAACATATCTCTACTCGAATCAAACAATGTGGTATCCGCAGCTTGCGGGCAAGATCTTCAGTCCGGTCGAAATCTCGGTTTCCGTGCCGTCAGATTATTCCGTAATCACAAACGGAAAGCTGGTTCAAATGGAAACAAAAGGGGAGCAAAGCGTTTATTCATTTGCCAGTGAAAATCCCGTCAAGTATTTCTCGCTGCTGGTAGGACGGCTGAACGGCCATTTTTCGTACGATTCCATCGTGCCGATTGATGTGTACTACTACAGCATCGACCGGAAGGCAGCGGAAGATTTCGCAAAAGACGCCGACAGGATTCTGCGATTCTATTCCGGGTATTTTGGTCCGTACCCATACGGGAATTTGACGCTGGTATTGCGCCCCTTTCAGGAACCGGGTGGTCACGCGCCGGCGTCCGTTGCGATCCTGAACAGAGTTTTTACTTTTTTTCAGTCGCGTTTTCGGAAGGATCCTCTTTTTATTCCCGAGTTTCCGAATTTCTTGCTGGCGCATGAGCTTGCGCATCAATGGTGGGGACAGGGGGTCGGCTGGAGGGATTATCAGGACCAGTGGCTTTCAGAAGGTTTCGCGCAGTTTGCAGCGTGGGAATTCATCCGGCACACAGAGGGAGACAAGGGGTTCACGCAGCTTGCGCGAACGTTTACAAGGTGGGTCGAAGACAAAACGTATGCTGGTCCGATTGTCCTTGGCGCAAGGCTCGGACATCTGACCGGGGATCCCAGAGCGTTTTCTGCGGTGATCTACAACAAAGGAGCGTACGTCCTGAACATGCTCAAAAACTGGATGGGACCGGAGGAGTTTCGCAAGTGTCTGGCGGATTTCTATCAACAGTACCGGTTCCGGTTTGCCGGAATCCCGGAATTTACAGCGATAGCACAGCGGCATTCGACCGAAGACCTGACGCCTTTCTTTGACCAGTGGCTGCGCAGATGGGACCTTCCGGTGATCGATAGCAAAACGAAACTGGAAGGAAATACGATCCGGCTATCGTTTCATCAGCCGAAAGAAAGTTTTTTTCTTTTGAAGGTCCCGGTCTATGCAAATAGCCAGGATGGGAAAACTTATCAAACATCGGTTCTGGTCGATGCTCCCGACAAAGAAGTGGAGATCACGATTCCGTTCCCACCTCAGACCGTGGCGATCGACCCCCTGCGTGAAAATCTGGTAAGACAGAAGTAGGTGCTGGAAATTTTCAGTGCGCTTTCTCCGTGCGGTTGCGTCCGTTTGCTTTCGCGCGGTGGAGCGCTTCGTCGGCGCACGCCAGCAACTCCTCCATATTTGTCGCCCGGTTCTCTGGATATGCCGCAATGCCGGCGCTGACCGTAACTCGCAGGGAGCTGTCTGGATCGGGAATAACGGTAGCTTCGATTTTTTTCCGGACACGTTCCGTGGATCGGGCCGCGCCATTCGCGTTCGTGTGCGGGAGCAGCAAAGTAAACTCGTCTCCACCGTAACGACCGATCAGATCGCAAGACCTCATGGCGTTTTGCATGATTGCGGTGATCTGCGCCAGCGTCCTGTCCCCCGCCTGATGACCCCACCGGTCATTGATGTCCTTGAAATGATCCACATCAAAGAGAACGAGGGAAAGGGAATGTTTGTAACGCTGTGCGCGGGAAAACTCCTTGCCAAAATGCTCCATGAAGCGACCCCTGTTATAGAGGTGCGTAAGCTCATCTTTGCCGGAAAGCTCCCGGAGCTGGTCAAGATTTTTCTTGAGCTCGTCTTGCCGGAATTTGAGCCGGAGCTGAACCTGAATTCGGGAAAGAAGCTCCGCATCGTCAAACGGCTTGAGCACATAATCGTACGCGCCGTTTTCGAAACCCTTGATCTTCATCGCCGGATCCTTTTCGGATGTGATAAGGATCACCGGAATAGCGGCCAGCTCCGGATGCGAAGCTCTGGAGATCAAGAACTTGAACCCGTCGAATTCAGGCATCACAATGTCGCAAAGAACAAGATCCACGCGTTTTTCAATCAGCAGCTTAATCCCTTCGAGTCCGCTTTTGGCTTCGAAAAGAAACTCCACCAGCCGGGCCTGAGTCAAAAGGTTCTTGATCTTTTTCCGCGTGGAATCAGAGTCATCGATAATCAGGATGTTTGCTCTGGGCAATGATGAAGCAGCGGATCTGGGGCTTCTGGGCATTTGCAGAAACCTCCCTCCTAGAGCATAGCACGAAGGTTGCCTATTTGGAGAAGTCAACTATAATCCGATACGATGACGAAGGCACTTCTGATTCAGGCACGAGATCCGGAAGATCCGATGATGACGCATGAATATGAGTGCTTTTCCCGGATGACCGGAATCTCCCACGACAACCTTCTGGCAGTCAACTCCGTTACCGAAAACAAACTTCCGGTAGATTCGGCCGATCTGGTTTTGATCGGCGGAAGCGGGAAGTACTCTGCCACAGAGAATTTCCCCTGGATGGAGCCGGTGCTGGATGCGATCCGCCGGATACGTGAAAAGGGAATCCCACTGTTTGGATCTTGCTGGGGATTTCATGTGATCGGAAAGGCGTTCGGGGCTCCGGTGATCACAGACGAAAAAAGGAAAGAGCTGGGCACTTTGCCGGTTTCTCTAACAGAAGAAGGGAAACAAGATGAGCTCTTTTCCCGGCTTCCTCCGATTTTTCCTGTCCAGCTCGGGCACAAGGACAATGTCCCGGAACTGCCCTTGGGAGGTGTGCGTCTGGCGTTCAGCGAGCTGCATCCGATGCAAGCGTTTCGCATAAAAGATTGTCCGATCTATGCAACGCAATTTCATCCCGAAATGACCGCCGCCGATATGCGGCTCAGGCTCCGGAATTATCTCGATCTTGGTTACGTGAACGAAAACGAAAGACATTCCCTGCAGCAGATCCTGGAGGACTTTCGCGATACGCCGGAGAGCAATTCCATTCTAAAACTCTTCATCCAGACATTTTGTGAATGACGCAAGCAAAAGGAAGATTCAAAGCCCGGATCCTGGATGCGACTTCCATGCAGCGAGCGCTTAGCCGGATTGCACACGAGATTCTGGAACATAACCCGGATGTAGAAGAGCTTGCTCTCATCGGGATCTGCAACCGTGGGGTTCCGCTGGCACAGCGCCTTGCGGCCATCATTAAAGGGATCGAAGGAAAAACGGTTGCCACGGGAACGCTCGATATCGCATTGTATCGGGAAGATCTTACCAGTGTCCCCACGAAACCGGTTGTCAAGAAAACGGAGATTCCCTTCAACATTACGAACAAGACAATCATTCTGGTAGATGATGTGTTGTATACCGGAAAGACGATCCGCGCGGCGCTCGATGCGCTGACACATTTCGGACGGCCCAGAGCGATCCGGCTCGCGGTGCTCATTGACCGCGGCCACCGTGAACTGCCGATTTATGCCGATTATGTCGGGAAGAATGTTCCCACCGCCTCGAATGAGCTTGTTCATGTCCATCTGAAAGAAACAGATCACGACGAGCAGGTCATCATCACAGAAAACAAGTAAATGAACCGGAAGAAGCTTCTGCTGAAGAACGCACGGGTGATCGACCCGTCTCACAGCATGGATGGCGCTTTCGATCTGTTGATTGAGGGAGAAAAGATCACCAGAATCGGTTCAGGTCTAAAAGCTGCCGGCGCAGAAATTCTGGACTTGTCGCGTCTGGTGGTAGCGCCCGGTTTTGTCGATATGCATGTCCATCTTCGCGAGCCCGGACGAGAAGAAGCGGAAACGATCCGCACCGGGACTCTTGCCGCTGCGGCAGGAGGATTCACCGCCGTTGCCTGCATGCCCAACACGAGCCCGGTCCATGACAATGTTGATATTACACAATTCATTCTACATAAAGCTAAGACGGGAGCCGCCATTGCGGTGCTTCCCATCGCCGCCATTACCGAAAATCAGCAGGGCGAGCAGCTTACCGAAATGCGAGCGTTGAAAGAAGCGGGCGTGGTTGCCTTCTCCGACGACGGAAAACCGGTCGCTGATTCCCGGCTCATGCGTCTCGCGCTGGAACAGGCTCGCGCGCTTGATCTGCCGGTCATCGATCATTGCGAAGATCCGACTCTCTTCAAGGGAGGCGCCATGAATGAAGGAAGCCGCTCCGTGAAATTGCGGCTTCGCGGTATCCCGGCTGCTGCTGAAGAAATCATGGTCTTCCGCAATATCGCGCTCGCCAAACTAACGGGCGGCAGGGTTCACATGGCCCATCTCAGCACGGCCGGATCAATGGATCTGATGCGCCGGGCGAAACAGGAAGGATTGAATGTGACTGCGGAAGTCACACCGCATCACTTTACACTTACGGATGAAGCAGTCTCCCGTTCTAACACCAACACCAAGATGAATCCGCCGCTTCGCTCCGCTGAAGATGTTCGCGCGGTTCTTGCCGCAATTGCCGATGGTACGGTCGATGCGGTAGCTTCCGATCATGCGCCTCACCTTGCAGACCAAAAACTGGTGGCATATGACAAAGCGGCATTCGGGATACTTGGACTCGAAACGTCTGTTTCACTCGGACTGGACCGCCTGGTAAACAGCGGCCTCATCCCGTTGAGCCGTTTTGTGGAGCTTTACAGTCTCTGTCCGGCGCGTATCCTCGGCATAGAACGCGGAATTCAAGAAGGGGCCGAGGCGACGCTTACAATATTTCACCCTTCCAGGAAGATCACTGTGAACGCCTCGAAGTTCAAGTCGAAAAGCCGCAACACTCCGTTTGACGGCTGGACTCTGCGCGGCTGCCCCATGGCAACGATCTACAAAGGCCGGATCGTCTGGCGTGGTTAGTCCTTTCTCGCTTCGATGAGGTGACGGTCCAGCAGCCGTTTGAAGGCACGGAGAGCATCGATCTCACGGAGCGGAACAACTGCGAGAATCATTTTGATGGTCCAGCGTTCGTTCATCCGGGCCACAAGAAAGCGCTCCTCCTCATCCAGCTTCTCTTTGATCAACAGGGGCAACGGCCTGGTAAGATACGGAACCGAATCCGGTGGAAGCACCTCGTTGTTGAGATACCGCAACAGCAGCCCTTCCGCTTCATTCAGCAGCGCCACCGCTTCCGTGTTGGAGGGATCTCGCCGCACAAGGTAGTTGAAGAGGTTGATCGCCTCTTCCCACTTGCCAAAGACGAGTTTGTTTCTTCCCGCCTCGATCATTTGCTCGGAAGACACAGAAATGGAAACTTCCGGCAGTTCCTGAAGTCCCTGTCCGCTGAC
>CAZDDB010000089.1:0-12716 GCA_964504105.1 uncultured Acidobacteriota bacterium
TCGCAATAATTTTGCCGCAACTAATCTGATACCACTCCGGATGACATACGATGAGATGATTGAGGGCTTCTGCAACTTGCAAGCCCGTCTCAGTGAAGAAAAAGCCATCTATCATAGGCTCTTCAATAAGTTTCGTTTCCTTCGCAACGCGCCGATTCCATATCATTTATCTGGCAAAGAAATATTTCGCCGCTCGTTGCGCTTTTTTGTTTACGGATTGCTTCCGGGAGGTCCGAAGAGATGGTATTACTTTGTGCGCTCTCTGTTTGCTGCATGGAACAATTCTATGCAGCTTCCTGTTGTCATGTTCAACTGGACATATGCCCTTTCGTTTCGACAATTCCTTTTAAAAGAGATACTCCCCAAAAAAGGCGCTTCATCTGGAGTTTTAGCAAGAAAAGCACCGCTCGCCGAACCGGTGTTTCCTGAGGTATAATTCAAAAATGTTGACGGAGGCACTATGAAATCATTCGGGATTTGGATCCTTACGTGCCTTGTCATTCTTTTTTCGAGTGTTCTACACTCAGATCCGCCCATTATTGAGCAACAGTTGAGCGGCTCGCTAAAGCTCATCACGAGCCCGAAGTCGGACGTCAATCTTGCATCGCCTTTTAATGAGATCGTAGTGCAAAATGTCGTGATTCCTTTTAATGTTGCGAAACTCGCCGGCAGGAACCAATTGCGCTCCACGTTTCAGTGGGCGGGCAAGGCTACACGCGGACAGAATGTGGACTGGTCACTCTCCGGACCGGGCGAAGCATTTGCGGATTGGAATGCAGTCCCTCCGAAATTCACCTTCGACCTTCCTTTCATTCTCAACACCAATGGAATCAAGCTTCCACTTCGTTTGAGGTTCACAAGCGAGTCGGGCAACGATGCATTCGGCCCGACCCGGGGATCCGTCCGTAAACTGTCGGAAACCTCTGCGGATTTAGTACTTTTTGCAAGTACAACTTTCTTTTTCAACACCAAGGACTTGTTTCCCGATGGAGACAACCAACGTGTAGAATTCGTTGGGCGTGTCACATTCACCGGCAAGCTCAATGCAATCAACGGAAACAAGTTATTCTGAAAAAAGCACTATTTTACGGCAGGGTTTGAGCTTGCTTTAGATAAGGCGCGCAGGTGCGCTGGACGCCAAACTCGCGATGTGAATTCAGACGCCTGCAACAAGATTGCTTCATGCCAGCGCCCCTACAAAACTACATTGAAATTGCGTATGGTTACTGAGCAAATGCCGGCGGGACTCACATCACTTGAAATATGGCCTGGTTTTCCTCCGCAACAGAAAACGAACACCGGGTGTTCGCACAGCGCCTCGCCATCTTCCGCCATGGATCGTCATTGCAAGGAAATAGATGACGGGTATTGTGAGGGTCAGCGCCTTGTAACCTACTCCCATTGCGAAGTATTCGAGACAACCCCCGACCATAGCACCCAGGAGATTGCTTCCGAGGGCTTCGTTAACAGCAGGAAAGCCGTCCAAAAGCATACTGAAAAGCACGCTTGAAAAGAATACCGGGAGGGATGCCAGAGTTATGTATGCGATGGAGGCATATGGCATGTTTTTGAAAGTCGCAACCATATCCTGTGCCCGGAACCGCCAGAGCAGAATCAGTGTAAGGACAAGACCGGAGGCGTAGATAAATGGCCGAAGCGGCAACATTCGACGCTGCACCATGAGATTACCGGTGAAAGCCATGAGCAGGATCGCAATCACTACCTGGCCAACAACTTGCCACGTGTTTCCGAAAAGAAGGGCAAACTGCATAATCAATGTTGTCTCCATCAACATGAATGCAACACCAAACAAGAAGAAGACAGACAGCATTCGGACATTACTGGTTTGGTTCTCCCTGCCCGAAGCTGAAAATTTTACGCCAACCATGGACACCACGATTACGAATGCAATGAATTGCAGGAATCGTCCCCAGCCGGGCGATCCTTCACCCAGGTACAGAAATGGCCAGTCATCCGTGAGGATTCTAGCAGCAGAGGCACCCTGCAATTCAGTCGGAACAGTAAACGGGCCAGGATCAGCTTCAAAGCCCTGCCCTACTGCAAACAGCCACTGATACTCCCAGGGTGGGACTCGGTATGTGCGGACATCAGATCCGAAAACACCCTTCATTGTATGAAGTATTTTAAGACGCGCCATCGGGGTCATCCATGCATAGAGCAGAATTCGTCCTCCCGCGTTCAGATGCTCTTTGCACTGCTCAAAGCATTCCCGGGTATAAACAAAACTGTCAAGACGAAAACCAGCCGAATTAGATGAACCGGGATGGCTGTCGATCCAGTAGAAGAAAATGAAGTCGAATTTTTCCTTGCTGTCGCGCAAAAAAGAACGGGCGTCATCGACGACCACCTGTACTCTCGGATCCTGATAGGGTTGATCGGCATTCAGCGTCTTGCCGAAGTGAACAATAACCGG
Organism: uncultured Acidobacteriota bacterium; assembly: GCA_964504105.1. Lineage (GTDB taxonomy): Bacteria > Acidobacteriota > HRBIN11 > JAKEFK01 > JAKEFK01 > CAZDDB01. The sequence goes on from CAZDDB010000089.1 coordinate 2,435, forward strand.
ATCGATATCTACAGCGACAACGGATGCGACCCCGGCGCGGAGAAGCTGAGTCACGTTTGCACCAGCGCCGGCTCCAAGTGCGAGAACCCTGGTTCCTGTCAACTGGTTCCGGATGGGACCAAGATCGGCGTTCGGAATTCGATGCTGGACGTCAAGATGCTCATGCACTCGACGCGTATCGATTGTGGGAAATGACTGATAATAAACACTGTTCGCGGTCACCGCAACGCGACCATCCCCGAGGCTATGACCGAATCCCTTATTGCGTAATGCCAGTCGCTGATACGGAGAATAAACAACCAGTTCCTCAACCGGAGCGGCAAGGTTGGATAGCTGCAGGCAAAACGCCAGTACAAGGGCCGACATCACAGTTGATCCGCCGGGAAACGCCCAGAAAATAACAAGGGCTACTACGATCAGCCATGTTGTTGGTGAAGTCCACATAGCCGCCAGCAGATATGCGATGAGGATGCCCAGCACACTTCCCGCAAGATTGGCTCCATATCCTTCCAGATCGCTGCGTCTTGCCAGGAGAGCCCCTACAAGCTGACCAGGAGCCAACGTAGCGATCACAACGAGAAGAAATTGCCAGTGTGGGGAGATAAAAACTTGACCAACGGCTGCCGGCAGGTAACTCGGGAGTGTACCTGGTAATTGATCAATCTCGATAACAAGCCGAAGCTGCAGATACTGGAGTCCGATGATTGGAAGAAGATAAGGAACCAGAGCCGGGTGACGGCGACCAGTAATGAATCCCAGACCGAGTCCGAGGAAGCAGCCAAGAAGAACCAGGTTCCGATAATTTGCAAGCCATCTGCAGGAGGTCCATCGGATCAGACTCATTTCAAGGAATAGCGCAAGAGCTGCGAACACAACGTTCCACAGCAACGGGCTCAAAAAGAGCCGTTCCTCGAGATGCTTTATAGTGAGGCCTACAAGAGACTCATGCAGAGCCTTCGCGCGTTTCCAACCCAATACACCAAAAACGGGAATCAGCAGAAAGACCGCTACTGCCGTGATGCCGAGATACCGGACAGCATCGCCAAATTTCTCGATGATCAGAAATTGATGTGCGGCATCCAACAATTCCAGGCAGAGGATCATGGCTGTTGCAGCCAACAGCATCCGCGGGCCGAGATTCATTGCCGAACAATTCTACTCACTTCTGTTTCGTGTCGCAACAGATTTACTTCCACTTTGCGGTGGGACTTGTCTCAAATCGCATTCATGAACCGGAGACGCCTGCAACAAGATTGCTTCATGCCGGCGCCCCTACAAAACTACATTGAAATTGCGTATAGTTACTGAGCAAATGCGAAAATTCATCAGGATGTTTCTGCCGCATTTCGGGATGGCCCGAAAGGTGTTTGGATCTGCTCCGTTCTTCCATCCGATGCGTTTCCTGTTCACGCCGGCCCCTCCTCTTTTGGATGAACTCCCTGCAGAAGAAATAGCCAGAATCAACAGAAACTCAGAACAATATTTTGACCGGCCGGAGCTGAAGGAATTCTGGCAGAACAAGCCGTTTTCCGATCCGGATTCGGCAGGCTGGAATCTTGCCAGGTTCGGGCAACTGATCCTGGGACTTGGAATCCGGCCTGGAACCCGGATTCTGGATTTCGGATGCGGAACAGGCTGGACTTCGATCATGCTGGCGCAAATGGGAGCAGAAGTTGTGGGAATGGATATCGCTGTGAAAGCTTTGGAAATCGCGCGAGAGACCGCTTCGCAAAGCTTGTCCGGGGAAGCGTTGGACCGTTTGCGTTTTGACGCTTATTCCGGAAATCACATTCCATGCGTGGATCAATACTTTGATACCATTCTGGTCTTTGAAGCGCTTCACCATCTTCCCAATCCGCGAGCTCTGTTTTCAGAATTCCACCGCGTGCTTGCGCCCAATGGGTGGCTTGGTTTTGCCGAACCGGGAGTCGGTCACATGGAATCAGCCGCGTCACAAATGGAGATGGAGTCCGGAGTGCTGGAACAGGATCTGGATCTGGAACGTTTGCACCGGACGGGGAGAGCAGCGGGATTTCAAGGATTGGAACTATTTCTCCCCATGGTGGACGCGTCCAGCTTTTCGCTACCCATGACACAGGCACGGTGGTATCTCCGGGGAATCGGCCGGCTGGCTCCTTCGTATCTGCATCGCGCCTACCTGCTGGTGGCGCCGATCGGTATTTTCTGGAAAGGGCCTTACTTCCTTTCCTCGCTTCATCCGCGACATCTTCGGGCGCGAATCCGGCCGCTCACAAAGCAGGTTGCTTGTGGCGCAGGCGAAACATTTCAGATCCATGCACAGATCAGGAACCAGACCGATACGGTCTGGCTGAAGGAAGGATGCCGCGGCACGGGCTATGTCCGGCTGGGCGCTCACCTGCTGGATTCCCATCAGGAGATCCGGAACCTGGATTATGGACGCGCCGATCTCGTACGCAATTTACGCCGGAAAGAAGAGGAGCGTCTTACTCTGAACCTGAAGGCCCCGGAAACTCCCGGGGAATACACGGTGCGCCTGGACATGGTGAACGAAGGAAAATGTTGGTTTGAGAAGCAGGGATCGCGAACAGCCGACGTACCCCTCCACGTTCGATAAATTTGGCGGGCCCGCAAACCGGCCTGCATGTATGACAAGGTCCATTGCACTTGCCGAACAATACGGCTATAATAGCCATATATGAAAAGTGTTAATGTCGCGGACTTAAAAGATAACTTGAGCGCGTATCTGAACAGAGTGGTTCAGGGGGAAGAGGTGGTCATCCGGAACAGAAAGAAACCGATCGCCAAAATCGTCCCTTTCACATCAGAAGATTCGGATGCTGAAGATCTTGCACTGGCGGCGGAGGGAAAGCTGCGGCTACCGGAGAAGAGGATGACGGAACGGGCGTGGAAGAGTTTCTGGTCCATGCCTGCCCCGAGGGTCCCTTTAAAGAAAATTGTCCGTGCGGTGCTGAAGGATCGAGATGAAGGGTAGTGTTTCCGCATTCTGGGATACGAGCGCGTTAGCGCCTCTTTGTTGTCGACAGGTTTCTACGTCATTGGCCCGCGAATTGTTCCGTCGATATTCGCACATTGTTGTTTGGTGGGCAACGCGCGTTGAGCTTGTCAATTCATTCCATCGTCTTGTCCGGACCGGAGAAATTCGGACGGGAGATCTTTCAAACGCATTGAACCGGGCCTCTCTATTGATCGATACCTGGCGCGAGATCTTGCCAACCGAGCCAGTACGTTCTCTTGCCATGGACGCCGTGGGCCGTTTTGCTTTGAACACCGCGGATGCTTTTCAACTTGCCTCGGCTCTTGTTTGGTGTAAAGAAAAACCAAAGAAGCGGCCTTTCATTTGTTTCGACCGTGTACTGCAAAAAGCTGCGGCAAACCTCGGTTTTGAAGTCCATGGTCTTTTGTAGATGTGGCGCTTGTCCCGGCGCCTGTCCTGAAGTATATTTTCAGTTAGGTACGAAGACTGATGGCTACGCAACAAAAATTTGCAATTGCGCCAGATCAATATTTGGCGCAGGAACGGCAAGCCGATACAAAGAGTGAGTACTATCAGGGCGAAATCGTTTTGCTGGCCGGCGCCAGTGAGAGGCACAACACGATTGTGGCAAACGTCCTTGGTGAACTTCGTACACAACTGAAAGGTCGTCCCTGCAAAGTATACCCCAGTGATATGCGATTGAGAGTGAAGAAGCCAGGCAGCTACACTTATCCTGATGTCATGGTGTGCGAGAAACGAGAATTCGATGATCAACAAAAAGACACTCTCCTAAACCCGACCATTATTCTTGAAGTTCTGTCAGAAACGACTGAGGATATTGATCGCGGTAGAAAATTTGACAACTATCGGCAGATTGGAAGTCTGAAAGAATATCTTCTTATATCACAGGACGATTACTCCATTGAGCAATACGTTCGGAAAAACGGGAATCAATGGCTCTTCACGGAGACGAAAGGACTTAATGAAACAGTCCATTTGGATTCGATTTCCTGCGTGCTCTCATTAAGCGAAGTCTACGACAAGGCAGAAGAGTAGTCGAATCACGCCTGATCTTGATTGTCCCCACCGGCATCTGGTCTTCTCCATTCCCCAAATGTTTCGAATCCTTTTTCTGCATCATCGCAAGCTAGTTGTTCTTACAGCAGGCTTTGAGCTTCTTTCAGGTAAGCGACACAGGAGCGTTGGAGATTTGCGAACAAGTCCGAAGTCCAGGACATACGGATACAGCACTCCGCCTTCTCTCTGTTCTATAAGAATGTTTGTCGGTTTGATATCGCGGTGGATCAAGCCTGCACGGTGCGCTGCATCACATTCCATGTTCATCCTGTGATACTATAGCCGGTTTGATTTTCAGAGAATTCTGGAGGGATCATGGACACAAACAGCTTGCGGGGAAACAGTGCGCGCAATACGGCGGTTCTGGAAGCAGGACATCGTTCGCCGCGTCAGTTTACAAAGAAAGGGGGTGAGAAAGTTGCAGAATACTTCGGCATCAATACTTTCAGTTATCGGAGGATGAAAGAGAGACTGCCGGAAAAGGTTTATGAAAAACTGCGCCAGACCATTCTGCACGGGTCCAAGATTGACAGTTCCATTGCCGGAGAAGTGGCGCGTGCCGCTAAAGAATGGGCCATGGAAAATGGCGCCACTCACTTCTGTCACTGGTTCCAGCCGCAAACCGGCCTGACCGCAGAAAAACACGACGCGTTCTTGAGTCTGGACAGCGAAGGGAAACCGATCGAACAGTTCAGCGGATCCCAATTGATCCAGGGCGAACCGGATGCTTCCAGTTTTCCCAGCGGGGGAATGCGCACCACGTTTGAAGCGCGAGGGTACACTGCCTGGGATCCGAGCAGTCCGATTTTTTTGATGGAAGGACCCAACGGCAGCACTCTTTGCATCCCGTCCGTATTCATTTCCTATCATGGCGACGCGCTCGACCAGAAGACTCCTTTGCTGCGCTCGATGGAAATCATTCATCAAAAGGCGCTCGCGTTGTTGCGTCTGTTCGGCAACACAACGGCTCACCGTGTGGTTCCAACCGTGGGGCCCGAACAGGAATATTTTTTGATTGATAAGGCTTTCTGGCTGCTGCGTCCCGACCTTGTCCTGGCGGGCCGCACATTACTCGGCGCCCGTCCTCCGAAAGGGCAGGAGCTGGAAGATCATTACTTTGGAAGTATTCGAATGAGAGTATTAGCATTCATGCAGGAATGCGAGTATGAGCTTTTCAAGCTGGGAGTCCCGGTAAAGACGCGTCACAATGAAGTGGCGCCGAGCCAGTTTGAATGCGCGCCGATTTTCGAGGAAGCAAACGTGGCGGCGGATCACAACCAGATGACGATGGAGATTTTCCGGCGCGTGGCAGGTCTGCATGATTTTACCCTTCTCCTGCACGAAAAACCGTTTGCCGGAATCAACGGCAGCGGAAAACATTGCAACTGGTCCTTGCAGGACAGTGATGGAAACAATCTGCTGGATCCCGGCTCGACTCCGCAGCAAAACCTGCAGTTTCTTGTGGTGCTGGTGTCGGTGCTGAAGGGAGTCCATCGCAGGGCCGGCTTGCTGCGGGCCGCCATCGCGTCTTCCGGCAATGATCACCGGTTGGGAGCAAACGAAGCGCCTCCTGCGATCATCTCGGTGTTTCTGGGGAAGCATTTAAGCGATATCCTGGATTCCATCGAGACCGGACAAATCAAAGGAGAAACAACGGAGCAAAAGATCATCAACCTGGGTGTCGCCAAATTGCCGGAGATCGCACAGGATTACACGGATCGGAATCGGACGTCTCCTTTTGCATTTACCGGAAACAAATTCGAGTTCCGCGCGGTTGGTTCGAGCGCCTCAATCTCGTGGCCCCTTTCCGTCTTGAACGCTGCTGTAGCGGAAGCGTTGGAAGAGCTGGTGACCGCAATTCAAAGGCGCGTGAACGAAGGTTCCGACTTGCCAAAAGCAACGATTGAAGCCGTGCGCGAAACCATCGCAGAGACAAAACTGGTCCGCTTTGAAGGAAACAACTATTCGGACGAATGGCGGGTGGAAGCGGAAGGCAGGGGGCTTCCAAATCTTCGCAAGACACCGGAAGCCCTTGCGTGGCTGGTCCGGCCGGAATCAGTGGAGTTTTTCAGGCGAATGGGAATCTTTCAGCCGGAAGAAAACGAAGCACGTTACCATGTGCGGTTGGAACGCTATGTCAAAGATATCGAAATCGAAGTGGAGGCCCTCCGGGATCTGGCACAGACTTCGGTGCTTCCTGCCGCCTACAAACAACAGATCGTTCAGTCTGAATCCATGAAAAGTTATCTGGAAGCGGCGCGCCTTGCCGGATTCACACCGAAAACGCTCTCTGCCCAGAGCCGGGAGCTCGAATGCATCACGGAGCTGATCGCACTGCTCCCTGCCAAACTCAACGAATTGGCACAGAAGTCACAGGAAGGCGCACGGATGGAATCGCTATCCCGGAAGGCGCACTATTACGCATATGAACTAATGCCGGCATGCGCCGAAGTGCGGGAAGCTTGCGACCGTCTGGAAGAACGCATCGACAATGAATTGTGGCCCCTACCCAAATATCACGAAATGCTGTTCCTGAGCTGACGCATCGGAGGAACTTTTTTCTACGGCACAGCGTGTGATATGTTGAAATCATGAAAAAACACTACGGCGCGTGGATCCTGATCGGTCTCGGCCTGTTCATGCTGGTGGGCTTTGTCTCCGGCGGCGGGAGCCGCGGCCTCATTGCCAACATCATGGCATTTTTGCTTCTTGTTGTGGCGCCGCTTGGGGGAGGAATCATGCTCCTTCGGGGTCAAAAACGAGAGCAACTGCGGGCCGCGCAGGAAACAAAGAAGCTGCTACAGTCGGCGCGGGAAAAAGAGATCCTCAGATTGGCGGAACAGAAAAAGGGACTGCTGACGGTTTCACAGATCGTGAAAGAATCATCCATGAACGCTGCCGAAGCGGAAGATGTGTTACACGAGCTGATTGTGAAACGCCTTGTCGATATGAAAACGAATCCCGAGGGTCAGGTTGCTTACGAGTTCCTTGAATTTACCGATGCCAAGGAATTTGAGCAGCGAAGACGGGAATCCGAATTGCTGCGAGAGTGATGAAATCATGAGACTCTGCCCTGTCTGTACTGTAGAATTTACCCCCCTCTTGCTGAGCAACGAAACCATCATCGATTACTGCAAAAGCTGCAAAGGGGTCTGGTTTGACGGAAAGGAGCTGGAAGGAGTGCGCCGCGAAGAGCAGGTGTTGCAAACAATTCTGGCAAACACAGTGCTTCATCCTGCCCCGTTCCGCTGTAAGAACTGCAGCTCGCTGAACCCTCGTATGACAAAAACGTGCGCCGCATGCGGGAAGGAGCTCAAACTCGACTGTCCCAACTGCGCTCGCAATCTTGATGAAGTACAAATCGGAACGCTTGTTGTAGACCGTTGTCGGAAGTGCAAAGGTGTCTGGCTCGATGGCGGCGAACTGACCGCCCTCTTTGTGGAATTCCAGAAAGTCCGGGCTTTGCAGAAAACAGACCGTCCCAAAATAGCAATCGGCGATGCTGCCGGAACGATCGGTGACATTACACTGACCACGCTGATCTGGGCGCCGGATCTGGTCTTTTACTCCGCCGCGGCAATCGGAGAGATTGCGTCAAAGTTGCCCGGCGCAGCAATCGAAATTGCCTCGAACATGCCGGAGCTCGCGGGAAAAGCGGTCGAGGTTTCCGGCAATTTGATTTCCGGCGCGATCGATCTTGCGGGACATGCCCCGGAAGCTGCAGCCGGACTCGCCGATCTGTTCTCCTCGTTTCTGGAAGCGATCCTCGGCCTCTTCAACGACTGACTACCATCCGAATCGCGTGAACCACAAAGACCGGATTATCAGCGAAAAGAAACTGACTCGTGTGTTCCATATGAATCGAATGACCGGGCGGCAAAAACGCCGCTACAGGAGAATCACCGGAAAATGAAAAGAACAACAGCGGCGAAGCGTATTCCAAAGCTCGCCTCGAAGGCAACAGAGGAAGAAATTGTTCGCTGGGTGACCAGGCATGACGCATTTGACCGCCTGGATGCGGGGATTGCCGAGATTGTCTCGGATCATTCAGACCTGGAGGAACTGCTGGAAGCCGCACTATTTGAAGAAAACACAGCGCAGCTGAACATGCGGATACCTTTGGCCATGAAAACTCTCCTTGCCCGCATGGCAAAAGAGCGAACCACGGATGCGAGCACGCTCGGTAGAATTTGGCTTGCCGAGCGAATGCAGCAGGAACTGAAAAGAAAGACCGGATAGGCTACTTTTTGATGATGGTCAGGCCGTTCATGTAAGAGACGATCGCTTCGGGGATGACCACGCTCCCATCCGGCTGCTGGTAGTTTTCCAGGATCGCCGCAACGGTGCGCCCGATCGCGAGCCCCGATCCGTTGAGAGTATGCACCAGACGCGTGCCTTTTACGCCCACGGATTTGTAACGGATCTCGGCGCGTCTTGCCTGGTAATCCTCAAAGTTGGAGCAGGACGAAATTTCCACAAACGCGTTTTGCCCGGGCATCCAGACTTCCAGATCGTACGTCCTGGCCGAGCTGAATCCCAGGTCACCCGTGCAAAGCAATACGACACGATAGGTTAAACCCAAACGAATCAAGATTTCTTCCGCGTCCCGCGTCAATTCTTCATGCTGGACATACGAATCTTCCGGTTTGGAGAATCGCACCAGCTCCACTTTGTTGAACTGGTGCTGACGAATGAGACCTCGCGTCTCCTGTCCGTATGTCCCCGCTTCCCTGCGAAAACAGGGTGTATACGCAACATACTTCACCGGCAGATCCGATTCGTTCAGGGTTTCGCCTCGAAAGATATTCGTGACCGGTACTTCTGCAGTCGGGATCAAATAGTAGTTTGTCCCTTGAATCTTGAACAGGTCCTCTTCAAACTTCGGAAGATTGCCGGTGCCGCGCAAAGAATCGGCATTCGCAATAAAAGGAGGAAGTACTTCCGTATAACCGCGTGAAGTATGAAAATCGAGCATAAAATTCATCAGCGCGCGCTCCATCAGCGCCCCGGCTCCTCTGGACAAGGTAAAACGGCTGCCGGTGATTTTTGCGCCTCGTTCAAAATCCAGAATCCCGAGATTCACTCCAAGAACATTGTGTGTTTGCGCTTTGAAATCAACAAAAACAGTGCCTTTGTGCTCGCGCACAACAACATTGTCAACCGGAGTCGCGCCTACAGGAACGGAATCATTCGGCAAATTCGGAATGTTCAAAAGCAAAGCCTCCATACCGGATTCAGCCTGACGGATGTGCTCATCCAGCTCGCGAATGCGTTCCTTGGAGCGGCGCATCTCTTCTTTCCGCGCTTCTACATCTTCTCCGCGGCGCATCGCTTCGCCAATTTCCTTGGATACGACATTGCCCTGCCGCTTTAGCTCATCGGCCTGACGGATCGATTGCCGTCTCTGTTCGTCCAGCGAATAGAACTCCGACAGATCGATGTCGTGTCCACGCGACTTCAATTTGCGCAGGACCAGCTCTCTGTTTTCACGGACAAAATTCGCGTCCAACATGATGAGGAATATTTAACCACAGATGAAGACGGATGAACACGGATCAAGACAAGAGTTGGCGTGAGCTTCGTGGTTGATTCCTTCCAGTTACGGCCTCTGGTGTTGGTTTTATGATAGAATCGGGTGCTTTATGCGACACGTTTTGCTTGCCGCATTGTTGTTTTCATCTTCCGCAACCGCGCAGGCCTGGAGCCCGAAGACCTATCAGTTGATTGTGGTGAAATCTGTACAGCTCATGCCCGCTTCTTTCCGGCATGTCATGCTCAAGAACAAAGAAGAGATTTTGTCCGGATGTCTGCGTCCCGATACCGCCGGCGAAAATGCTCATCGCTACGATCTGCGGACAAAGACCGGCTTTTTGCAGGACAGTATCCTCGAATTAACGGCAGCGATTCCAAAAAAAATTCATGATCATGTTCCCTTCCGCGATATTGCCGTCGACTTCGGAAGACTTGCCCACTACATGGCCGACCTCAACGATCCGCTCCTGTTAAGCGACCAGGACCCGCGTGAACCGAAGTATCGCGCCGACTTTGCAAGTTACCTGGAGCGGAATATCGAGAACTTTCCCTGGATCTTTGACGGTCACGAGAACCCGCTTCTGGCAAGCGCCGGCATGAAAGACTATTTCTACTCCATAGCTTCTAATACAGTAGATAAGTATCCGCGTCTGGGGGAAGCTTATTTCCCTGACGGCGTCCTGGTATCTTCCGATA
>CAZDDB010000090.1:0-12590 GCA_964504105.1 uncultured Acidobacteriota bacterium
GGGAATTCTTCCCGGACATTTACCGCTGCTGACAATGCTTGGAATCGGTGTGCTTTCGTATCATCGCGGTGGGCAGAAGGAGTCGTTTGCAGTGAACGGCGGATTTGCAGAAGTGTTGCCCGATCGTGTCATCGTGACGGCCGATTCCGTGGAACGCCCCGGAGAAATCGATTTGCAACGCGCCCGTATCGCAAAAGAACGCGCTGAAAAACGTCTTATGACCAAAGATCCGGTCGATGTCGAACGCGCTATGGCTTCCCTGCTGCGTGCAACCGCACGCATCCACGTTGCGGAGCTCAAGCAATAGGATTTAAACCGCCAAGACCGCAAAGACCGCAAAGCTAAATCAACTCGATTCTTGCTTTGTGATTCGGAATGGAAGCTAGGCGCGAATCGCGCGTCAGCAGTGGAACCATCAAGGCTTCCGCAAGGGCAACATAAGCGGCATCATATGCAGTGATGTTGTTTCGCAGCTCCCAGATCCTGGTAAGAAACAGGTCGTGCGGATAACGGGTGATGGATAGATCCAGAAAGTCTTGAATGGCTTCCAAACCGCGCGTGGCGGACATTTCACCGGAAGAAACGTAGCGGCGAAGAACCTGCGCCACTTCCAGATCGATGAGATGAGGGGCATGCAGCGTTTCTCTGCGCGCAAAAATGCGCCGGCTGATCCCTGGTGCGGCAGGCGTAACAAGAAGTACTTCCAGTATTACAGACGAATCAATAACGATCACAGACGTGATCGTTCCTCACGAACGGCATTCGCTGGAGATACGGATGGATTTACAGGTTCACGCCGGCCCAGACGCTCGATCAACTCCTGCAAGCTGGGACGATCGGCGCTTCGCCGGATCTCCTGAAGCAAATAATCGGATAAGGACATGCCCTCAAGAGCAGCTCGCGCCTTCAATTTGCGGTGCAGCGAATCCGGAACGTTTCGCAGCTGAATCATCTTTGACATGTTACTAACATATATTCATGTGTACAACATGTCAATTTGTCGTGCAGGCTGGAAGCCTGCGACCCTTAATGCAGGCGGGGACGCCCGCGCTCCATGCGCGCGCGCTCCGAACTCTGCGTTCTTTGCGTCTCTGCGGTGAAATCCTACAGTTCGACCTGGGTGCCGAGTTCTACGACACGATTTGGCGGAAGATCAAAGAAGTAGGCGGCGCTGAGGGCGTTGCGCGACATCCACGAAAACAGGTGTTCACGCCAGATGGCCATTCCCGGGTTTTTGGTTGCGAGAAGCGTTTCCCTTCCCAGAAAATATGTAGTTTCCATCGGTTTGAACTCAAGTCCGGGCGCCTGGACGGCGCTGAGCGCTTTGGGGATGTCGGGATTTTCCATGTAGCCGTAACGGAGGACGATGCGATAGACACCATGACGGCGTGGGATCACCTCGATCCGGTTTTGTTCCGCAACATGTGGCTTCTCTTCGGTAAGCACCGTTAACAACACGACGCGTTCATGAAGCACCTTATTATGTTTCAGGTTATGCAGCAGCGCATGCGGTGTTGCTTCCGGTGTCCGATCCATAAACACTGCGGTTCCCGGAACACGGATGGGGGGATCTGTTTCCACACTGCTCAGGAACAATTCATCGGGCAGCGCCATTTCGCGGAACCTTTCGCCCAGGATGGTGCGGCCGCGCCTCCAGGTAGTCATCAAGGTAAACACGATTCCCGCCACGACAAGGGGAACCCAGCCTCCACGTGGAAACTTGATGATGTTGGCGCCGAAAAATGAAAGATCAATTGCCAGAAACACAAGCATGAGCGATAACGTTTTCATCCGTGGCCAGCCCCACTGGTCGCGTGCTACCGCGTAGAGCAGAATGGTTGTGATGACCATCGTGGTTGTTACGGCAATTCCATAGGCGGCGGCGAGATTGCTGGAAGATTTGAATCCGAGCACAAGGGCGATGGTGGCAAGCATCAACACCCAGTTCACTGCGGGGATGTAGATTTGACCGATCTCCTTTGCGGAAGTGTGCTGGATTCTGACGCGTGGACAATATCCAAGCTGTACCGCCTGGCGAGTCAGGGAGAATGCTCCGGAGATCACTGCCTGTGATGCGATGGAAGTGGCCGCAGTCGCAAGAACGACCATCGGAATCAGCGCCCAGCCAGGGAGCAGTTTATAGAATGGATTTATGTTTGCTTCCGGGTGGGAGAGCAACAGCGCACCCTGGCCAAAATAATTCAAAATCAGTGCGGGCAACACAACTGAAAACCACGTTAAGCGGATCGGTTTCTTCCCGATATGTCCCATGTCCGCATACAGTGCTTCCCCGCCTGTTACAACGAGAAAGACGGAACCAAGAACCAGAAATCCCGTCCAGCCGTTTCGAATGAAGAACTCAACCCCGTAATGCGGACTTACTGCAGCAAGAACGGAAGGCTGATGCCAGATCTGCATAGTTCCAAAAACCGCGATGGCGAAAAACCAGAGGAGCGTGATCGGTCCGAAAACTACTCCGATTCCCGCCGTTCCGCGCCGTTGAAGCGCGAATAGCGCGATCAGCACAAGCACAGTAAGCAATATGATTGAGTGTCTGGACATCGGGGTAGCGACTTCCAGCCCTTCCATGGCGCTCAAGACAGAAATAGCCGGTGTGATGATTCCATCCCCGTACAGTAACGCTGCGCCAAACAGGCCTAAGGCAACAACCCAACCGCCACGCCGTATCGATCCGTGAACCGGCCGGATCAACGACATCAACGAAAGAATTCCACCTTCTCCCCGGTTGTCAGCGCGCATCACGAAGACCAGATACTTGATGGAAATGACTACGATGAGTGACCAGAAGATCAACGAAAGGACGCCGAGAACATTTTCGGGTTCAGGAGCCATCCCATGTGGCCCGTGAAAGCATTCCCGCAAAGCGTATAAGGGGCTGGTTCCAATGTCTCCGTAGACGATCCCGAGAGCCGCCAGTGAGAGAAGATACAGATAGCGTCCCCTGGGATCTTTCGGGTGCAGTTCTACTTCAGCCGGCAGAGGATCCGGCTCGGCGCCGGTTGGTGTCAACGACATGGAGTCTGCAGGATCTCGTTCATAGGAATCAAAACGTGGATTACTTCTGATTCAGTTTCTTCTCGAGTTCTTCCACTTTTGCCTGCAGCACCTGTAATTCCCGAAGTATTTCGGGAAGGCGCTGAAAGACGGCGCTGGATTTTAACCAGGCTCGGTTATCGATTGCGGGATATCCGGAAATCAAACTGTTCTCCTTCACTGAATTGGGAATCCCCGTTTGGGCAGTTGCGATGACACCATCGCCAATTTCCAGGTGACCGGCAACACCCACCTGGCCTGAAAGGATCACGTTCTTTCCGATTCTGGTGCTTCCTGCAATTCCCACCTGCGCAACCAGCACAGAATTTTCTCCCACATCGACCGAATGACCGATTTGCACCAGGTTGTCGATTTTTGCTCCTTTCCGGATCCTGGTTTCTCCAATTGCGGGACGGTCGATGGTCGTGTTTGCCCCGATTTCCACACCATCCTCCAAATAGACTTTCCCTGTCTGGATGATCTTGTAGTGGTTGCCATCCTCCTGCTGCGCAAACCCGAATCCGTCGCTTCCGATCACGGCGCCGTTCTTAATGACAACCTGATTGCCGATTTCCACTTCTTCGCGGATAGAGACATTGGAATGAATGATGCAGTCCGTTCCGATTCGGGCGCTTCGATAAATGGATACGTGAGGAAAGAGGTAGCAGCGGTCTCCGATTTCAACATCTTCATCGATGGAAACGAACGGTCCGACATAAACATTCTGGCCGATTCTCGCCGATTTCGCGATCCGCGCATCCGGGGAGATCGAGGCGGCAGGCCTGTAAGGTTTATAAAAGAGCTCGAGGGCTCTGGCATAAGTCAGATACGGGTTTGAGTGCCTCAGGATGTTTTTTCCATTGCAGTCTGTCGTGAAGTCAACAATGACAGCATCGGCGCGGGTCTGTTTCAGCTTGGAAAGATACTTCCGGTTCGCAACAAACGTGAGCATTCCCGGACCGGCTGTTTCAATCCGGTCGACTCCCAGGATTTCCACGTCTGGATTTCCTTCCAGTTTGCAGTCCAAAAGTTGAGCGATCTTCCCCAGTCGCATCATGTTAGGCCGTAATATCCATTATAGCATCGTGGAGCCGCGTGGCGAGGCAAAGAAGCCGCTCGGGAAGAACTGGTTGATTTTTTCGAGCAAGTATTCATTGGTGTCCTGAGCTGTCGCCAGCGTCAGGCAATGTTCAAAGATTTCCCGGGCATCGGAGTAGTTCAGGGAGCGGATCATCTGCTTGATCAACGGAATGGAGACCGGATTCATTGACAGTTCATCCAGACCCAGACCCAGAAGCAAGATCAGATATTGTGGATCGGAGGCCATCTCACCGCACATCCCCACTTTTACTCCTGCCTCATGCGCTTTATCGACTACATACTTCATGATACGGATGACGGCCGGGTGGATTGGATCGTAGAGATAAGACAAATGATCGTTGTTGCGGTCAATGGCCAGCAGGTACTGGATGAGATCGTTTGTGCCGATGCTGAAGAAATCCACTTCCTGGGCCAGCACATCTGCAGCCAGAGCCGCGGACGGCACTTCAATCATGATTCCTACCGCAATGCTTTCGTTCAATTCCTGCTTGGAAAGACTGAGTTCTTCCTTGGTTTCTTCCAGGACTGCTTTTGCCTCGCGCAGCTCATTGACTCCGGAAACCATGGGAAACATGATCTTGAGTCTTCCGTAAACGCTGGCCCGGAGCAAAGCGCGCAGCTGGATCTTGAAAATCTCTTTTCTCTGCAAACACCACCGGATGCCGCGCAGTCCGAGCGCAGGATTTGGTTCGGGGTGCATTCCCATCGCCGGAGTAAATTTCTCGGCTCCGAGATCGGCAGTCCGCACGATTGCCGAATGCGGGTACGCCTTTTCCGCGAGGGTCCGGTACACTTGAAAGTGCTCTTCTTCAGTGGGAAGCCGGTCCGGATTGGAAAGATACAGAAATTCGGAACGGTAGATGCCGATTCCCTGCGCGCCGGAGCGGATTGCATTTTCCAGCTCCTCCGGAAGCTCGATGTTTGCCTGAATCACGACTTTCCGTCCGTCTTTTGTAATCGCAGGACGGTCCTTCACGGACATCAATAGAGTGGCGTGTTCCTCGTAATACAGCTTCTTGTTCTGATACTCCCGCCGTTGTGTCGGTGTCGGATCGACAATCAGCATGCCCTCAAAGCCATCTACAATGATCGCTTCTCCCGAATTGGCCACCTTTCCGATGCCGGGAATCCCGGCAACGGCAGGCGTTTCCAGAGAGCGCGCAATGATGGCAGTGTGGCTGGTTTTGCCCCCCATTTCGGTAGCAAATCCGACAACGCGCGTATTGTTTAGCTCTACAATATCCGAAGGGCTCATCTGATACGCCAGGATGATTACATCCTCATCAAACTCGTTCAGCTGGTGCACGTTGATCTGGGCCAGGTTGGCCTGCACACGGTCAATCACATCCTGGACATCCGCCACACGTTCCCGCAAATACTCATCCTTCATGTTGTTAAAGATGCCGGTCAGCCGAGATGCTGTTTCATTCAGCGCCCACTCCGCGTTGACTTTTTCGTCACGGATGATTTCAGTCGTGGTTCCCACCAGCAAATTGTCGCTCAGCATCATCAGCTGCACATCCATGATGTAGCCGTGTTCGTTTCCCAACCTTGCGCTGAGTTGTTCCTTGAGCGTAGAAAGTTGTATGCGGGCTTTTTCAATCGCTTGCTGCAAACGCCCGATTTCTGCCTCGATCTGGTTGTCATCCAGATCCAGACGAAACACCGGCATCCTTTGTTTTTCCAACAACAGACATCTACCCATGGCGATCCCCGGAGAAATTGGGGTTCCCTTGTAGATATTCTTTCTCATCTATTCGCCTTCATCGAATTTACGGTTGATCAGATCGCACAATTGATTCATGGCGTCCTGTTCGTCTTCCCCCTCTGCCGAGATCGTTAGATAGGATCCCTGGTGGGCTGCCAGAACCAGAACGCCCAGGATGCTTTTTGCGTCGCTCTTCTGCCCGTCTCTGGAGAGATAGATCTGGGCTTTGAACCTGGCCGCAAGCTGCACTAGTTTGGATGCAGCGCGCGCATGCAGTCCTTTCTTGTTTTGGATCTCGATATCCCGTTCCAACATTCTCTACTTGGTTTTGTAGGTGCGCATGGCATGCGCCCTTACTTCTGTAGCGACAAAATCTCGCTGGCTAAATAAATGCTCTTCTTTCCCTGTTCGGTGATTAAATGCGACAGCTCCTTCAAATTATAGCGGTCGCTCACATTGATAATCTTGATCAGCATGGGGAGGTTCACGCCGGTAATGATCTCCACTTTTTCCGACATAAAAGAGAGACTGATATTCGACGGGGTCCCCCCAAACATGTCCGTCAGAATCAAGACACCTTCACCACGGTCTACTTTTACAATCGCGGATGCGATGATCTTCTGGACGTCCGCCATATCATCGTTCCAGCCGACGCTGATCGGCACGATGTGATCCACGTTCTTGCCTACGATAATCTTTGTTGTCTCCACGAGCTCCTGGGCCAGCCTTCCGTGAGTCACAATGACAATACCAACCATTGTTTCCGTCTCCTTGTTCTTTCGATTGCCCGCCGCAGGCGGGAGCCGCATCCTTCTATTTTAGTCTTTATTCCTTCTGGATGTCTCTATGTTTGCAGCGGACCTGATGTCCCTCTTTCCGGAGCAAATCTTCCAAATAGTCTGCGATCGCAACCGAACGGTGTTTTCCTCCCGTACAGCCGATCGAGAGCGTCAGATATGTCTTTCCTTCCCGCGTGTAGCGGGGCAGCAGAAAGGATAGGAGGTCCTGAATTTTGACGCGGAACTCATCCCAGTCCGCGGAGGACAGGACAAATTCTTTGACCCGGGAATCAAGTCCTGTTTTGTCTTTTAATTCAGGATGAAAATAAGGGTTCGGCAGAAAGCGGACATCCAGAATGAGATCACTGTTAAAAGGGACGCCATGCTTATAGCCGAAACTGACAATGGAAATCACGAGAGGTTTTTGTTCGCCGGTGGGCGCATAGATTTTATTGATGTGTTCACGGAGCTCGTGGATGTTGATTGTGGATGTGTCGATGATGATGTCCGCCATTTCACGAATTGTTTTCAGCCGTTCTCTTTCTTCCGAAATTCCTTGCAGCACGGGTCTGTCAAAGGCGAGCGGATGAGGGCGTCTTGTTTCGCTGAATCTGCGGACGAGGACGTCATCGGAGGACTCCAAAAAGAGAATGGAGAAGCTGTAGCGTTGCCTCATTCTGTTGTAGATTTCCGGAAAATCGAGGAGAAAATCGCGTTCCCGTATATCCATTCCGAGCGCGACGCGGCTAATCTCTTCTCCTTTTTTGGTGCACAGTTCCACAAATGTAGGGATCAACTTTGCAGGCAGGTTGTCCACGCAAAAAAATTCCAGGTCTTCAAAGCATTTGATGGCGCCGCTTTTTCCGGATCCCGAGAGTCCCGTAATAATCAAGAACTGGGTTGCGGACTGCTGTTCCATAGTTATTTATGGATGCGCCCCTCCGCGATTTCGTTGATCTTTTGGGCAAGTTGTTTACTGGCATTGTAGCCTTGAGCGCGAAGCAAGTAATTGCGCGAAGCGACTTCGATCAGGATCGCGATGTTGCGACCCGGGGCGACCGGCATCCGTATCAGGGGTAAATCCACTCCCAGAACGTCGTAATGGCTCTCTTCCAATCCAAGACGGTCGTATTCTACGTCCGGTTTCCAGCGTTCCAATGAAACAACCAGTTCCACCTTTTGGGAAAGGCTGATCGCGGAGATTCCAAAAAGGTCTTTGATATTGATGACTCCCAATCCGCGCAGCTCCATATGATAGCGGATCAGATCGGGTGCGGTTCCGATCATGATCGAGTCGGTCACTCTCTTGATGATCACGATGTCATCCGAAATCAGCCGGTGGCCGCGCACAATGAGGTCCAGCGCGCACTCACTCTTTCCAATGCTGCTCTCGCCGATCAACAGAACGCCGAGGCCAAATATATCGAGCAGGTCTCCGTGCATGTACGTTCTCGGTGCCAGCATGTCTGTCAGGAAAGCGGTGATTCTTTCGATGCAGACGGAGGTAACAAAGGGAGTGACCATCAACGGGATTTGATGACGTTCCGCCTCCTGGATGATTTCGGGTGGAGGCTCCTGTCCTCGCGTAATGATGAAACAGGCGATGTCCACCGAGCACAATTGCCGCAGCACTTCTTCGCGGCGGCTCTGGTCAAACTGCCGCAGAAAAGCAAGTTCGCTTTCTCCCAAAATCTGGACTCGTCCCGGACGCACATATTCGATAAAGCCGGTGAGAGCCAGTCCGGGTTTTTGTATCTTGGGAAAGTTGATCTTTTTGCCGAGCCCTTCTTTTCCTGCAACCAGTTGCAATGTGAGCGGGGCCGCCTTTTCGGACAGCAATTCCGATACATGGATATAAGGGCGATCTGTATCTTCCGGCATAAGTCAGGGAGTTACGCGAGCTTCTTCTTCCTCCCGGCGGATCAAATCAATGAGTTCTATTTTCCCGGGCCGTTGTTTCAAGCCTGCCATAAAATGGGGGGACCGGAGCAAACGCGAGAGCGCCGCCAGCATGCGCAGATGAAGCACAGAGGCGTTGGCTGGAGAAACAATCAAAAAGAAGAAGTACGTTGGTTGGCCATCCATCGCGCGATAGTCGACTCCTGCGGAAGAGTACCCTATCGCGAGAAAGATCTGTTGAAGGTTTTCGATCTTGCAGTGCGGGATGGCGATTCCGTTTCCGATGCCCGTGCTTTCCTGCTTCTCGCGGTCCAAGAGCCGCTCAAACAGCACGCCGGCATCCGGATACCTTCCCGCTGCGCACACTACGTCTGCAAACTCATGAAGCACCGAAGGCGTATCGGTACCTTTCAATGACGGAAGCACGAGATCTTCCGAAACAATCTCACTTAGTTTCATAAGGAATAACCGCAAAGACCGCAGAGGGCGCAAAGCGGAAGAAAAAATTCCTTTTCTTCGCGGTCTTTGCGGTCTTTGCGGTTCAAATCCTGATTCATATTTCCGAGTCAATGAGACCGTAGTTGCCGTCCTTGCGCCGGAAAAGCAATATGATTCTGTCGGATTGTGTATCCCGAAAAACCAGGAATGGCTCTTTTCTGAATTGCAATTGCAATACCGCTTCTTCCTGTGACATCGGTTTCACGTCCTGTTTTCTGGCGCGGATGATGCGGGGTTCGGCGGTCATTTCCGGGGTCGCCTCCGCAATTCTTGTTCTTCTGCGTTCGGGCGCCTTTCTCTTTCTTCCGATCAGCTTTTCTTTATGCCTCTTAACCTGTTTTTGGATCTTATCGATCACGGCATTGATCGATTTGAACAGGTCAGGGGTGGATTCAATCGCATTGAACCGGGCATTCCTGTTGTGAACCAGGAGTTCTGCTTTGTACAAATGACGCGAATGCTCCAGAGTTAGAGAGATATCGATCAGTTCATCCAGGGATTCTATTTTTTTAAGTTTTTGCTGACTGTAACGCTTGATTTGATCGTTGAGTTCAAAACCGCGAGTGGTATATGCAACGTTCATAGTTTCCTCTGCCGTTCCGATGGACGCTTATTGGTTCAGGTCTTGTGGCGCTTCCTTTGTTATCACCGATCGCCGCTGGTGCGAAGGCGGAATCTTCATGTCTTCGCGATACTTAGCCACTGTCCTTCGTGAAATCTTTAGTCCTTCCTTTTGAAAAATCGCGGTAATGTCGGAGTCGCTCAACGGCTTTCCCGGGTTCTCCACTTCGATCAGCTTTCGCATTTTTTCTTTGATCGAAAGAGAACTGATATCCGCTCCACGCGCATTGGACAGCGAGCTGTGGAAGAAGAATTTCATTTCATAAACACCCTGCGGTGTGTGCATGTACTTGTTGGTAACGGCGCGCGAGACGGTGGATTCATGCATTCCAATATCATCCGCAACAGTTTTCAGGATCAGAGGTTTCAGGAAAGGGATCCCGTGATCCAGGAACCCGCGCTGATGCCTGACGATGCTTTCCGCCACCCGGTAAATTGTCTTTTGCCGCTGATCGATGCTTTTGATCAGCCAGAGCGCGGATTTGATCTTGTCCTTGACGTAATTGATCGTTTCCTGTGAATTCCTATCTTTTTCTTCCAGCATCTTTCTATACATCGGGTTGATCCTCAGCCGTGGAACGCCGTCATCGTCGAGAATCACCTTGTATTCTCCATCTACCTTGACCACAAATACATCCGGGGTCACATACTGCGGTTTTGCGGAGCTGTACTTTGCGCCGGGAAGCGGATCAAAATGCTTGATGATATCGATCCATTTTTGCACTTCTTGCAGCGAACACTTCAGCCGTTTTGCCAGCTCAGAATAATTGTGGTTTCTCAGCAGATCCAGATGGTCCAGGATCATCGTTTCCACCGGCGTATTACTGAACCCGTAATGGTGCGCCTGGATCAAGAGACATTCTTTCAAATCACGAGCGCCTACACCCACAGGATCCAGATGCTGTATAAACGCAAGCGCCTGTTCGACGTCTTTCATCTGAAAATTCTCACTCAGCGCCAGTTCCTCCAGAGGCATCTTCAGATACCCGTTGTCATCCAGATTTCCTATGATTTCGTGTGCGATAGTAAGCACAGGTTCCGGTGGAGGAGAAAGACTGATCTGCCACTCCAGATGATCAGAAAGCGAAGTGGCGTCGGCAAGAGTATTTTCATATGAAGGATACTCGATGATTTCACGGGTAACGGGCGCGTAGCTGAAATCGTAATAATCGCGCAAGAACGCTTCGTAATCGAACGTGTCCTCCACATGATTTTCTTTGGAGTTCTCCGGCGGAGAGGATTCCTGGGCCTCCTGCATTTCCGTTTCAGAATCATATTCCTCTTCTTCGGGTGTAAGCGCCTGCTCTTCCAGCACCGGATTGATCTGCATTTCCTGGGCAAGATAGTTGGCCAGTTCGAGTCGGGCGAGAGGAAGAAGCTTGATTGCCTGCTGCAATGACTGCGTCATGTGCAGCTTTTGCCCAAGTTTGAGGTGGAGTTTCTGTTGAATCGACATGGAACCTAATCCAACTTGAACGTTTCTCCGAGGTAAACTCTCCTCACATCGGGGTCAATCGAAAGCTCGAGCGGAGAGCCGCTGCGGAATATTTCCCCATCGTTTATGATATAGGCTCTGTCAGTGATTTTCAAGGTTTCGCGGACGTTGTGATCGGTGATCAGAACGCCGATTCCTGAATCACGCAGCTTTGCGATAATGCCCTGAATATCAGCCACTGCGATAGGATCGATTCCTGCAAAAGGTTCGTCCAGAAGCATAAAGGAAGGGGCTGTGGCAAGTGCGCGTGCAATTTCGACTCTTCTCCGCTCCCCGCCGGATAATGTGTATGCTTTGCTGTTTGCCACATGTTCAATTCCCAGTTCTGCCAGCAGCTCCGCAGTCCGTTGGGTCCGCTCCTGTCTGCTCAGCCGCATCATTTCCAGGATTGCCATGATGTTTTCATAAACAGTGAGTTTGCGAAACACAGATGGCTCCTGGGGGAGATAGCTGATTCCCTGCCGCGCCCGCAGATACATCGGGAGCTCGGTAATATCCAGATCATCCAGAAATACATTTCCGGAATCGGGTTGAGTCAGCCCGACGATCATGTAAAAAGTGGTTGTTTTCCCTGCGCCATTGGGACCGAGAAGACCAACAATTTCCCCTTGATGAACAAAGACGTCCACATTTCGAACGACAGCCCGGCCCTTGTAACTCTTTATCAATTCGTTCGTTCGCAATACTTGCATGGCTCCATTATTGTAGCTCAAAAGGATTTCCCGCAAAGCGCAAAGACGGAGACAAGGAGACACTCAATTACTGCCGCAGCATAAAAGTTGCTTTTCGTTGGGTATGACATATTGTAATACCGGAGGATTTCTATGAGCACAGCGAAGGTAGCAATCACGTTAGAAAGGGAGACGCTGGCGAAGCTGGACCACCTGATCAGGAAGCGCGCTTTTAAGAACCGAAGCAGGGCGATCCAGGCGTCAGTTCAGGAAAAGCTGGAACGACTGGAACGAACGCGACTGGCGCGCGAATGTGCAAAACTGGATCCGAAGTTCGAACAAGCCATGGCTGAAGAGGGATTTGGTGTAGAGTTGGACCAATGGCCGGAATACTAAGGGGTGACATCGTATGGGCCGACTTGAACCCTGTCAGAGGATCAGAGCAAGCTGGGCTTAGGCCAGTCCTGATTCTAAGCCATGATATCTTCAATCAGCGTTCGGGTACTGTCATCGCAGTTGCCATCACCAGTCAGGTTCAACGCGCCGGTTTTCCACTGACACTGGAGCTTGTAAGTGGAAGGCTGCCCAAGCGCTCCTGTGTAAAAATCAGCCAGATTCGCACACTATCAGTGGAACGATTGGGAAAGAGGATTGGTAGAGTGTCCCCGGAGGAGCTAGATCAAGTCGTAGAGGGTCTGAATGAGATCATTAGTTAGTTTCCTTGGTTAGATATAACAATGGCAATCGCTACCGGAACACATCTT